>JBMYMN010000001.1:0-39736 GCA_049597355.1 Luteolibacter sp.
GATTATGAGTGATTCATGAAAAACTTTGTTTTTGTTGTATTTCTACTTGCTTGCATAGTGTGTTTCAGTGTACTTCAATACCACTGAATGCCCCACTTGTGCCCGTGAGTGAATTTGAACAACGTTACAAAGGCTTCAAGCCGGCGAAAATGGACTCGAAGTATCGGGTTTCCATTCAGCCTGCTTGGCGCCCCGAGCCGGGCCGCTCCCTTTTTCTGTTGTTCTCCAAAGAATACGACATGCCTTTGGTTAAGGCGCTCAGTGAAGCAGCCTACGCCGAGCGGGTTGAGATCATCAACAACAGCGACAAGACACCCGCCGAGAAGGGCAAGATGCTCGGCAAGCTTGCCATGCTCTGTCGCGAAGTCGCCCTTAACGATCAGGGTAAGCTCTTGGTCCCCAAGGACCTCAGCGAGAAGGCTGCCATCGACGCTGACTCCGAAATTATGCTCGCCGGCCGCGGCACCCATTTTCAGGTCTGGAGCAAAGCCAATTTCGATAAGGTCCTGGAGATCGAAACCGGTCAAGAGGACGACGATGAGCTTGGGATCTTTTAGATCCAAAAGCCTGCAAACGTTTTCACCAATCAACCAATTCACCAGTTACGCAAGCGCAATCCAAACTCCGGTTCCCGCCGATTCACCCACTCATTATGGCTTCCTACCATCTACCCAACTCTTTCTCCTTCAGTTTGTGATCTTGTGTCACCCTCCAACACTGGCGCCTGAGCCGGCTCACTCTTGCGTGAGTCCATACGCAGCCGTGCAGGCGCCAGTCTTGGTCTCTTCTCCACCACTCTCCCAGTGGTGCCAAGCGCAAGGGACGGCGCAGGGCACCACGACATATCGGGATGTCTGTGCCACTTCTGGTTGGTTGCTGGCGCAGCATCCCGGGGATTTTCTGGCTGGGCGTTTGAAGCTTCTAGGGACAGAGCTTCATGCGTCGATTGCTACGATGGTCCGTGCGGCTTCTGGCTGGTTGTCCGCGCGGCCATCGTCATCTCTCCAAACGATGAAGCCCGACCCCACGGCGAAAGCCGGCGGGGTCTCTTCGTATCATGCCCCTGTGTTTCCTGCAGAGGTGATCGAGTGGATGCAGCCTGCTGAAGGTAGTTTTATCATCGATGGAACTCTTGGTGGCGGCGGTCACAGTGAGTTGTTTCTGAAGGCTGGAGCGAGAGTGCTGGGTGTTGATCGCGATCCGGAAGCGCTGGCCCATGCGAGCCAACGTCTGGCGGCCTTCGGCGATCGCTTTTGCTCATGGGAGGGTAACTTCTCCGATGTGGCCGACGACCCGAAGATTGGTATGGCCGATGGGCTGTTGCTCGATCTCGGCGTATCATCGCGCCAGCTCGACTGTGCCGAGCGTGGCTTCTCCTTCATGCGTGACGGCCCCCTAGACATGCGCATGGGCCCCAGTTGCCCGCACGATGCTGCCGAAGTAGTCAATGAGTGGCCTGAACACGAATTGATTCGCATTTTGCGCGAATACGGTGAGGAGAAGAAGGCTCACCGCATCGCTGCGGCCATCACCGAGCGCCGTGCCGACAAGCGATTTGCCACAACCCTCGATCTGGCCTCTTGCATTGAGAAGGCTGTCGGTAGGCAAGGTCGCATCCATCCAGCCACCCGCGCTTTCCAGGCCATTCGCATGGCGGTGAATGAAGAGCTTGAGAGTTTGCAGCGCACACTTGAGGCAGTTCCCGGTCTCCTGAAGCCGGGTGGTCGTCTGCTGATCATTACGTTCCACAGCCTCGAAGACCGCATGGTTAAGCACTTTCTTAAGCGGCGCTCTACCGAGTGGATAGACAGTCCTGCGTGGCCCCAGCCACGCCGCAATCCCGAACATCACTTTAAGCTGCTGGCCCGCAGGGCGATCGCTCCGACCGAAGCAGAGGTGAATGCGAATCCGCGCGCTCGCAGTGCGAAGCTCCGCGTTGCCAGTCTACTTGAGCACCAAACATCATGAACCGTCGCAAGCAACAGCCCATCAGGATTTCTGCATCTGCTCTGATTGCGGTCATTCTTGCGACTTCTATCGCTGCAGCAGGCGGAATCCTGTATGTCTATTGTAAGAATCGTCAAATCCAGATCAGTCGCGAGATTGATGAGATTTCGCGTACCATTGAACACTGTAAGCTTGAGATCCGCTCGACTAGCATGCGGACGGATCAGCTACTCAACCGCTATCTGATCCGCAAGCGTCTCCAAGAACAGGGATCCAGGCTGAGGCCGATCAATGTCGCGGTCGTAGAAGAGATTCAATTGAAGACTGAAAAACCCGATAGCGTTGCTTCCGCAGTTCCCTGATGTTGTCCTCGCCCTTTCAAGTCCGTTGCTTGCTGCTGTGCTTGATCCTGATGGTCGCGTTCAGTGCTCTTTCGGCTCGACTGATTCAGATCCAGCTTGTGGACCGCCAGCGATACGCTGAAAGCTCGCACAAGGCCTTTCATCGTGTCGAGCGCCTACCTGCAATGCGCGGTATGATTGTGGACCGTCACGAGGAGCCACTGGCCAAGAGTGTTCCGGTTTCCACTCTTTACGTCGACAAGAACCATCTTCGTGACCCCAAGGTTGTTAGCTACGGCCTGGCCTATCAGGAGGCAAGCATGGAGAAGGGTTGGGATATTCTCGATGACAAATCCCGCGCACAACGCATCCGCTCGCTTCGTGGTGAGATTCTAGCTCATCATTCGCCAGAAGATATTGTCGAGCGCCACTTTGATTTTGCAGTTAGCATTTTAGCGCGTCCGCTTCAGTTGAAGCGCAATGAGCTTCGTGAGCGCATTCAAACCAGTCGCGGTACTTGGGTGCCCGTTGTCAAGGATCTGCCCGAGGATGTGGCTGAGGATCTTCGTCAGGTGGTGTCAGAAAACTGGATCGAGGGTTTTGCCTTTCAGAATTCAATCAAACGTTGGTACACCACACCTAACCGTGCGTCTCACCTTATTGGTTATACGGGTGAAATTGAGAAAGTGGGGGAGGACGGCCAACCTGAATACAAAGTGGTTGGTCGTTTCGGCGTCGAGCGCACGATGGAGGACTGGCTCACAGGACGTGATGGTTGGCGCGAGCACAGTCGAGATGCACGTGGTCTCTTGATTCCTGGCGATGAGTCCAGTCTGTTTCCACCGCGTTCAGGGCTCAATGTACAGCTGACCATTGATATGGGTCTGCAGTCCATCGTCGAGGAGGAACTCGAGAGTGGCCTCAGACAATTCAATTCAAAGAAAGGGGCGGTGGTAATGCTTGACCCCAAGACTGGTGAACTGCTTGCGATGGCAAGTCGCCCGCACTTCAATCTCAACAAACGAGATAAGATTGTTGAACATGGCTACAATTACGCCTTGCAGGCGGTTTATGAACCAGGATCAACCATCAAAATGGTGGCGGCTGCTGGGGCTCTCGATCAAGGCTTGGTCTCGCCTAATACAATCATTCACTGCCACTGGGGTAACTATCGTAATGGTCCGGTGGTGGTGAAGGATGCATATCCCAAAGGAGATCTCAGCTTCACTGAAATCCTGAAGAAGTCGAATAACATCGGTACGTATAAGATGGGTTTGATGTTGGGCCCGAATCGTTTCTACCGCTACCTCAGGGATTTTGGTTTTGGTAGCAAGACAGGTATTGCGCTGAGTGGCGAGAGCGCTGGTTTAGCGCGTAATACTGGTAACCCTGTCGATTTCTCCCGCGCCACATTCGGCTACGCAACCAATGTCACGCCGCTGCAGCTAACGGCCGCTTACGGCGCAATTGCAGGCGACGGCAAACTGCGACGCCCGCAGGTGGTGAAGGCCGTCGTTGCAAATGACGGCAGCCTAGTCGAGCGCTTCCAATCACAGCCCATACGTCAAGTAGTCAAGTCGAGTACCGCGAAGCGCATGCGTCAGGCTCTCAAGTCCGTGACTCAGGAAGGAGGCACTGCCATCCGCGCCGCAGTTTCTGGTTTTGAGGTCGCTGGCAAAACCGGAACCTGCCGCAAATACGTGCCCGGAGTCGGCTATATTGATGGTCACTACATTGTCTCCTTTGTGGGCATGATGCCCGCTGAGGACCCGACCTTCGTGTGCTTGGTGGTCATCGATGATCCCCGTCCCAACGACGAAGAGCTTAAAATCTACGGTGGCACAATTGCCGCACCCATCTTCAGTCGAATTAGTACGCGCGCTGCGAGTTACCTCAACCTCGAACCTACCGAAGAAATAGAACCAGCTGAACCCGCTCTGACGGGCGTGGCATCCAATCGATGAAATTGCGCCAACTCATCGCTCCACTCAACGGAGCCCTGCTCTGCGGTTCTTCAGATCATGAGATCGGAGGCTTGAAGGTGTCCTCGCGTGATGTGGTAGAAGGTGACCTCTTTATAGCGGTTGCTGGTATCCGTCATGACGGTCACGACTTCATCAACGATGCACTCGAGTCGGGTGCAGTCGCTGTGGTCGCAGAGAGACCAGCCCCTGCAGAATTTGCCAATGGAGTGGCTTGGGTGCAGGTTGAGGACAGCCGCCATGCCATTGCTGAAATGGCTGCCGTGTTTCATGCCCAACCTGCGAATGAAATGATTCTGGCCGGGGTTACCGGCACGAATGGCAAGACCACGACTACGTTTCTGATTCATCATATCATGAAGACGGTGTGGCATCAGGCAGGTCTGCTTGGCACCATCATGGTTGACGATGGAGTCAGCACTCAAACGTCTACCCATACCACTCCGGCTGCCCATGAATTGACCCAATTTTTAGCCCGCATGCGCAACCATGGGTGTCGCGGAGCAGCGCTGGAGGTGTCTTCTCATGGTATCGATCAACAGCGGGTCGCTGCGATAGGATTCGATGCCTGCGTCTTCACCAATCTTAGTCAGGACCATCTCGATTACCACGATACACTTGAGAACTATTTTCGGGCCAAAGCCTCTTGGTTTGCGGCTCTCGCAAACGACCCCAGGGGCAAAAAGCCCGTTGCTGTCATTAACACCGATGACGCCCATGGGCTGCAGTTGGCGGATTCTCTTAGCGATAAGGGAATGAAGGTCAGCCGTTACGGCTTTGGGGTGCACTGCGATTACCGAGCAAATAATCTACGGCAGACAGCACGCGGAATGGAATTTGAACTCAGCACCCCATCCAAGCAATGGCTGGTGCGAGCTCCCTACATTGGACGCTTCAATGCATACAACATGCTTGCCGCCATCACGGCAGCTCAAGCCTGTGGTATCAAGCCACGTGACGCCGTAGCTGCCCTTGCAAACGCCCCCCAAGTCCCCGGCCGCATGCAACTAGTCGGCAATGCAGGTGGTGCCAGTGTCTTCATTGATTACGCCCACACTCCTGACGCGCTTGAAAATGCCTGCATGGCAATCAAGGAGCTTGATCCACGTCGTTTGATCACAGTATTTGGTTGTGGCGGCGACCGCGATGTTGGAAAGCGTCCTCTGATGGCACAGGCTGCCGCTCGCCATAGCGAAGCGCTGGTCATTACCTCCGATAATCCGCGTTCCGAGGATCCCGAGGTCATCATTGCCCAGATCGAAGCGGGACTGAAAGGTAGTGCCCATATCAGTATTACTGACCGCGCTGAAGCCATTGAATACGCAATTCGGAATGCACGTTCCGGAGATATCATCCTGATCGCCGGTAAGGGGCATGAAACCTACCAGCAGTTTGCCACCAAAACCATCGACTTCGATGATCGCAAGGTGGCGTCCAAGGCCCTGCGCGACCGCGCGGAGAGCATTTCTAAGAATCGATGAAAGCCCTAACTGCCCAACAATTTGCTGAGATTCTTGGTGCCGAAGTTTTCGGTGATCCGGATGCTTCGGCCACGGCAGGGGTTTCCACTGACACCCGTGATATGAAACATGGGTGTGTCTTTTTTGCTCTCCGTGGAGAGAATTTTGATGGAGATCAGTTTGCCGCCGGCGCTCTGCGGGGCGGGGCCAACGTTGTCATCGTTCATCAGTGGCGGGGTGGAGCGCCGGGCGCGGGCAAGGCGGTCATCAAAGTGAAGGACACTCTTCGTGCGCTTCAGAAGTTCGCTTGTTGGTGGCGCCGTCAACTAGATCAACTCAACACCGATCGCTCTCCCTTACCGGTTGTTGGTATCACTGGTTCTAACGGCAAGACGAGCACCAAGGATTTTACTGCCGCCGTGCTGAACCGTAAGTTTACGGTCAGTGCCACTCGAGGTAACCTCAACAATCATATCGGTGTGCCGCTCTCTGTGCTATCTACTTCAGAAGCACATACAGCCGCTGTCTGGGAGATGGGAATGAATCATGCCGGTGAAATCGCACCCCTCTGTGAGATTGCGAAACCGCGCTACGGCATCATCACCAACATTGGTACCGCTCACATTGAGAATCTGGGTACCCGCGATATGATTGCTGAGGAGAAGGGAAGTCTTGCCCGTGCTCTGCCTGAGGACGGCATACTCTTTTTGCCTGCGATTTGCGAATACAATACCTATTTCCGTGATCGGACTCGGGCAGCTATTGTTTCCGTAGGCAACGGCCGTGGTTTGGTGCGTGCTGAAGAACTCGTGTTCGAAAGTGACCGCACCATCTTTCGGCTCATCATCGAGGGTGTCGGCAGTGAAGAAGTAGTCCTACCTGTAGCTGGTCGACACATGGTCACCAATGCTTTGTTGGCCGCCGGAGTTGGATGGAAGCTGGGTATCGAGATTGAGGAGATTGCAGCCGGACTCTCCGAGAGTGTGCTCAGCGGTGGCCGTCTCCGCCGCTATCTCTGCGGCGGGGTGCAGGTGGTCGATGACAGTTACAATGCCAACCCTGAGTCCATGCTCGCCGCAATTGAAACGCTCGAAGATCTCCCGCTTGATGGGGGTGGCCGCAAGTTCATCGTGCTTGGTCAGATGGCCGAACTCGGACGCCATGCCGAACAGGCCCACCTTAAGATCGGGCGAACCGCTGCCGAACACGGCCTTGAGGTTCTTGCTGTCGGGGAAGGTGCTGCCGGCATTGCTGAAGGCGCGGGCAGCGCCCCCTATTTCAAGGATTTTGAAAAAGCCTCTTCCTGGCTGAAAAGCAAGGTCGCTGAGGGCGACGTGGTGCTCTTTAAGGGTAGCCGTGCTGCTGCGGTTGAAACCTTGATGAACTCGGTGTTTCCACAGAACTAATTTGTTAAGCGAATGTTACCCCTGATTTACGATTTTTGGCTGCAAGCATTCGAGGCGGAACTGGCTGCGGATGAGCCTGGTTGGGCACATGCTTGTAAGTTTCTCAACCTGTTTCAATACATCACTTTTCGTGCGGCAATGGCTGGATTGCTGGCTTTCATGATCTCGTTGGTGATCGGGCCACGGGTAATCCGCAAGCTGATTTCACTCAAGGTGGGTCAGCCAATCCGTACTGCAGACGAAGTGCACAAGTTGGCCGAGCTTCATGGTGGCAAGATCGGTACGCCTACGATGGGCGGTGTTCTGATTCTGGCTGCCGTGGTCATCGGAGTCTTGGTCTGTGGCCGCCCGCTTAATCCCTTTGTTGCGGTCTGCGTGTGTACCATGGTGGCCTGTGGTCTGATTGGCCTACTGGACGACTACAAGAAGGTCAAACAGCGCAAGTCTGATGGACTCAGTGCGCGGGCAAAACTCGTCGGTCAGCTCATCATTGCGGTGATTGCTGTCTGCTTCATTTACTTCAAGCCTGAGATTTCCGGTTTCGGTGCTGATCATTCCAACCTGAACGCACCCATCACCGGCTTTCAACTCGGAGGCGAGCCGATGGGTATCGATGACATCTGCTTCCCACTGCTTAAGGTGCCGGTAATCAAACTCGGCATCTTTGTCATTCCCTTCTTTGTGATCATCATTATCGCCACTTCCAATGCCGTCAATTTGACCGATGGTTTGGATGGCTTGGCGACGGGATGCACCATTAGTGCTTCACTGGCTTATGCCCTCCTCGCTTACCTTGCAGGCCATTACTTTATGGGGGTCGAGTATCTGGTCATTCCCCACAATCCCCTCATTGGTGAACTTGCGGTATTCATGATGGCGCTGGCTGGTGCCGCCTTTGGTTTTCTCTGGTTCAACTGTCATCCTGCCAAGGTGTTTATGGGTGACACCGGTTCGCTTGCCATCGGAGGTGCCCTCGCTACGGCTGCCATCTGTACAAAGCAGGAATTGCTGCTGGTGATCATTGGTGGGGTCTTCGTGATGGAGGCAGCATCCGTGATCCTTCAGGTCGGCAGCTTTAAGCTTCGCAAGAAGCGCATCTTCAAAATGTCGCCCATCCATCATCACTTTGAACTCCTGGGCTGGCATGAAAGCCAAGTCATCATCCGTTTTTGGATTTTCTCTATCATGCTCGCCCTCTTCGGATTGGCCCTCCTCAAGATTGCATAGGCCTAACTCTAAACCTATTTATGAAACTCAAGGATAAGCGTATTGCCATTCTCGGTGCCGGCCGCAGCGGCCGGGCAGCGGCGAAGCTTGCCCTGAGGGAGGGAGCGAAGGTGTCGGTTTGGGATCAGGCAGGAGAAGAGGTGTTTACTGGCTTTCCCAACGAGGTGGATATCCACCCGAGAGCGGATGAAGCGGCTGCCAACACCATCGATAGCGAACTCCTAATCGTAAGTCCCGGCATCGACACCTATGGTTCCTACGCTGCGGCCTACTGTCAGAATGTTAAGGAGGTCATCGGGGAGGTCGAGCTGGCAGCTCGTCTCTATCAGGGACGCATGATTGGCATTACCGGTACTAATGGCAAGACAACCACAACGGAATTGGCATCCTGCATGCTCAAGCAGGCTGGCTTGGGTGGGACGGCCTGCGGTAACTACGGTCTTCCCTTCTGTGAGGTGCTTCTTCGTGATGATTTACCGCAAGCAGTGGCGCTTGAACTCAGCTCCTTCCAGTTGGAGACCATCGACAGCCTTCGGCCTAACGTCGCTGTGTGGCTGAACTTCGCTCCAGACCACATGGATCGCTATCCCACAATTGAGGCCTATAAGAGGGCCAAGCTGCGTATCTTCAACAATCTTTCTGATGGTGATGTGGCTGTGATTCCTGCGGGTGAGTCACTGCCGGATATACCCGCTAAGACTGTAACATTCTCCACCGAGGATGAAAAAGCAGACTGGTACTCCGATGGTGAAGAGATCCGTCATCACAACGAAGTAGTACTTCATATGGCCGAGGACACCGCGCTTCGTGGCATTCACAATGCAGAAAACCTGATGGCAGCCATGGCTGCTTGCAGGGCCCTCGATATTCCCTTGGCTGTGATCTGTCAGGCACTGCGCGGATACTCCCCACCCATCCATCGCTGCGAACTCATTCGCACGCTCGATGGAGTGGAGTATCTCAATGACTCCAAAGCTACCAATGTGCACGCCTTGATCAGTGCAGTAAGGTCGCAGACCAAACCAGTGGTGCTGATCTGCGGCGGCAAGAACAAAGGACTCGATTACTCCGGCCTCTTGCCGTTGTTGCGCGAAAAGACACTGCTGGTCGTTACTTTCGGTGAGATTGCAGCAACCCTGGCGAATGCCTTCAATGGAGCCAGTCCATGTGAGCAGGTTGAGACCCTCGCTCAGGCCTTGACGAAGGCCCGTGATCTCGCGCCTCGCGGAAGCGTGGTGTTACTTTCTCCTGGTACATCCTCTTTTGATCAGTTTTCGGGCTACGAGCAACGTGGCGATTACTTTCGTGAACTGGTGCACCAACTCTCATAATCTAACAGAAACAGTAACAGATACTACATACAATGAAAATCAAAACTCTACCTACCAAACGCAAAGCCGTCACCAAGGGTGTCTTCCGTAAGCTCCAAGCGGTGACCCAAGGACGTCGGCGTAAACAGCGAGCCGCCACTACCACAAACGCTCGTGATTTTGAGGATGGTCAGGCCAGTGCGCGCATTGGTCGTGCCCTTTTTGTCATTCTGCTCATCCATGTCTTGGCGGTGGCAATGATCTTTGTGCATCACCAATTCCTCAGCGATCGTTCAATGGGGGAGGATGTGGCTTCCAAGCCGACAGTTCACACGAAGATGGTCCCAGCGACTTCACCTCAACCTGTTCCGGCTTCCGGTGTGATCCATTCACAGATGGCTCCCGACGAGACGCCCTACATCGTGAGTCAGGGTGAAAGTTACTCCAGCATCGCCGCCGCTCATCAGATTTCAGAGGAGGACCTACGCGAACTCAATGGGAACGCCGCCATCCGTCCAGGTTACCTGCTCAAGATTCCGGTCAAGCGGGTAGTCATCAAGACGCCCCAATCGCAGCAAACAGCTCAGTTAGTCATGGTTAAGCCCCGGCAGCCCGCTTCTCAGTCCACAACTCCGATTGCAGCATCTCCGATACCCGCACGTGATCAGGGCCTTGTCGAGGCCGTCGACACCCAGAATGCTCCTCGTGCCGTGCCGGTGAATACCAATAGTGGTGGCAAGTATATCGTCAAGAAGGGCGATACGGTATGGGGTATCGCCAGCCGCCATGGGGTGAATCAGACGAAGCTGATGGAAGTCAATGGTATCTCCGATCCACGAAAACTACGTCTGGGTATGTCACTCAGAATTCCCTGACAGTTCCAGCCCCAATCCTTCGTACTTTTCACCAACATGGCACGGCATTATTCCATCATTCTCTGCATTGCAGTCGCCTCTTTGGTCGGCCTTGGTTTGGTGATGCTTGCGAGTACAAGTGCCTGGGTCAGCGGGCTCCAGAATCCATACTATTTTCTCAATCGGCAGGCCTATTATGTCATCGGCGGATTGGTCATCGCGATCTTTGCGGCCCTGACGCCGATCGAGCGCTTTCGCAAATATTCACCATGGTTTTTGGGAGTTGTCTGCGTTATGCTATTGCTGTGTTTTGTTCCCGGGATTGGTATTGAGGAGCATGGCTCCAAGCGATGGATCCGTATGCCCGTAATCAGCCAGTTTCAGCCTTCCGAGTTGGCAAAGGTCGTAGTGGTGGTCTGGTTGGCGAGTTGGTTTGCCCGTTGGCAATCTGAAGCACACACTTTTTGGCGCGGCTTCGTCGTGCCTGGTATGATCATTGCAGTTCCGCTTGGTCTTATTGCTTGCGAGACCGATGTTGGGTCGGCCATGACCCTGTCGGTAACTTGCGGTGCCATCTTTTTCTGCATGGGATCTCGTTTGGTCTATATGGTGCCCACCACCATTGCTGCCTGCGGAGCAATCTATTGGTATTTGGTAAACAATGCGAACCGCTGGGGACGAATCGAGGCTTGGTTAGATTTGGAGAATCCGGTGCATCAACTTGACCGTGGCATGCAGCAATGGCGCGCGTTACTGGCTCTTGGTAATGGAGGCCCGACCGGGGTCGGTCTTGGCAACGGAGTGGAAAAATTTGGAACACTGACCTTTGCTCACATTGATTTCATCTTTCCAGTCATTGGTGAGGAACTCGGACTTGCATGCACTTTGGTTGTGGTTTTGCTCTATTTCATGATCGCTATTGCTGGTTGTGGGATTGCAATGCAGGCCAACAGTGTCTTTAACCGTTGCCTGGCGCTTGGTTTGACTTGCCTGATCGTAATACCTGCAATCCAAAATATCGGTGTGACCACGGCTCTGCTTCCCAACGATGGTCTGCCACTGCCTTTTGTCAGTTTCGGCGGTACTAGTCTGGTCTTGAGCTTGGCTGCAGTTGGTATGCTAGTCGGTATTCACCGTCGTTCTCACGTGAAACCAGTTCGTGAATTTCCACTGAAATCGGAGAAGCGTCTGGCAGTACGCTTGTGAGTATTGTCTGAAGATCACAGGTGTCTAAAAAGTAAGATGAGCCGCGTTCTGGTAGTGGATGTGCCTACCTAACAAGATGAATGAAATGAGGTCAGCCAATGCCTTTGTATTCTTTTTTGTAGTAGTGGCGGATGCCAACGGTAAATGAGAGTTGTGAACATTGGATCGCACTTCTTTTGGTAGTGCGCTGCAGGACACCAAGCATCCCTTGCTGAAAGAAGATTTCTCACAGTGAACAAGGGAAGTCGGCAGAAGTTATCGCAATGTCGCGATCTCTACCACGGGCTATGGTGATATTATTGGGGAAAAGCACTCATGGACTCGTCATAATCTTGGCTATGATGATCGTGCTATTGACGCTTGTTACACTTTTGCAATGGATCGTTAAGCTAGCGACTGATTTCTCATTTGTGCAGTAGCTTAAAAGCGGTTTCGTTGTGTAAGTCCGCACAGTATGTCGCCACATGCGAGCAGGCGATGTGTCTGTTGCAGGCCACATGTATGCACATGGTCTGGACGGCTTCAGTATTGGCTTAGAAGAATTCAGCAAAGCTGAGTCAAGCAATAGAGAATTGGTTGGTCTCGATGAATTTAGGATATGCCATCAAAGCCTGCCAGAAAGACACTCAAGTAAAAATGAAAATGGACGGTGGTGGTATGTTGACAAAACCTTGGAGCTTGAACAGTCTCGCGAAGTTCAATTCGACTCTATGAGCTGGAGCGACTGAATCAAACCCTTGCCCAGACAAAGCCCCGTGTTTTCTAACGAAGATTATCTTGCCCAACTGCTGGTCGAGGCTGGCCTAGTAACTGCGGAACAAGTAGAATCAGCAAAGAACTCTCTCGCGGGTGGCTTGTCTGTCATCGATGCCCTGCTCAACTCTGCCACGCTCGGTCAGGAAGACCTTGCCAATACGCTCGCGCTGAATGCGGGTATGGATTTCGTGTCTCTTAAAGATTCAGAAATTGATCCCTCATTGGTTGAGCAAATTCCGGCTGAAATCGCCCAGCGATTCCTGTGTATCCCGATGAAGGACGATGGCCTGACCCTCAGGGTGGCCATCGCGGATCCTCTCAATTTCGAAACCCTCGACAGTTTGCCGACGATCGTGGGCCGCGAGTTGGATTTTGCTTGTGCCACAATCAATGACATCAGTGAGCATCTTTCTGAGTTATACTCGGTCGAAGGCCCAGCAACGCGAAAGCAGGATGGTATTCTAGTCAATTCCACCGATGAGGAAGACGGCAGCGAGCGCGAAGATGCCCCAATTATTCGTTTGGTAATGCACATGCTCACTGAGGCGATGCGCATGAAAGCATCGGACATTCACATTGAGCCGCTCGAAACTTCTGTCCGCATTCGCTATCGTCTCGATGGCAAGTTGGTGCATACGGACAGTCATCCCAAAAAGCTTCTACCCTCTATCATTGCCCGCCTCAAAGTGATGAGTGGCACCATGTCCATCGCGGAAAAACGTCTTCCGCAGGATGGCCGTATTCAGCTTAAGATGGGTGATAAGGATGTTGACCTCCGTGTTTCGTCGGTCCCTTCCAATCATGGCGAGTCCATTGTCATGCGTATTCTCGATAAGACGGCCTTATTACTTGGTTTGCCTGAACTCGGCTTTTTCTCCGACGACCAGCAGAGCTTTGAGCAACTGCTCGGGCTTCCCGACGGTATCTTGCTGGTCACAGGCCCCACCGGTTCGGGCAAGACCACCACGCTCTATGCCTGCCTCAACGTCATCAACAAGCCTGACAAAAAGATTATCACCGTTGAGGATCCGGTAGAATATGAACTTGCTGGCATCAACCAGGTAATGGTGAAGACCGACATTGGTATGAGCTTCGCTGCCGCACTCCGCGCGATGCTGCGTCAAGCGCCCAATATCATCATGGTGGGTGAGATTCGGGATGTTGAGACTGCCAATATCGCAATCAATGCCTCACTCACCGGTCACTTGGTATTCTCAACTCTTCACACCAACGATGCTCCTTCAGCAGTTGCGCGTCTCTCAGATATTGGCGTGAAACCCTTCCTGATTGCCTCCGCAGTACGTGCTGTTTTAGCTCAGCGTCTGGTGCGTAAGCTCTGCCCGATCTGCAAAGCACCGGCTGAACTCACTGACAAGGAGTTACGCGCACTTTCCCTTGATCCTTCGCGTATCGTCGATGCCGAGATTCATGGGCCGGTTGGTTGTGATCGTTGTCGTGGTCAGGGATTCAAGGGGCGGATGGGTATTTTCGAGATGTTTTCGGTCGATGATGAAGTTCGCCAGATGATCAACTCTAACCTAACCACCGGCCAGCTCCGCCGTCGTGCCCGTGAACTTGGGATGCGCACCCTCCGGGAAGACGGCATCCGCAAACTCCTTGCAGGGATGACCTCGGCCGATGAAGTCATCCACGCTACCATGTCCGATATGGACTGATCGCATTATCGTTTGCTTTTTTCTATCTGCCTTAGCCCGACCACCACTTACTCACCCACCATATGGATAACCAACAGATCATCGATCTCTTCCAGTCACGCGGTCTCGTCGACCCCTCGCTGGCGCAGGATATCTTGGCTGAGGTTGAGCAAAGTGGCAAAGAGATTGGCGAGATCCTCGCTGATTTTGAAGTGGTTCAGCACCGCGATGACATTTGGCCGATTGTGGCGACCGAATTGGGAACGGAAGTAGTGGATATTCGTGACTGGCATCCTGCTGACGCTTTACTTGCATTGGTTCCTGCAGGCACTGCCCGTCTACACGGAGCGCTACCTGTTAAATTCGATGATGATGGATTGAGTGTCGCTCTAGTTGATCCGCTCAACCCTCAGGTGTTAGAAGATCTCCGGTTCGCCTTGGAACGCGATATCCGCATCGTGGTGGCTCCTGATTACCTCGTCGAATCCAAGATCAACGAGTGCTACGGCGGTGAGGGTAAGGCGATGCAGGATATCCTTAGTCAGTTCGAGCTAAGTTCCATCGACCTCAGTGATCAGGACCTCGAGAACGAGGTCAATTCCGCTCCAATCATCCGCTACGTCGACCTCGTCCTATATCAGGCAATTAAGGAGAAGGCCTCAGATATTCACTTCGAGCCTTTTGAAGATGACTTCAAGATTCGCTATCGGGTTGATGGCGCGCTCTATGAAATGGCGCCGCCGCCAGTGCACTTGGCTATGCCAATCATTTCCCGTGTCAAGGTGATGGCCAACATGAACATTGCCGAGCGGCGGGTTCCTCAAGACGGCCGCATCGTCAAGCAGGTTGGTGAGAAGCATGTGGACATGCGCGTGTCCTCATTGCCCACGATCTACGGTGAATCCATTGTGTTGCGGGTGCTCGACCGCGCCTCGGTCAACCTCTCTCTAGACAACCTCGGCTTGCCCAACCACATCTACGATTATATCTCGGATACCATCGAGAAGCCCAATGGTATCTTTATCGTCACTGGTCCCACTGGTGCGGGCAAAACCACCACTCTTTACGCCGCTCTGCGCCGAATTAACACCATCGATTCCAAACTTCTCACTGCCGAAGATCCGGTGGAATACGATATCGATGGCATTGTGCAAATTCCAGTCAATGAGGCCATCGGCTTGACCTTCCCGGGCGTGTTGCGTGCCTTCCTTCGACAGGACCCAGACCGCATCATGGTCGGAGAAATGCGAGATAAAGATACCGCTGCCATTGGTATTCAGGCCGCGCTTACTGGTCACTTGGTGCTTTCCACCCTTCACACCAACGACGCGCCGGGGGCGGTCACCCGTCTTCTTGATATGGGATGCGAGCCCTTCCTTGTGGCTGCTTCTTTGGAAGGCGTTCTGGCTCAGCGTCTTGTTCGTAGCATCTGTCCGGACTGCAAGTCCGCCTATGAGCCGACTGAAGCTATTCTCAGCCAACTTGGTGTTTCCGCTCACGAATTAGGCGACAAAGAGTTCTACACGGGTGCGGGCTGCGACAGTTGTGGCCAGACGGGCTATCGCGGACGTCAGGGCCTCTATGAACTGCTCGACATCAACGACACCTTGAGGGAACTCATCACCAGTCGTGCCCCGACCGTTGTGATTAAGCAGAAAGCCATTGAATTGGGTATGAACACCCTCCGCGAAGATGGCCTGCGCAATATTTATCTCGGCAACACAACCATTGAAGAAGTATTGAAGTATACCTGATGGTGATTAAACTAATAATTCTCCATACTGCCCTTTACAAAACCCCGCCCAATCTGACTAGTCATGGCAACATTCCAATACATTGCTCTCGATGCCAAAGGAGAGCAAAGCGCTGATACAATCGAAGCCTCATCAGAAGCTGAAGCCATTCAACATTTGCGCGCCAATGGCCTCTATCCCACCCACATCCAGGAAGAGGGCAAGGCAGCCAAACCCAGTAAGGCAGCGACAGCCAGTAAGCGCAAACAGAAGGCCGGCGCCAAACCAGCTGCGCTCAAGGGCCAGTTTGGACTTAAAGTGAAGCCCAAGAACTTGATGATTTTTACGCGCCAGTTGGCAACTCTCATTGATTCTGGTTTGCCACTTGTGCGTAGTCTGACCGTGCTTGAGAAGCAAGAGCCCAACGCATTGCTCAAGCACACTGTCAATCAGCTCGCCGATAACGTTCAGGGCGGTTCGACCTTCTCAGAGTCACTTGCCCAACACCCTAGCATCTTTAACAAGCTTTATGTCAACATGGTCAAAGCTGGTGAGCTTGGCGGTGTGCTCGAGTTGGTTTTAACCCGTCTTGCGGAATATCAGGAAAAAGCTCAGAAGCTGAAAAACAAGATCGTATCGGCCATGGTTTACCCCATCATCGTGATGCTGATTGCGGTCGGCATCTTGGTGTTCCTGATGATTTTCATCGTTCCCAAGTTCAAGGAGATGTTCAACGAGAACGACCAAACCTTGCCGCTGATCTCTCGAATTGTTTTCGGCGCGTCTGAATTTTGTCTGCAGCGGGCGGTTCTCGGTCTGCCCAATATCGTTTTCGTATTGATAGGTCTGTTTGTGATCTACTTTTTGATGACTCTTTGGGGGAAAACCAAGGGCGGCCGCTATGTTGTCGATTCCATGAAACTCAAAATGCCCGTCATCGGCGACCTTCAGCGCAAGAGTTCAGTGGCCAGATTTTCCCGTACTCTCGGCACCTTGGTGACGTCCGGGGTACCTATTCTTCAGGCTCTTAATATCACGCGCGATACAGCTGGTAACGTTGTCTTATCAGATGCAATCGAGAAAGTTCACGAAGCGGTCAAGGAGGGTGAAAGCATCGTGGCGCCGCTTCAGGCATCGGGCGTATTTCCCAATATGGTGATCTCCATGGTTGATGTGGGTGAGGAAACCGGCCAATTGCCAGAGATGCTTTTGAAAGTTGCGGATGTTTACGATGACGAAGTCGATTCTGCAGTAGCTGCGCTAACCTCAATTCTAGAGCCGATCATGATCGTGGTGCTCGCCTTGGTGGTTGGATCCGTGGTGTTCGCACTGTTCCTGCCACTGATCAAGATGGTATCCAGCATGGGCGAAGGTTGATGTCGCCAGTCAAATACGCTATCTTATCAGTATGAATCGAAAAGTCGAGGTGTCCCAGCGTGGCTTTACGCTGATCGAGATGATGACGGTGATTACCATCATCGTGATTCTCGCTGGTATCACGGTGGCAGGTATGAGCTACATCACTGACAAGCAGGCCAATGCCAAGGCCAAGGTTGATATCGAACTGCTCTCTAGTGCTATCGAGAAATATAAACTCGATTATGGTGACTATCCGGGATTCGCTGAAAATACAGATCCCGCAGGTGACATCAGTGAGGAGCTATACAATGCCTTGTTTTACGATGGATGGAACTACAAGGAGAACGAGGTGGGTGATGAAACCGACATCTACCTTAAGGAACTAGATCCCCGCAGCGGCAAGCAGACATGGGTCGCCAAGACCAATAGCAATCAACCTCCCATGGACCTGAAAATTACCGATCCTTGGAGCCGCACCTACCGCTATCGCAAGGGTCTTGATGCCCAAAATCCAGACTTTGATCTATGGTCTATGGGGAAAGATGGTACCAGCAACTTCACCAACCCCGACAAGTCGGATCCGGACAACAAGGATGACATACGCAACTTTTGATGTAGTTGGTCTGACCTGATGAGCGAGGAAGTCAATTCAGCTGTGTCAAAAAGAGTCCGGGCTAAAGCCTCCGAGAAGAAGGCTAATGGGGCTGCAAAAGCAGGCAAGAAAATCGCCCAAAAGGCGAAAAAGAGGTCTGCCAAGAAGTCCATACCCGAAAAAAAATCAAAGGTTGGATCTGCAGACGTCGATAGTTCGCAAGCGGCCAAGATAGAGGATAGTCATGCTTCGGGTGGCAAAGTCTCCAATCGTCGGCATATGCGCGGCAACGGCTCTTCCAAATCCACCCAGGCGTCCTCCAACCACGACCCTGAGCTCCTTGCCAAATACGCATGGAAGATTTATCTGGCTGAGATCAGCGAGGAGGGAGTCACAATGACTGACGACCCAGCAGCAAAGGTATTGGCCCATCGTTGCTTCGATCTCGCCGCTATCTTTCTGGACGAGAAGAAACGTAAGTCCTGAGCTCTGCAAGCCGCTAACGGGATCGCAGCGTACCCTCCATCACCAAAGCTATTGGACTAACCATTCGCCCTGGAAAACTGCAGAGCAGCGCAGCGAGTGTAAGCAATGCGCAAGAGCATGAGATCAGTACACGTCGCGCTGGTAACGCTTGGCCTTTTTCATGGCGATAACGTAATCCTTGGCCTCATCGACCGATTTTTTACCATGGTCGATGATCAATTGGTGCAGTGCCGCATCGACATCCTTGGCCATGCGTGAGGCATCGCCGCAAACGTAAAAGGCAGCGCCTTCTTCCAGCCATCGCCAGAGTTCGGCACCTTGTTGGATCATGAGGTGTTGCACGTAAACCTTATCGGTCTGGTCACGCGACCATGCGAGATCCAAGCGCTCGAGTGTCCCATCAGCAAAGAAATTCTCGATTTCTTCTTTATACAGATAGTCGGTGGCCGAGTGAGGATTGCCGAAAAACAACCAGTTTTTACTCTTGGTCTCATTGATGCGGAGTTGCTCGAGGAAGGCTCTGAATGGAGCAATACCAGTGCCGGGACCCACCATGATCACTGGAGTGCTGGCATCCTCGGGCAGGCGAAAGTTTTTGTTTTGATGAACAAAGACCAGCGGACGGGTCTCGCTATCGATGCGATCCGACATAAAGGTCGAGCAGACACCACCACGTTGGCGGCCGTGTGTCTCGTAGCGAACCACGCCCACGCAAAGATGGACTTCACCTGGATGCGCGTTGGGGCTGGAGGCAATCGAATATAGGCGCGGCTGAAGCTTCTTCAGCACAGAGACGAACTCTTCTGCATCGCTGAAGTCCGCAGGATGGTCGATAACCAGATCGACGAGTTCACGGCCCCAACAAAAATCCTTGTAGGCTTGGGCGTCGTCGGATTCGACCAGCGAACGCAGAAAGGGTGAACCGCTGTAGGCCTGCCACTTTTTAACCACAAGCTTACTGAGAGCCCCGATGTCGTAATGTCCCATCAGGGCATCGCGGAGTGGGATTTCTCTGCCATCTTTGCCGGGAACATCCTCGGCTTTGAAGGGCAGGTTGGAGATAATCTCATCTACCACCCTTGGGTCGTTGCGTGGAACCACAGCCAAGGCGTCACCGACTTCGTATTCGAGGCCGGAGTCTTCGATCAAGAATTCCAGATGATGGGTCTGTTTCGACCCAGGGCCGTTGAGATTACGATTATGGAGCACCGTGGATGGGAAGGGCCTTTTCTTGGAATAGCCTACACTGACTTCCTCTTCCTCATTCTGATCATGAGTGACGGCGGTTGGGCTTAACGCGGCCAGCACTTCGGCCGACCATTGGGCATAAGGTTCGTCTGGATCCACATCTACATCCATACGTTCGCGGATTGGGGTGGCGCCCAACTCGGCAAGTCGTTTGTCAAATTCGATACCGCATTGGCAAAAGTCCGGATACTCGCTGTCTCCCAGTGCTAGGACTGAGTAGTTCAGACCTTCTAGTTTAGGGGCGCTTTCGCCCATAACCCAGTCATGAAACTCAATGGCATTATCGGGGGGTTCCCCGTCTCCATAAGTTGAAACGATGATCAATAAATTCTGCTCCTTGGCCAGCTTGTCGCGCTCATAATTTGCCATGTCGGCGATGGAGACTTCGAAGTGGTGCTTTTTTAGGGTCTTCTGGAGCTTCTTTGCGAGTCCCTCGGCATTGCCGGTTTGAGTGCCATACAGTACCGTTACAGGAGCCGCACTTGCTGATACTGACGGCGGCTTCACCTCAGCAAGAGCCTTGGCAAGGAATTCATCCAGCCAAGCCCGTTGCGCGGGAGTGAAAGGAGCGTCTTCTGGAAGCTTGATCTTCAATTGATGATGTTGATGCATGCCCATTTCGTGCCAAATGGGGTGTTGGATACTGATTTCTCAGGATTTCCAATTCAAGGCACCCTTCTTGAGTGCGTAAATATAGGCCAGAGCCAGAATACCTGCAAATCCAGACATGCTCACCAGCGCCGTAGCCCCGTCAGCCAGAAGATCACGAAATTGGACTGCCCAAGGATACATGAAAACCACCTCAATGTCGAACAGCACAAAGAGCATGGCCACAAGGTAGAACTTAACTGAGAACCTTGATGCGCCATCGCCGATGGGTTTCATGCCGCACTCGTAGGCAAGATCTTTATTTGGAGCCTTACGACCCGCACGGCCCAGAACAACGCTAAGCGTTAAAACGGTCGCCGCGAAACCAGTAGCGATGATGACTTGGAACAGGACGGGGAGGTAGTTCTCAGGCATGGTCAATTGTAGATTACCTAGTGTAGTTCAGGGCATTTGCCAAAAGCTTATTTGGTAAATTGTTTATGGTCGCTGTTCTCTCAAACTGAGAAGAGGCATAGAAAAAGCCCACATCCGCGAGGATGTGGGCTTGGGTTGAATTTAATAAGGTTGCTTACGATGGACAGTTAGTCTTGGGCAGCAGCCTCCTGCTCGGCGGCATAGGCGCTGGAAGCCTCATGAACCCGGTCAGTACCCTTGTATTCCTTGCCGATTTTCTCGACGAGACCACGGGTGACCAAATTCTGGAGTTTCTCGTAAGCACGAAGGCGGAGCATTTCTTCTCCACCACTGACGGCGTTGCGTTCCTTGAGGTTGGCGAAAACGGCCTCGAAGAGATCGTTGAAGCCAAATACTTCCTTCCCGGACAGCACATTGCAGAGTTCGTCAGTGACGTGATCGGGCAGGCGGCGCGAGAAGCGGGTACGTTTGGAAGAGATTGCCATAACGAGGCTTATTGTAGACTCTTTCTAAAGAAAAGCGACTAAAAAGACGAACATTCATTTCAAAATATTTGAATAATTAATCAAGATTAAATATTCAGTATCATGAACTTTATTGAGTTGGGGAGATGTTTTATCGTGTTGCTCTCTTGACAGAACCCGGAATTTGGCGATTCTCCCCGCCCAGCGCGTCGGTAACGTGTTGGATTACCCTATTTCCCAATGAAAGCAGAGATTCATCCCGAGTACAACCCCGTGGTCTTCGTTGACATGACCACCGGCAAGCGCTTCATCGCGCGATCGACCAAGACCTCCGATAAAAAGGAGACCATCGATGGCGTCGAACACAGCGTGATTTCTATCGGTGTCACCTCCGATTCGCATCCATTCTTCACCGGATTGGCCCAGTTCGTGGATACTGAAGGTCGCATCGATAAGTTCCAGAAGCGTTTCGGCGCGGTTCGCCGTGCTGGTAAGCCCAAGTTGGGCTGATCCTGCAAACCGATTTCTCACACTCCGCGGTCCTGCCGGACCCGGAGTGTTTTTCTTGCCGAGGTTCCAGGGATCTAGAAAGCTCCTGCCGTGCTCGCGAAGAGGATCATTCCCTGTCTCGACGTCACCGATGGCCGTGTGGTCAAAGGGGTCAACTTCGTCGATCTGATCGATGCTGGAGATCCGGTGGAGGCGGCCATTGCCTACAACGAGCAGGAGGCCGATGAACTGGTCTTTCTCGATATCACCGCCTCTTCCGATAACCGTAACACCATGGTTGAGGTGGTGCGCCGCACTGCCGAGCACTGCTTCATCCCGCTGACGGTGGGTGGTGGCATCCGATCGGTCGATAACATGCGCGAGATGCTTTTGGCTGGAGCCGACAAGGTTGGCATCAACACCTCGGCGGTGAAGAACCCCGGATTGGTAGATGAGGGCGCCAAGGCTTTCGGTAGTCAGTGCATTGTTACCGCGATCGATGCGAAACGCGAAGGCCCTGGCAAATGGGGCGTTTACACTCACGGTGGCCGAACTCCAGTGGGACTGGACGCGGTGGAATGGGCTAGAGAGGTCTGGAACCGCGGAGCGGGTGAAATCCTTCTCACCAGTATGGATGCCGACGGCACCCAGGCGGGCTATGACATCGAGCTGACCGCCACCATTTCGAGTGCAGTGGGCATTCCCGTGATTGCCAGTGGTGGTGCGGGGAATCTCCAGCACATGGTGGACGTCCTCGATGAGGGCAAGGCTGACGCCGTATTGGCGGCGAGTATTTTCCACTTTGGCACCCACACGGTGGGCGAGGCCAAGGAATATTTCAGTGAGCGGGGAGTACCCGTTCGCCCCCGATTCCGGCAGGCCTAATTCAAGGCTTATCGGTGTCGACTGCGGATGCGCAGCACGCCGGCAAACATCCTCCAGCTGTCGATAAGTGGGAAGACCTTGCCTCCCTTCTTTTCGGCCCAGTTGATGGGAATCTCGAGCCAACCGAAGCCTTTTTGCTTGAGGGCGGTCAGTAGTTCGGTGTCGATGCAGAAGCCATCCTCTTGCAACGAGCCCGCGACTTCACGGTAATGCTCACCGCGGATGACCTTGGCACCGCATTGGGGGTCCTCACAACTCAGGCCGAGGAGCATTCGTACAACCAGCAGATAGCCGTGGTGGAAGATACTGCGGTAGAAACTCTCGTGAATTTCGGTCTGCTCGGTGCGCTTGCGGATGCCGATGACCGATTTGTCCTCTTTGGCCGCCCTCTGGATTAGTTTGAGCATATCCTCGGCGGTGGTGCTGCCATCGCAGTCGACGAAGGCCAGCCAGTCGGAGTTTGCATCCGCGTTCCAAGCGCCTCGGATGGCCGATCCCTTGCCGCGATGTTCTCCACGGTGGATATCGATCTCGGGAAAGGTGGCGCGGTGCATCTCGCGCAGGGCTTCGAGAGACTCGATTTCTCTCGGTGTAGAGCCGTCATCCGAAATTACCCATCGAATGTGCAGATCAGACCCAGCGCAGGCCTGAGCCAAACTCGGAGCATACTCCTCCAAGCGGGCGGAGTCATTCCACACTGGGGTTACGATCAGGACGGATTGAGACAAAACAGAGAATAAGGCGTGTGGAAGGATTACCATTGCGAGCTTCGGGGATCTTTCATCGTATCCATGAGACAGATGGAGTTGTTAAAAAAGTCACCCACGCAGCGCGCGTTGCTCACCCTTGCATGGATCGGGGTGATCGTCACGGCAGCTTTCCTGCGTTTTGACGATTTGGCTGAGCGCCCCATGCACGCCGATGAGGCCACCGGCGCGCGCATCATGGCCAAGCGCATGGAAGAGCAGGGGGGTGAGTTCAATCCCAAGCACTATCACGGTCCGTTGCTCGCCGATCTGACCATGCCGGTATGCTTGGTTCGCGGTGAATCGACCTGGGTTGAACTGACCAAAGGCTCACTTCGATTTGTGACTGCTGCCGCCGGCCTGTTGTTGGTTCTGGTTCCCTTGCTGTGGCGTCGCCGATTTGGCGATGTGTCGGCATTGGCGGCCGCCACTCTCATTGCCACCTCTCCACTCCTTGTTTACTTCAGCCGGATGTTCATCCACGAGTCCTTGTTGGTGCTATGTGGTGCAGTCCTGCTGGGGTTGGTCTTGGCCTTTCCGCGCTGGGGGCTTCCAGGGCTGGCGCTGGGTTTGATGTTTGCCGCCAAGGAGAGCTTCGCCATCAGTGTCCTCGCTTGGTGTGCGGCCATCGGCTTGCTTCTGCTGCAAGAGTTCAAAAGCCTGTCCAAGGAGGTCATCGTCGACTGGCTGCGTAAATACGGCAAAGGCTTGATCATTTCCGCTGGGGTGGCGGCCTTCACGGCATTGATCTGCTACACCCATGGCTTTACTCATCTCAAGGGTGCCACCGATGCCGTGAAGACCTACTTCGTCTATGAGACGGTGAGCGGGCACGACAAACCCTGGAGCTACTACTTCAAGTTGCTCGCACTGCCCGAGAAGGCAGCGGGTGTCTGGTGGTATGGCACGCCGGTGCTGCTGCTCGCACTCTACGCCTACGCCATGAGTTGGACGAGCCAAGTGGATCGTCGTCAACGCCACTGGATCCACTTCTTGGCCTATTCAGTGGTATTCCATCTCATCATCTATTCCATCTTCGCATACAAGACCCCTTGGTTGGCCTGCTTCCCTTGGGCGCTGACCTGCTGGTTGGCGGGTTTGGCCTTCGTCAACATCGGTCAGCGTGCCCGCTGGGTCCAGGCAGTGCTCGTGCTCTTTCTCGCGGCCACCCTCTGGAGCCAGGCCAAGCAGACCCGCCATGCATGCGATCGCCTGCATTCGGATGCCCGTAACCCCTATGCCTACGTGCCCAGCCGCAGCAGCTTGGAGACCATGGAGACTTGGCTTGGAAAGTTGCGTGCCATGGATGGGGGAGACCCGCTTCATTCGGCAGCGGTCGTCGGACAGGATTATTGGCCCCTGCCGTGGTATGTGCGCAGTTTTGATCAGGTCGGGTATTGGGCGTCGGCTCCCGAAGGGCTTAAGCGCTTTCCCGTGGTGATTGTCACTTTCGAGCAGGCCGATGCGGTGGAGGCGCAATTGAAGGACACGCATGCGGTCTTCTCCTATGGGTTGCGCGATGGGGTGCCGATTCAGATGTATCTGGCCAATGACGTCTGGAACCAATGGATTAGATCACCATGAGTTCCGATCCTCTCCAGCAGGCCTTCGTGCATGAGCACGAAGCCATGAACACCACTTTTACGATCCGTCTGCTCGGCATGGATGAACAGTCGGCACGCAGCCTGGCTCAACTCTGCTTAGAGCGCATCGATCAGCTGGAAGGTCAGTTGAGCCGTTTTTTGGAGGGCAGTGACGTCTCACGCATCAACGCCCTGCCTGCCGGTGAAACCCTTTACATTAGCGAGCCCTGCCACGAATGCCTGCTGTTGGCCATGCAGGCGGCAGCACAGACCCATGGACTCTTTGATATCACGCTCGGCAAGCGCATTGAGCACCGCAAGGAGGGCAAGGACGGACCCATGCCCGAGTTGGAGGGTCGGCTCAAGGTTCACCCGGATGTGCCGGCGGTGACCTGCGAGGAAGCCGGACGCGAAATCGATCTCGGTGGTATCGGCAAAGGCTTTGCCCTCGATCAACTGCGCGAACTGCTCAACGAATGGGAGGCCGGTGGTGCGCTCATCACTGCCGGTGCCAGCTCCATGCTGGCCCATGGCTCCCAATCGTGGCCCATCGAGTTGGGAGGAGCCGAGGGTGAGCGCATTGAACTTCAAAACGCTTGCCTCAGTGCATCCGGCACGGGAATTCAGGGCAGTCACTTGGTTCATCCTTGGGGCGATGAAGCGATGCCGGAGAAACCTTGTGAGCGGGTTTGGGTGGCAGCTGAATCGGCTGCTATGGCCGAGGTATGGTCAACGGCTCTGATGCTGATCGAGGCCGAGGAGTTTGAGGAAGCGCTGACACAGGCTACCGGGGTGGACCAGGTGTATGTTCAGCGCGAAAGCCGTATTTGGCAGGTTGATTGAGCTGATTTAAGGGGCATTTGGATCCAGTGGCATCTCGTGAAATCGGCGGTCGACATATTGTGCGGGCTTCACGTTTTCGATGTGCCCATCCATGAACAACACTGGGAAATTGCCATCGGTGAGGAAGAGACGGAGCGTGGCAGAGTTCCACTCGTCGATTTGATCAGGATCATAGCGGTAATAGTAGTTATCGGCGGGTGCGATAATGGGGGTTCGGCTTGGATCATCAATGAAGGCCATCGGGACCAGTGTCAGCTCAAGGAGGGCATCTGCGGGAACACTACCATTTTGCGCAAGCTCGTAGTTTTCGGCTAGCATCAGATTGTATCCATAACCCGGATTGAGTGCGCTCCATTCACGCGGAGTCTCACCCTTCTGAAACAATGGATTACGCAAAAAGAGTTCACGACTCTCCCACCAGTCATCATCCCTGAAATCAATGGGATCCGTGGTTTCGAACAACATTGAGCAGATGATTTCGTGCCACAAGGCCTCGCCATCGATTGATCCATCACCCTGGATGATCTCTCCGCGACATGGCAGCAGTTTCTGTTGGTTGTCCGTCGCGTAGGCGGTGAAGAAGGAACTCATCTGCTTCATGTTGCTGGCCATCAGCGTTGCCTTGCTTTTGCGGATCATTTGCGTGCCAATGGCAAACATGGCTGCGCCGAGAACCATGATGATGGCAATGACCACCAACAATTCGATGAGAGTAAACCCTTTGGAGTAATAGCGGTTGATTTTCATGGCTGAAGCTGGGTTGATTAATGGGTTTTTAAAGCTTGGAGAGGATTTCGATAGCCGCCTCGTTTTTGTATTTCTCGGCGATGTCTAGGGCGGTAACGCCATCTTTCGATGTTATGGAAGAATCAATCTTTTGGCTGAGGAGATACTCAATCAACTCTTTGCTGCCACTTGCGGCGGCTTCGTGCAGTGGTGTGCCGCCACGTATGCTTAACGCGTTAGGATTGGCGCCACCACTGATCAGAGCTTTGGAACTCTCCAGTTGGTTCTTGGCCGTCGCGTGGTGAAGTGGAGTCCAACCGTCCTTGTCGAGCATGTCAGGCTTGGCGCCTGCCTTCAGTAGCGCGGTTATAATCTCGGGGCTATTGCGATCGATTGCGGCATGTAACGGCGTACGCTTGGACTTGTCGATGGTGTTGGGGTCAGCGCCCTTTTTCAGTAAGAGTTTGGTAACATCAATTTTTTTACGCAGCACGGCCAACTCGAGTGGCGTGCGCGTGCTCGAACCCTTATGAACACTCCCTGGATGCTTCTCCAAATGTGCTTTGATCTGATCCAGAGTGCCTTTGGCAATAGCGCGATCGATGGTCGCAAATTCTTCTGCCTGAGCTGGGCCGTAAGCGATAAGGAACGAAGAAATGACGGAAACGAAATACGAAGGGCGGATGTTAAGCATTGTGAGAAGGATGATGTAACTGGAATTTATACGAAAATCGCCTCTCGAGACCCACTTGGAAAGTGCGAAATGCTGAAAGGGGGGTGACGAGCTCGAGGTAATATGCTTTGGTCTTTTCTGCACCCAAACTATCATGAATATCAATAACCTGAATCGTCGTTCGTTTCTCGGCAATAGCACCCTGGCAGGCGCCACGGTCCTCGCCGGTTCCGCTTTCGCCCAGAACACGGCCGGAGGCTCCAAAAAACTCAAATGCGTCATCATTGGCTGCGGTGGCCGTGGCACCGGTGCCGTGAAGAACTTCCTCGAAGCCTGCAAGATTGCCGGTGTCCAGGGCGAGCTTGTCGCCACTGCGGATGCCTTCAAGGCAAAGTCTGAAAAGCTCGGTAAGGCCTACGGCCTCGATGCCAGCAAGTGCTTCAGCGGCTTTGATGCATATAAGAAGGCCATCGCCGAAGACTGCGACTACGTCCTGATGGCGACCCCTCCGAATTTCCGCCCGCTGCACTTTGATGCCGCAGTCGAAGCCGGCAAGCACTGCTTCATTGAAAAGCCTGTTGCCGTCGACCCTGCCGGCTGTCGTCAAGTCATTGCCACTGGTGAGAAGGCCAAGGCTAAGGGGCTCGCCGTTGTATGTGGCACCCAGCGCCGTCATTCCGCGAACTACCTTTTAAACAAGGCTCGCATTGATGCTGGAGCAATTGGTGAAATCAAGGGTGGTGTGGTTCAGTGGAATGGCCGAGTGCCTTGGGTTCGCAAGCGTGAGTCTGGTCAGTCCGATGCTGATTATTTGGCCAATAACTGGCTCAACTTCGTTGAAATGTCTGGAGACCACATCGTCGAGCAGCACGTTCATAACCTTGATGTTGCGATTTGGTACCTCGGCCGTCTGCCCACCTCTGCCATTGGTTTTGGTGGTCGCGCTCGCCGCGTTTCCGGCAACTCCTTCGACTTCTTTAGTGTCGACTACGACTTCGGCAAGGATGTCCACATCCACAGCCAATGCCGCCAGATCCACGACTGCTACAACCGCGTGGGTGAAATGTTCACCGGCACGCACGGTGTCTGCCTGGGTGGAGGCAAGCTCACTGGCAAGGAAGTCAACGTCCCCGAGATTAAGGTCGATACCAAGAACGGCCAGACTCAGGAACACGTTGACATGATCCGCTCCGTGATCGCCGGCAAACCACTCAACGAGGCCAAGCAAATCGCCGACTCCACTGCCGTGGCCATCATGGGCCGAATTGCCTGCTTCACCGGCAAGTTGGTGACCTTCCGCGACCTGATGGAGCGCGAAGGTTCCGACTTTTATAACCTCACCTGTGGGCCCACTGCTGCCGACTTTGAGAAGGGTGCGGTTACGGCCCCGGCAGAAGAAGCTGTCCTGCCGGGCGCCTTCGATCCTCGCTTCAGCTAAGCGAGCGTGATGAATCACTCCAAGCCTTGGCTGGTGAACCACCGGCCAAGGCTTTTTCGTGCTCGAACAGGCACGATGAACCCATCCTCGCGCCAGCCAATCGGGTGGTGCTGCCCAATTCTCTGTGGGCATCGCTGGTAAGCCCTGACAATACCAGCAATGTAGCCATCAGGCTGATACCCAACCTAGTTACTTGACAGTGGCATGTGGATGAAATCCGGTCAGATGCTCGCCAAAATCCCGTTAAGGGTCGTGCTGGGACGCATGGCGGCTGAAACCATGGTCTCGTCGGGTTGATAGTAGCCGCCAATGTCGACTGCATTGGTCTGAACAGCGAGGAGTTCTTCGACGATGATCGCTTCGTTGGCGGCCATCTGCTCGGCGACGGGCGTGAAGGTCGCTTTCAGCTCGGCGTCGGCATCCTGGGCAGCGAGGGCCTCAGCCCAGTAGAGGGCGAGGTAGAAGTGGGAACCACGGTTGTCGATGGTGCCCAGCTTGCGGCCGGGGGAGCGGTCGTTCTCGAGGAACTTGCCAGTGGCGGTGTCCAGCGTGTCAGCGAGGACCTTGGCCTTAGGCTTGTCGAAGGTCTCGGCGATGTGCTCAAGCGAAGGATTCAGGGCGAAGAACTCACCCAGCGAGTCCCAGCGCAGGTAGTTTTCCTCCACGAACTGCTGCACGTGCTTGGGAGCGGAACCACCGGCACCGGTCTCGAACAAGCCGCCACCCTTCATTAGAGGAACGATGGAGAGCATCTTGGCGGAAGTGCCCACTTCGAGGATGGGGAAGAGGTCTGTGAGGTAGTCGCGCAGGACGTTGCCAGTGACTGAGATGGTGTCCAGACCCTTGGCGATGCGCTCGAGAGAGAAGGCACAGGCTTCGGTGGGCGGGAGGATGTGAAGCTCAAGGCCGTCGGTATCTAGGGTTGGTAGGGTGGCCTTCACCTTGGCGAGGATCTGGGCGTCGTGAGCACGGGCCTCGTTGAGCCAGAACACGGCGGGGGTGTTGGAAGCACGAGCGCGACGGACGGCGAGGCCGATCCAATCAATGATGGAAGCGTGCTTGGTTTGGCAGGCACGCCAGATGTCACCTTTTTCAACTTGGTGTTCGATGAGGGTGGTGCCAGCGGCGTCGACGATGGCGATGACACCATCTTCCGAAGCCTGGAAGGTCTTGTTGTGAGAGCCATACTCCTCAGCCGCCTTGGCCATGAGGCCGACGTTGGGCACGGAACCCATGGTGGTGGGGTCGAGCGCACCATTGGCTTTGCAGAAGTCGATGGTGGCTTGGTAAACGCCGGCGTAGGAGCTGTCGGGGATGACGGCCAGAGCGTCTTGCTCAGCACCATCCTTGTCCCACATCTTGCCGCCACCGCGAATCATGGCGGGCATGGAGGCGTCGATGATGACGTCGGAGGGAACGTGGAGGTTGGTGATGCCTTTGTCGGAGTTGACCATGGCGAGGTTGGGGCCAGCGGCGTAGGTGGCAGCGATGTCAGCTTCGATTTCCGCCTTCTTATCGACAGGGAGACTGTCGATCTTGGCGACGAGGTCGCCGAAGCCGTTGGTATAGTCCACGCCGAGTTCAGCAAGGGTATCACTGTGTTTGGTAATGAGGTCGGCGAAGAAGACCTCCACGCAGTGGCCGAAGATGATGGGGTCGCTGACCTTCATCATGGTGGCCTTCATGTGTAGTGAGAAGAGGATGCCTTGGTCCTTGGCAACCTGCACCTGCTCGGCGAGGAAGGCCATGAGGGCCTTCTTGCTCATCTTGGTGGCGTCGATCACTTCGCCGTCCAGCAGCGGAAAGGCTTCCTTAAGAGTGGTGGTGTTGCCGTCGGCACCAATGAAGACGATGCTCACATTGGTGGCGCTCTCCACGGTCACGGACTTCTCATTGGAGAAGAAGTCGTTTTCGCCCATGGTAGCGACAGTGGTTTTTGAATTGGAGCTCCAAGCACCCATGCGGTGGGGGTGAGCCTTGGCATAGTCCTTCACGGCCTTGGGTGCGCGGCGGTCGGAGTTGCCTTCGCGCAGCACAGGGTTCACGGCCGAGCCCTTGACCTTGTCGTAGCGGGCGCGGAAGTCCTTCTCTTCGTCGGTGACGGGGGACTCGGGATAGTCTGGCAGGTTGTAGCCCTTCTCCTGCAGCTCGGCAATGGCGGCCTTGAGCTGGGGCACCGACGCACTGATGTTGGGAAGCTTGATGATGTTGGTCTCGGCGAACTGGGTCAGGCCACCGAGCTCCGCGAGGGCGTCGCCGATTTGCTGCTCTTTGCTGAGGCGCTCGGGGAATTGGGAAATGATGCGTCCAGCGAGGGAAATATCGCGGGTTTCGACGTTTACACCGGCTTGTTTGGCGTAAGCCTCGACGATGGGCAAAAACGAGTAGGTTGCGAGGGCGGGAGCTTCGTCGGTCTTGGTGTAGATGATGGTCGCGGCGTCGGACATGGTGGTCGGAAAGGATAGGACGGCGTTTGAGTAGTGGATGGTGCCCCAAGGGTCAAAGAAATAGGGGTTTCTTGACGATTTCGAGTAGATTTGGCACATCCAAGACGTGGATTTGTCGACTTTTCAGACCATGGACCCCCATCTGCTGGTAGGTCTGGTGAATACCGAGTTGCGCAACCACTGCGACTCGCTCGACGATCTGGTGGCCACCCACGGCCTGGACCGTGCTTCTCTTGTCGAGAGGCTGGGATCTGCCGATTACGCCTACCAGCCGGACCAGAACCAGTTTCGATAGTGCTGGAAGAGATCAGCTGATCCGCCAGTATGACGAGCAATGAATCCAACTCGTCGCTCCTTTCTCACTCAAGCTGGTCTGGTCACTGCCGCCGGGCTCATTCCCACTCGCTGGGTAAACGCCAAGGACCTTGCCAAGGACCGAAAGATCAAGCTTCGCTTCGCGGTCGCCTCGGACCTTCACTACGGCCAGAACCGCACCGACTTCGACGGGATGACCGGCGATATGGTGAAATGGATCAATCAGGAGAAGAAGGACAAGGGCCTCGACCTGCTCTTTCTCAATGGGGACCTGGTGCAGGACGATCCGAAACGGCTGATTGAGCTGCGCGATAAGCACCTCAAGAATCTTGAAGTTCCGTATTACTGCACTAAGGGCAATCATGACTACGTGGACGAGAAGCCGGGATCACCCTCCGAGTCATGGAAATCCGTATGGGGCTACGACTCCAACCACACGGTGGTCCACAAGGACTTCGTCTTCGTGCTGGCGGATACCTCCGTGCCGGCGAAGAGCAATATCTATCTCGCTGCTGACAAAGAGTGGATGGCGGGTGAATTCCAGAAGCATGAAAAGTCCCCCGCCATTTTCGCGATGATCCACATCCATCAGCGCAACGGCAAGAAAGGCTGGCCGGCTCATGGCGTTAAGGACGAAGAAGAAGTGAAGAAGGCGGATGGCGTGATGGATTTGCTGGAAACCACGCCCAACGTGCGTGGCGTTTTCCATGGTCACAACCACAACGAGACCAAGATGTGGGTGTCGGGTGAGCGCCGTTATTTCTTCGACAGCCACGTCGGGGGCAGTTGGGGGGCGGCCAAGGGATACCGCATCGTTGAAGTGGACGAGGACCACAACATGGTCACCTACCAAGTGGATGGCGCGAAGGGCGAAGAGCTCAATCGCGATCCCTTGCCTCAGTCCGTGAGGAAGGGTTGAGCCTCTCAGGGCAGCTCCAGTTCATTGATCGCCGTCATGATTTGATCGGTGACCTTCTCGTAGCCCTCTTTATTGGAGAGGGCCTTGAGTTCCTCGGGTTTGAGGTGGATGGGCTGGCCGATGACCACTGTGATGCGGGCGAGGCGGATGCGGCCCGAACCGCGCGGCAACACGTCGTTGGCACCATAAATGCGCACCGGTTGGATAGGCGCACCCGCTTTGACTGCCACCAAACCGATGCCGGAGGCCGCCTCGCCGATGCTGCCGTCGTAACTGCGTGCACCCTCGGGGAAGAGAATCACTCGCCACCCACTCTTGAGCTTTCGGATGATGGTCTTGAGTGAAGCCATGTCCGGGCGCTCTTGGTCTACCGGGATGGCATTCCACTGGTTGTAGAGCCACTCGAAGAAGCCCTTTTTGAACAGAGTCTTGCGTGCGAGGTAGACCATCTCGTCTTGGTAGAGGTTACCGATGAGCGGGGGGTCGAGATAGCTCTGGTGGTTGGAAGCGACGAGCACGGGGCCTTCGGTGATGAGATTGTCGCGACCGATCACGCGCAAACGGAAAAGGCCGCGATATGCCGAACCGAACAACAACCATCCGAACCAGTAAATCCAACGCATGACAATCAGGCTTCCAGTCCTTGTTGCTTGAGGATGTCGAGTGCGGCATGGAGTCCGGACTCGATGGTGTGCTCGGAGTTGTCTAAGACGGTTGCACCATCGGCTACTTTGAGGGGTGCCGTCTTGCGCTGGCTGTCGGCGGCGTCGCGGGCGGCGATGGAGTCAATCTCGCCGTCATCCCCGCGGCGCTTGGCACGCACGGCCTCGTTGGCGGTGACATAAATCTTGTAGGGAGTGTCGGGGAAGACCACCGAACCGATGTCGCGCCCTTCCATCACCACACTACTGTGGTTGAGGTATCCGCGTTGAAGGTCGATGAGGCGTTGGCGTACTACGGGAATGGCGGCAACGGCGGAGACGTTGGCGTTTACGCCCTCGCTGCGGAGTTCGGTTCCGGGATCTACGCCATCAATACTGATGGTGGAGAGAATGCCATGGCTGCCACACTCGATATCGAGTTGGTCGAGTAAAGAGGCGATCCCGGTTTGGTCGTGGGGATCCACGCCTCGTTGCAGCGCCTTCCATGTGATGGCGCGATACATGGCACCGGAGTTGACCATGATCAGCCCCAGACGCTCGGCCAGGCATTTGGCGAGTGTGCTCTTTCCAGACGCCGCAGGGCCGTCGATGGCAATGGCGATGTGGTTATTCATGAGGCGGAGCTTAGGTCGTAGTCTGAGGGATCGCTGGCGCCACGTTGAACAGCGGCGAGGTGATGACTGAAGCCGGGATAGGAGGTGTTGATGCTCTCCGCACCCTGAATGATCGTTTCGCCCTCAGTTGCGTCAGCGAAGAGGCCGGCGATGGCGCCGGCCATGGCGATGCGGTGATCACCGAAGCTTTGTAGCGTGGCACCTTTAAGCGGGTGGCCGCCTTCGATTTCCATCCCATCCTCAAACTCCTCTACCACACCACCCATGGCGCGTAAGTTGTCGACCACGGTGGTGATGCGGTCGGTCTCCTTTACCCGTAACTCCTTGGCATTGCGGATGGAAGTGGTGCCGGTGGCCAGAGCGGCGGCGATTGCGATGACGGGCACTTCGTCGATGAGGTTGGGGACCTCATGCTCCAAAATCTCGGTGCTCTGCAGTTGCGCGCCTTCGACGACGATGTCTCCCATGGGTTCGCCGGGAACGTTCTGCGGCTGTTCGGTGATGTTGGCACCCATTCGCTTGAGCACAGTGATGATGGCGTTACGGGTTGGGTTGAGGCCGACGTTGCGCAGGGTCAGTGTGGCGCCGGGCATGGCACCCGCAGCAACTAGCCAGAAGGCAGCACTGGAGATGTCTCCAGGTACTGTAAAATCGCAGGCCTTGGGTTGTTGACCACCTTCAATCGTGATGTGATTGCCGTCGATGCTCAGCTCAATGCCGAAGGAGGCCATCATGCGCTCGGTGTGATCGCGAGTGGTGGCAGGTTGAGTGACGCTTGTTGTTCCCTCAGCGAACATACCCGCGAGCAGCACGGCGCTCTTCACCTGAGCACTGGCGACGGGCATGTCGTAGTGGATGGGGGAGAGTTTGGCGGGATGAATTTTGAGCGGCGCGCAGCCCTCCTTCTCACCGAGGGTTTCGATGTTGGCACCCATCTGACCGAGCGGGACGGTGATGCGGCCCATGGGTCGGCCGGAGAGCGATTCGTCGCCGAAGAGTTCGGAGGTGAACGACTGACCAGCGAGTAAACCGGCGAGCAGGCGCATACCCGTACCGGAGTTGCCACAGTCGATGGCCCTGTTCGGTGCGCTGAGCTGCATGGAGCGACCGTGCAGCTTCAGATTGAGGGGGCCGTGGCCGGGAAGTTCGTCAAGCACCTCGTGGTCGGCGCCGAGGGCCTGCATTGCCCTAAGGGTATGTACACAGTCCTCGCTGGGTAGGAAGTTATTGATGGTGCAGACGCCGTCCGAAAGACCGCCGAGGATGGCCGCACGATGCGACATACTCTTGTCGCCGGGAACAGTGAATTCGGCGTGGAGAGAGTGGATGGGGGAGACGCGGAGCTCGGACATGAATTTAGAGCGAATCGCGGCGATCTTTCGCAGCCTTAAGCCATTGTCGAGCCGCTTCTTGGTCTTGGGCGTCAAGGATGCGCATGAATTGAATCAGATCGTCAATGGTGCGTTGTAGCGGACCCATCAAGGCCTCGCGATTCTCGCTGAGGATCTCCGTCCACATATCGACGTTACCGCCCGCCACGCGGGTGGTATCCCTTAAGCCACCGCCACCAAATTGGCCGTCAGCTGGGTTCTCAAGGCAGGTTCGGGCCGCAGCGGCCGCAAGGACATGAGGTAAGTGGCTGATGTTTGCGACTAGGCTATCGTGGCTGCTACTGTCCATCCAGGTGGTGCGGCAGCCCAGGTGTTGCCAGAAAGCTTCTAAGGATTGGGTGAGTGGCTCGGGTGCATGCTGATCGTTGGTCAACAGGCAGGCTGCGCCCTCAAAGAGATTGGTCCTCGCAGCGTGGATGCCACCCTGTTCTGAGCCGGCCATGGGATGACTGCCGATGAAGTGGCGGCCGGTTCCTTCAAGAATGGGGGCGAGGGTTTGGTGGGGCATGCCCTTGACGCTTCCGACATCAGTAATCAGTGCGTCTTCGGCAAGGCCGGCAGCAATGGCGTCCTGCAAAAGCTTGGACATGGCGCCGACAGGCACGCAGAGAATGACGAGCTGGGAATCGGCAACAGCTGCCGCGAGATCGGTCGTCGCGTTTTCGATCCCGAGTTGTTTCGCCTCGCTTGCGGTTTCTTCACGACGCGCCCATAGCCGGACCTCCTGTTTGAGAGCAAGCGCGATCGAACCGCCAAGCAGGCCGCCACCGAGAATGGTCACTTTATCGAAAGTTTTGGACATGAATGGATGAAATGACGGACAATAAAAAACCGAGCCCGTTTGTGCGGACCCGGTTGTTGAAAAAAATCACGTCGGTGTCAGCCGCAATCAGGGTACGCGGAAATATTTCTTTTCCGATGCGGGGTAAGTGGGGTCTTGAACAAGGGTGCCGCTGGGAATGTCGCGGACATCCACTACCTGCTTGTTGTAAGGGCTGAAGACGAAACCGACTTTGCCGGGAACCTTACTGGCAAAGGGATAGTCGGTAGAACCCGCCGGATTAGGATTCGGGTTGGGATTGTTGAAATTCGGATTGTTCAGGCGGCTTTGTTGACGCAGTAGTTCGGCTTCCTGTTCAGCAATGCGCTGGCGCTGGAGTTCCTGTTGCCTAAATTGTTCCTCGGTGAGGTTTGGCTGTGGGCCTGGTTTCGGGCCAGGTCCGGGAATGGGGTAGCAGGAGGAAAAGATGAAGCCGATGATGGTGGCGCAGGTGATGGTCAGACGTGATTTCATAGCGTCAGATGGGAGAGAGGGGGTATCAGAATGGTCGGATCCGTTAATACGGAAATGTGTAGGAATCATGGGCGTGTTCGCGGTTGAGTCAAGTCAGGTCCGCAGAAAGACTGTTCATAGGACTGCAGTTCGAGACGGCTTATTCAGTGTTTCTTGATTTCATACGCCCCGCACGCACAGAATCTCTCGCGATGCCAGATGCCACCATACACACTGTCGCAGATGTTCTCGAGGTCCGCAGCGAGGTGCTCTATCGGGTTTCGCTTCCCAATGGCAAGGAGATCCTGGCCCATTTGGGCAAGGAGCTGAAGGAGGCTGGAACCATCTTCGAGGTCGGTCAGAGTCTGCTACTGGAAATGACGCCCTTTGATTTCGATGGAGCGAGGATCTTGGGGCTCGCACCTAGCTGATTCGGCTACTTGCCGATACAGAAGTTGCTGAAGATCTCCCCAAGCAGATCCTCGGTATCCACCTTGCCGGGGATTTCTCCCAACGCGTCGAGGGCCTCACGCAGATCGATGGCGGCGAGTTCGAGTTGAGAGGATTGGGGGTCCATCTGGGTGAGCGCCGCGATGAGTGCTTCCTTGGCACGAATCAAACTCTGTTGATGGCGTGCGTTGATGGCGACCTGATGTTCGCCCCAGTCGACAATGTTGAACTGGAGTGCCTGATGAATCTTTACGGAAAGTTGATCGAAGCCGTCCTGATTAAGACAGGACACGCGTACCGCTGCCGCGTCCTTCCATGACTCATCTTCGCCGAGATCACTTTTGTTAAGGATGAGCACGTGCTTTGAGGAGTCGCGGTGCGATGATGGATCGGCTGTGCGTTGGATACTTGCATCAGCCACCTCCAGGAGTAAATCAGCCTGTTCGATCTGATCCACGGTGCGCTGGATGCCTTCAGCTTCGATGGCGTCATCCGCTTCGCGCATACCAGCGGTGTCGATCAAGCGCAGCGGCAGACCATCCAGATTGATGGTCTCCTCAATGGTGTCACGGGTGGTGCCAGCAGTCTCGCTGACGATGGCGCGCTCGTAGCCGAGTAGATGATTGAGGAGACTCGATTTGCCAACGTTGGGTGGCCCGTAGATGACCGTGCGCACGCCTTCTCGCAGGATCCGCCCCTGATCCGCTGTTGCGAGGAGCTTGGTGGTGGTCTCGAGTACTGTCTGCACTCGCCGGTTGAGTTCGCTGCCGGTCTGGGGATCGATGTCCTCATCGGGAAAATCGATGAATGCCTCGAGATGCGCGAGGCAGCCGAGCAGTTCGTCGCGAGCCTCGGTGGTTTGTCTGCCGAGGTGTCCCTCCAGTTGGCCGCGGGCGGCGCGCAGTGCCAATTTGGTCTGGGCCGAGATCAAGTCCATCACGCCTTCGGCCTGAGTCAGGTCGAGTTTGCCATTGAGAAAAGCACGGCGTGTGAACTCGCCGGGGCCGGCGGTTTCAGCTCCACATTCCAGGAAGCGGGCGAGGACTTCGTGGGTGACAAGAAAGCCGCCATGACCTGTGAATTCGATAGTATCTTCACCGGTGTAGCTGTTGGGCCCCCGCATCACCGTCAACAAGCCGTCGTCGATGACTTGGCCATGGTCATCGCGCACTCTGCAGTGGCGTGCCTGGTGGGCGGACTGTTGGCTCACCTCTGCACCACAGGCCTTGGCGGCAACCTTCAGTGCATTTGGGCCGGATACGCGAATCATGGAGACGGCTCCAGTTCCGGCCGCAGTCGAGATCGCGGCGATGGTTGTGCCGTTGCTGCTCATGATCAGGCGGGCGCCAGCACGGCATCAAGCACTTCGATCACGCGCTGGTTTTCTTCGGGAGTGCCGATGGAAACACGGATCCAGTCCGGTAGCTTGTAGCCGCTCATGGCACGTACAATGACGCCCTGCTTGAGCATGGCTTGGAAAACCTCGTCACCATTGCCGCATTTGAGCAGAAGGAAGTTGGCGTAGCTGGGCACATACTCAATGCCGCGCTCCTCCATGGCCTTGCTCAGGAGTTCGAGCCCTTCGGCATTGATAGAGCGGGTCTTCTGCATGTGCTCGTCGTCGGCAATAGCAGCAAGCGCGCCGGCTTGGGCCAGAGCGTTGGTGTTGAATGGCTGGCGTGCCTTTTGCAGCACACCCGCGAGGTGGGCTGGAGCCAGACCGTAGCCGATGCGCAGGGCCGCTAGTCCGTGGATCTTGGAGAAGGTGCGCAGCACGCACACGTTGCGACCCTCGCGTACGTATTTGAGGACGTCGGGAGGGTTGTCTGGGAATTCGTAGTAGGCCTCGTCAAACACGGCGATGACGTGATCGGGCAGGCGCTCCATGAAGTGGTCAATGGCTTCCTGATCGACCATGGTGCCGGTCGGATTGTTTGGATTGGCGATAAAGACCAGACGGGTGTCGTCGGTGATGGCATCGGCCATGCCCTCGAGATCGTGGATGAAGTCGGGGTCTGCGACCTCGACGTATTTGGCGCCAAACAGCGTAGCCATCAGCTTGTAGACGACGAAGGCGTGTTCGGCAGCGATGAGTTCGGTATTGCGGTTGAGAAAGGTGTGGCACAGCAACTCGATGATTTCGTTGGAACCGTTGCCAAGGACGACGTTGTTCTTGGTGAGGCCGTATTTGTCGGCAATGGCTTGGCGCAGTTTGTAGCCGCCGCCATCCGGGTAAATATGGGCTTCATTGGTGGCCTGATTGATGGCTTTTACAGCCAGAGGCGAGGGGCCGAGAGGGTTTTCATTCGAGGCAACTTTGACGATCTGGTCGGGTTCCAGCCCAAGTTCGCGAGCGGTTTCCTCAATGGGCTTGCCTGGCTCATAGGCAACGAGATCACAGACAAAGCGGTTAGCGTAGGATTCGAGACTCATGTGGGGACCTGATTCAAAGATGCGGAAAGCTAGTGCCATGGATACTGCGGGTCAAATGCCAAGAGATTAGGAAAAGCAGGCAAATGAGGAGCACAAAAAAGGGTGGTCGCTGTAGCGACCACCCTGTGTGGGTAATTAAACTTAAACCCAGAGGATTAGAAGCTGACGCTGACACCGATACCACCAACAAACTCTTGGGGGCTGACGTTGTCATAAACTTCTTGCTCTGAACCCTCCACCGCATAGGTGACGTAAGGAGAGATGGTTGCACTATCAGTGATTGCCCAGTCGAGGGATACGGTGGTCACCAAGTTGGCGAAGTCACCTGATTCGATGGCGTAACCGAGGGCGGTACCAACCCCGAGGCTAAGACAATCGCTGAGGTCGAAGCTCTTGCCAAGACCAAGCTCGAGGTAGCCGTTGTTGTTTGAACCAGCCAAATTACCGTAGTAAGCATCGATGCCGCTAACATCTGTGCTCAGGCCAAGATAGTATTCTTGAAAGTTCGGGGAGAAGGCTGGGTCATCGTAAATGTAGTAGATATAACCGATAGAAGCAGTGAGGGACCCGAGATCTTTGGAGATATCAAAGTAAACATCAGTTTCGGTTGTGTCATTGCCTCCTGTGTTGAAGTCAGCATGCCAGACGCCGGCACTCAGCGAGAGACCAGATGCTTCGGTGGCAATATCAAGGCCGGTGGAGACCATGTCGTTACCCTGTTGGATACCACGCCATAGATACTCGTTGCTGTAACCTCCGTTGATGGAGTACTCGATTTCTGCCTTGGCAGTGCCGGCCAC
>JBMYMN010000002.1:0-38842 GCA_049597355.1 Luteolibacter sp.
GAGGAAGTCCGGCTTAAAAATTAAACCCATAAGCATAAGAGGGTTAGTGAGTTAGCTGAAATAGGTCGTTGGTTCGATCCCAACCGCCGGAGCCAATGAAGGCCCGGGTCCGAGAGGACCGGGGCCTTCTCTTTTGGTTACTCGCTGCCCGAGGCCCTACCCACCTGCCGCCAAAGCTACAATCTCCACGGCGGCATCGGCCTCAACCATGGATGTATTGTGATCGCGGGGAAACACCGGCATCTGATTGAGTTCCACCACCACCGGCTTCCCTTCAAAGCCCAGTTTCACCAGCAACTCTCGGACTGTCAGGGGGCCTGGAAGTTGTTGTGACTTTCCGTTGAGAGTAATCGTCATTTCCACTGTTGCAATTGTTCGCCATACACGGCCTCATGGCCATCTAAATTCTCCAAGCAGAAGTCCTGATCCACCTGCAGCAAACCTTGGCGGTAGAGCACCCGACGAGTCCACTTGCGCTCCTTTTGGGCGTCGCCTATGAGCCTTCGGCCGGAATCACGAATATGGGTGTTGAGGCCCGAAAATCGAATTTTGTGATACTCGCGCCAGCTCATACGGCCTTCCTCAAGAGCGAGAGGTATTAACAGCCTGGCGGCGAGGTCAATGGATTGAGCACGACCGAATAAGCGGTAGGGCTCGTCCGCTCCCGCAGCATTGAGACGATGGTGCAACGACCAAAAAGGGTGGCCAATACCAGCGAGCAAATCGGCAACGGGCTTGAACTCAAAGGGATCGGCAAAGGCCACGGATTTCAATTCATCCCAATGACGCAGCACAGTGGCCAAAGACCCGATACGACGCTGAGGGTGATTCACAGGGCGTTGATCACTGGTGACCCAGTGCAGGGCCTGAGCAGGAGAGAGCTCCACCCGATCGCGCTGCTCGAGCCAGGCATTCCACAATTGCTTGCGGTAATCACGGGTTTCGGGACGAACGAGGGAATCGATGTAGGGCTCGATAAAGCCGGCAACTCCAAGCAGCCGTGCCTCAGCAGCCTCGGCAGTATGGATGTCCTGCATGCTGGCCAGTGAGGCTCGCTGAGCGAGGGCAAGCATGGACATACGGTTGTCGGGATAACCCAAAGCTTCAGCACAGGCTTCAAAAAGCACCTGATCCAAGCCATGCATATCCCAGGCACGCTTGGCTCGGGTGGCCAGCCGCCGGGCACGATGCTTGGCTGCCGCCTTGAGCAGTTTCTCGAGCGGCTGTTTATTCATTTTGCGCAGCGGAAAGTGACAACGGCCGGGGCTGCTGATTGCGACTTCCCGCTGGGGACGATTCATGGAGTCGGCAATGTCGCGCTCATGAACGATCACACGAGGCACTTCACGATCATCGCAGGTGCGCACAATGGGGCCGTGCTCGCCAGGACGAAAGGTGAGTTGCAGGATAACTCCCGCATAGTTTGGATTGTTGTGGCGCTCCTCGTTGTTCCAGTTAGTAGCGCACTCATCAACGCAGATGTCTCCCTTCATGGACTTACCCTCACACTCCAAACTGGCCTCAAGAAAATCCGGACCCGGCCCACGATTCCAGTTACCGGGATGTTTCACATGAATGCGCCGGCCGCAGTTTGTACGCAATTGCCGACCCAGCCCCCCGCTCCACCACAAACCCTTGAGCTCGAGCGGCGGGGGCAACACCACAGAGTGATCCCCGCCAAAGAGGAGTGGTGGATGCCACACGGATTCGAGCAAGAAATCGTAGGTCATTTCTCCTCGGGGGGATCGACAGGCGGAACGATCTGCTTCAGCCAAGCCTTGGCCGCGGCGACTTCAGGGACACCCTGATACTCGGCAATCATTCGCTTGAGATTGTCGGCCGCCAAAGACTGGTTGCCCATGCGCCTGACCATGGCCACCCGATGCAGGTCCTGACGCAATTGGTCAGACTTGTCCGAATAGAGCTCGCGCGCTTGGATAAAGAGTGTGCCCGCTCTGTTGGTGTTGTTGTCTTCAATACTTTCGAGAGCAATGGCTTCCAGAAATATGCCGCTATTCATACGGATAGCAGCATTCTTCAGTTTGACGATTCGTTCCTTTGGGTCGTCCCGCCACTGCTCCATAGCCGTGCACAAGGCACGGTATTCGCGATCGGCGTCTAGCTCCTTTCCTCCGCCATCAAGATGCGCAAAGGGGCGGTAGAGTGGATCACCGAGAGTGATCGCCTGCCACGACACCACGGGCAGCGCCATCCATGAAGCCTCGACCCATGTATGACCCTTGAGCAACCGATCGTGCAATATATCGAGGTGATGAGTCAGGGCGAGGAAGGGCTCGTATACATTACCGACGGTTGCCGCCGCCCCCGCTTCGAGCAGCCCCCCGCTCCAATTCCGCTTGGGATTGCGCAGCTGCTGGGCGCTGTAGGAGTGGATGTGGATGGCCACGGACCCTCTGCGCATGCGAAAGGAGGGATTGAGCATGGGCCCGCTCAAGTTCCAATCGTACCAACCATAATAGCAGGCGATATCCTTGAGTGGGTAGTGGGTCGGCAGGGTCTGGGCAAAGCGATCGACTCCAGTGGGTATGCCAAGCGTGCGGTTCTGTTTGATCACGCTTTTCAGCCAGCCATCTCCCTGTGGGAATTTATTGGCGATGTCGACCTGGTGAAAACCCCAGAGCCCCGTCTTCTCGACTTCAATAGCATCTTGAATCATGCGCTTGCACGTGGCGAGGGTGGGCGCATCGATGCGGCAAGTGAGCATGACACCGGGCAGATTGGCTTCTGTGAAAGCCCTTTCCATTTTGAAATAGCGATTACGCTGCGCTCCCTCAAGTGGGTATTTGGAGACACCAAACATCGCTAATTCTGAGTCAACAGAAGCTTCATCGTGGCCCTTGTAGGGTTGCTGCTTGCGATCCGGTCGAACCTGACCTTCGGGCAATGGCGTAATACTAATCTTGAGCGGCACCCCGCGCATGGTGAGTAAAACCCGTATCTGGTTACGAACCGGACCAACAACTCCCTCGGAGTAACGCCCGAGTTTCAACCAGTTGCGGTCTTTGAATACCTGACGCAGGGGCGCAGCAATCCGGCTGTCGTATTGTTCGCGGCTGATCTCCGCCGCTTTGGGCATCTCGAGTCCAATAAGATTACCCTGAGGAATATTGCGTGCCTCGGCGTAAAACTCGGCAAGCTCTTTGGATTCGGGATCAGCCGAGTTGTAGAGGATGGCGATGTCCTTGGGCTCCAGAGCCGGCAAGGCAGCGGTCATCACCAACCACAAAATCCCTAGCAGACCTTCGTAACGCATGGCGGGTAGGTTGACGGGTTGACTGGAACCTTACAAGTCCAAGACCAACTCGTCGTGGGCCACTCCAACCCCCTTGGGTAAGCTGGCCTCGAGCGTGGCATGATCGTTTTCGTGGCTCAGATGAGTCAACCAGGCCTGCCGTGGCCTGAGTCGGTCAATGGTTGCAAGTGCCTCCACAGTCGTGAAGTGAGTGCTGTGCTCAGCTTCTCTTAGTGCATCAATGACCAATACATCGAGACCCTCCATCAGGGCGAGGGTCGAATCCGGGATGACTTTGACGTCAGGAACATAGGCGATGGACTTCATGCCGGGAGCATCGAAACGAAACCCGATGACGGTCACTGTGCCGTGCTCAACCGGTAGCGGAGTGACCTCCACTTTCCCCAACTTGAAAGGGCCCTCGATCATGCGACCCTCGGGCCGGACGTAGCCCTTATATTTATTTTCAGTGGAAAAAGCCCAGCGGAACATGCGCTCGAGCGCGTCTAGAGTGTCCCTGGTGGCATACAGCGGGAGCGGGTCTTCCCGTCGCCAACAAAAGGCACGCAAGTCGTCGAAGCCAACCACGTGATCAACGTGTTCATGGGTGTAAAGAACGGCATCGATGGCCGTTACGCCCTCCCGCAGGGCCTGCTGCCGCAAATCCGGACCGCTATCGATGAGTAGGGTCAAATCATCATATCGCAACAGAGCAGAGGATCGAAGGCGTTGATTTCGCGGATCTTTGGATAGGCAAACCTCGGTTGTGCAGCCGATCACTGGCACCCCCACCGAGGTGCCAGTGCCAAGAAATGTAAAGGAAGGTTCCACCGCCATTGATTCTGCACAAGACCCTTGCATAATGCAGTCTGTTCCGCAAAACGATTGCTCATCGCAAATTCATGCTGACCCTGCTCAAAATCCGCAACCTCGCACTCGTCGATGAACTCGTCTGGGAACTCGGCGCCGGGTTGGTCGGTGTGACCGGCGAAACGGGAGCCGGTAAATCGGTGATTGTTGGTGCCCTCAAGCTGGTGCTTGGCGAACGCGCGGACAAGTCGCTCATTCGCAGCGGTGAGGATAATTGCAGCGTAGAGGCGATGTTTGAGCTGGGCGAGACCGAGGCCATCGCGGCGATTCTGGAGGATGGCGGACTGAATCCACTGGAGGACAACCAACTCATTATTCGTCGCAGTATCGGGCTAAGCAGCAACCGGCAGTTCGTCAACGACTCCCCCATTACGCTCAATCTACTCAAACGCATCGGCGAGCATCTCATCGACCTCCACGGCCCTCACGATCATCAAAGCCTGCTCTCGACCCAACGCCAACTCGCCATGCTCGATGCCTATGCGGCCGCGAGTGATGCCTGTAACAACTACCGCAACGCCCATCGCGAATGGCACGAAAAACAGACCGCATATAGCACACTCCTCGATGCCGAGGCTGCCAGTGCTCAGGAACTGGAACTGCTGCGTCATCAGCTCGAAGAAATCGAAGCAGCCAAAATCAATCTTGATGAGCAACAAGAACTTGAGGACCGCTACCGCCGCTCGAGTAATGCCAGTCGTCTGGTGGAGAACGCATCTGCCGCCGTTGCCCTTCTGAGCGGTGAGGATGGTGTGCTGGCTCGTATTGCCGATATACAGCGTCAGGCACGCGAACTCGAAAAGCTCGATCCCTCCATCATCGAGCGCACTGGCGGATTGGAGGTCGCTGCCCTAGAACTGCAGGAACTCGAAAGCAACCTGACCGCCTATGCCGAGGAACTCGACATTAACCCACAGGAGGCTGCAGCCCTGGAAGAGCGCATCAATCAACTAGAGAGCCTCAAGCGAAAATACGGCCCCTCACTGGAGGATGTTGTGGAGCGCCATAAGAGCATCGCCGAGCGGCTCGACTCCATCGAAAATCGTGGCGAGAAACTCGAAGCGATGCAGCAAGAACTCGGCGCATTGCGGGCCATGGTCGACAAGACCGGCAAGACACTCAGCGTGCTGCGCAAGAAAGCCGCACCCAAGCTGGCCAAGGAAATCATCCGTCAACTGAGTGATCTCGGCTTCAAGCAATCCGCCTTTGAAATTGAATTCCAAGTCCTGAACGAGCCATCCACTCATGGACTCGAAGCGGTCGAATTCCAATTTGGCCCCAACCCCGGTGAACCGCTTCAGCCGCTGCGCCAGATCGCCTCATCTGGTGAAATCTCACGCGTGATGCTCGCACTCAAAACGGCATTGGCGGATCAGGACGATACACCCTTGATGGTGTTCGATGAAATTGACGCGAATGTCGGCGGTGAAATTGCGCGCGCCGTCGGTCGCAAGATGGCCGCTCTGGGAATGCGCCATCAGGTGGTGGCCATCACCCACTTCCCGCAGGTGGCGGCCACGGCAAGCATGCACTTTGTGGTCGAAAAAGAAGTCAGTCAGGGGCGAACGCGTTCTCGGCTGTTTAAAGTACAAGGCGAAACCCGCATTCAGGAGCTGGTACGGATGCTGGGCGGAGGCGGCGATCAGGTGCGCGCGATGGCAGCTTCCCTACTCCATGGGTAACCCCGCCTCAGTGTAAAGACCCGCAGAGCCTCAACGATTGCGAAACTTCAGGTCTTTGACCATACCCATGAACTCGGCGCGATCCTCTTGCGGGTCGTCGTGCAAGCCGGGCTCTGCCAGTTGAATGACATCATCCCAAGATGCCCCCGCCACATCCTCCATACCGCGCAATTTCATACCAAAGAGCGCTACTCCTGCGGCAAAGCGTGAGTCGGCACTGGCACGTCTCCACGGAGTGGCTTCACCCCTAAGCACGGTCTCCTGCAATGAACTTTCCTCACCTTCGGGCCGCTTATGGCGCAACTTGAGAGTGAGCCACTCATCCTTGGGACCAGCTCCAACCCAACGGCCGAGTTGCTTCTGATACTTGAGTTGATTGGCAAGCTCGCGTCTGACTGTGGCAGCTCGGGCCGGAACGATTTCATAGAAAGCGGTGACGGTGTGACCGGCGCCAATGTCACCGGCATCCACCCGGTCATTTTCAAAGTCCTCTTCCCTGAGCACACGGTTGGCGTAACCAATGAGGCGATAGGACTCAACGCGCTGTGGATTGAATTCAATTTGCAGCTTCACGTCCTTGGCAATGGTCACCAAGGTACTGGTCAGCTTGGTAAGAAACACCTTCCGTCCCTCACGAATCCCGTCGATGTAGAAGTAGTTGCCGTTGCCCTCGTTACTGATGGCCTCAAACATGGCATCGTTGAGGTTGCCACCGCCAAAGGCAAGCGCACTGAGATAGATATTGTTGGAAGCGCGCTCTTTTACGAGGTCGACCAGCGATCGGCTGTCTGTAATACCGACATTGAAGTCTCCATCACTGGCGAGAATCACCCGATTGACGCCACTTTTCACGAAGTGCTTCTCGGCCATCTCATAGGCAAGCTTGAGACCTGCTCCGCCATTCGTAGAACCGCCGGCTTCAAGCTTTTCGAGGGCATTGAGCGCTTTCACACGCCCCTCTTCATTGAGACGGGTAGGAGGCAAAACCACTCCCTCACTGCCAGCATAGACTACATAGGAAACACTATCGCGGGCATCGAGTTGGTTCAGAAGCAATTTGAGCGATTCTATCACCAGCGGCAGCTTATTCGGACTCCGCATGGAGCCAGAGACGTCGATAAGAAAGACGAGATTGGATGCCGGACGGCTCTGGTTGGCGATTTCGCGGCCCTTGATACCGACCTTCATCAACAAGTTACGCTCGTTCCACGGGCAGGTCATCAGATCGGTGTGCACCGCGAAAGGCTGACTACCCTTGGGAGCTTTGTAAGCGTAGTCGAAGGCATTAATGCATTCCTCGATTCGCACGGCGTCGCGGGGAATCGTTAGCCGGTCTCGGATCATCCGGCGAATGTTGGAATAGGAGGCATTGTCGACATCAACTGAGAAGGTCGATAAGGGCTTCGTAAGCGGGTCATTCCATGGCTGATCATGCAAGAGACCATAACGCTCATTGCCAGCGAACTGACCATCGACTCGGTCATTGTCGGTGTTGAGGGCATTACCAAAATTACCCGGTCGCTCTTGGGCCTTGTGGAATTTGAGACCACCATTGCCATGGCCCCAGCCAGAGCCAAAGTCGTTGGCCAATTCGAAGTGTACGGATGGCGGGTTGGTTAGAGTAATGTCCGGAGAGGGAACGGCTGAGTTTTGGATCAGCTTGCTCACAGACGAGGAAGGAGCAGACGGCCTTCTGTAGGCCATCTCACGTGGACTCCTTCTCACCGATTTGTCATCGGGCTTCGCATCAGGAGTCTCCACCATGAACGAGTAAACCATTGGAACGTCATTCTTGCCCGCCTCCATTCTAGAAAGAAAAAATTGATTTAGCACGAAACCCAGACCGATGACCGCGGCCGCGGCTATCGAGCCGGATATCGTCAGGCGCTTCCAGTCGACATTGGGCTGATCGATCGGATGCCTGACCACATCGTTCAAGATCGCGTTCTCCACTTCCTGAATAGCCTGCTCGCGGCTATTGGACGCCTGCTCACGTAGGAGAGCATCCATAAACTCATCTTCGATATTGGGATCGTGCTTATTCATGGGGTCAGGGAAGTTGGGTGGTGTTGGCCTTAAGGCACTCGCGAAGCGCCGCGCGGGCGCGCTCCAGACGCTTTCGGAGAGTGGCAGGGTTGATGTTAAGAGCGGAGGCGGCCTCGTCAGATTTCAATTCCTCGTCGTAATAGGCAGCGATGCTATCGGCCAGTGGCTTTGGCAGCTGCTCACGACAGCGAACAAGGCGGTCAAATACCGCCGGGCGGTCAGCTTCGAGCGCAATGATGCTGTGCTCCAGCATAACCAGCTTGTCTTCACTCATGCTGACTTCTCGTGCATTTCTACGACATGCTTCACGCCATTTATTTCTCACGATACCGCGCAACCAACTGGAGATGTCACGGGTCACATCAAACTTGCCGATATTGTTCCAAGCAGCCACGAAGGCATCTTGGACCACTTCGCGCGCCTTAAACCCATCTTTAGTGATCACGCGAGCATAGGCACAGAGGCTGGAGTGGTGCTCCCGGACCACTGCCGAGAACATTTCTCGGCTCATGGGCTTTTCCGGAGGCGTTAATGGCGATGGCATGGACATGTCTGCTACTCTTCGTTGTAGAACGGCATCCATTTTGTGACATAAAATGGGTGAAAAAACCAATAATCTAGGAATTACAGTCTCATTCTGGTCATTTCTGATCAAATCCGAGACAATCCAGGCTGTAGAAACCGCTTATTTGATGTAAGTAGAATCAAATGTCATCTCATTCCAACACTGCCACCAGCAAGCAGTCTTCCAAAATGACGGAAACTGAAGGCACCCAAGCTGCCCACTCCGAGTGGCGAGAGTGGCTGCGCATGCACGGTCCGAAACTGCTGCTCTTCGCCCGTCAGCAAAGCCGCAGTCACGAAGACGCCGAGGACATCTTGCAGGACGCCGTGGTCAAGTTGGTGGACAAGGTGCGCAAAGGCGAGTTCGTTGGTGGTAGCGATGCATGGCAGGCATACCTCTACACCGCCATCCGCCGTCTCGCTATCGATCTAAGTCGCCGTACCGATCGCCGCAAGAAGCGCGAGGATGTCGTCAGTATGGAAGCCGCTGAAGATGTGGGCAAGCACCCATGGTTTGAGGGCGATTCCTCAGACGAGGAAGTTCGCTCTCAACTCGAGGACAAACTCAAGCAGTTACCACCAAAATTCGCTGAAGTCATCGTAATGAAAGTTTGGGGCGAGAAGACGTTTGCCGAAATTGGTGAGGCTTTGGATATATCTCAAAACACAGCGGCTTCGCGCTATCGCTATGGCCTTGAATCCCTGAAAAAAACTCTCGTTGGCGCCCGCCGGCGGGGTGACCTTTCAATATAACATGAAGCCCACCTCAAAAGATATTGAGCTAAAACTTCACGACCAACAGGCCACGGAACTTGATGAGGCCTTGCTTGATCGTTTGGTTGCCGCTGCCGAAGGAACGCTCACTGATTTAACTGAGGACGAGATGCGCCTTGAGGCCGAACTGCGTGGTCTTCAAACGCAGGGGCTCAGTCCTCAATTTTTAGAAACTCTCGAAAAGGAAGTGGCCAGCATTCCAGCACCAACACAGGTGCATGTCCTGCCTTTCCCTCGTAAACGCCAGCGCCAACAGCCAGTGACCCGTAAGCCCCCCATTTGGGCTGCTGCTGCGGCGGCTGTTGCCCTCATGGGGGTGCTTAGCTCCTGGTGGCTCGACCCAATGGCAGTCGATACAGCCTCATCGCCCGGCGCATCTACGATCACTGCAGATCCTGCTCCGGCCAATAGTGTTTCCACCACTGCGCCCGCCCAATTCAGCCGGGCCCTGACCCGCACCCAGGACGAGGGAATCATATGGGGCGAGAACAAAGAACCGCATCGCGTACTCAAGGTAACCTACACCGATCGTGTTAGCATGAAGCGCGAGGACGGCAGCACGTATCAGGTAGAGAAGCCACGCATAGAATACTATCTGGTTCCCACCGAATCCCAGTAAGTTCAGTGATTTTCGCAGAGCCCCGATCATGGGGTGTATTTTGTTCGAGTTTTAGACAATGTGTTTTCGATTCATCGCTCTAAAGGTATGAACATGAAGATCCCGAAATACTTACGCTGGATGCTATCTGCCAGCATGCTACTGAGCCCCATCGCCCTGGCCATCGAACCACCCGTCGACAATGCCGCACCCCCGACTGTCAATGGCAATGCAGAGAAGGTTCAAGGTGCCCAAGTTGAGGAAGCCGGCTATCTTGGTCTGGTGAGTGGTCCCATCCCTGAATTGCTCTCCACGCACCTGGGTGTCCGCAATGGTGAGGGTGTACTTGTCCGCTCGGTAATGCCCGGCGGGCCCGCCGCACTTGCCGGCATCAAAAAGAACGACCTCATCATCACCGTTGATGGCAAAAGTGCTCTCTCACACGCCGAACTAAGCAACATCGTGCGCGCCTGCAAATCTGGCGACACCATTAATGTTGGCCTGATTCAGCAAGGCAAAGGCACCAACCTCACTGTGACTCTCGGCAAGCGCCCCGACAATCTCGCCCGAGCCGAGCGTCGTCCGCAATTTCAGATTCAGCCCATGGACGGCATGCCGTGGGACATGGCTGATCGCGTCCGCGAGATGATTGAAGGCAACATGATGCAGTTTCGCTTGCACGACATGGAACCCATGCGCGATCAAATTGATGAGCTCCGCCAAAAGCAGCAGGATATGCTGAGGGGCGGTGGTGCACTCAATTTCAATGCCAACAGCACTATTCGCCTGATGGACAATGAAGGCAGCATCGAAATGTCCACAAACAATGGCGACAAAAAGCTCATAGCACGCGATAAGAACAACAACATCGAGTGGCAGGGTCCTTGGAACAATGAAGAGGACAAGGCAGCCGCTCCTGAGGAAATCCGTAATCGCGCAGAGAAATTCAACTTTGATGCCAATGGCTTCAACATGCAATTGGGACCCGGCCGCTAGTTCTCAGCTCAGCAATTCGCTGGAAAGGTGCATGGCAATCAGGAAACGAACACCCGCACCAGAAACGGTGTGGGTGTTTCATTTGCGCCAATGGCTGTCAGCAAAATCCATGTAGCACTCCCAATCGTATTCGATCAAATCATGCTTTCCTGTGCGTAGGTGGTAACCGATATGGCCAGTCTGGAGCGGCGTATCCGGTTTGGGAGGCTTCGTAGCACCAACCCCCATTTGACCCAAGAGTTCGTAAACCGGGCCAGCGTGAACGCAAGCGAGGAACTCGCCCTCTGGATCGGCCCACTCGTCATCGGTAGCACTGGCAACATAAACGAGGCGAGGTGCCAACAGGGCAATGAGTTGATGCTGATCGACGGGCAATTCATCTTCCCTATCGTTGTATAGGTCATAGTTCTTACAGAACCAGTGAGGAAAGCGCACGTTGATCTTCCTGATACTTTCGCCCTTCTTGTTGCGTGCAAGTGCAGCACCGCTGCAGCCTGAATTGTTACTGATGGTCAGAGCAAAACGCTCATCTTGGGCTCCGGCCCACAACGCTGTCTTGCCGCCCCGCGAGTGACCGATTAACGCCACGTGCTTATCATCGATGTCCGGATCGATCTGAAAGTAATCCATCACCCGACTCGCCCCCCAAGCCCAGGCTGCAATGGTGCCCCACGCATCCTCAGCACGAGGCTTATCCTTATCATCAAAGATACCATGGACGCCATCCTGCCATCCGTCGTATTTGTCGGGATCCAGTTCCGAGTTATGGAAAGCCGAGATGGCATAGCCTCGATCAATGGCACGCTCCACCGGCCAGAAAGGACTCTTGATCTTACGGGTGGTATCGATGTTTTCGTAGCCACGGTTACAGATCAAGAGGAAGGCCGGCACAGGTTTTTTGGCCTGATTGGGCACAAATAGCGAGACCATGAAGGAACCATGGCCGTTGGGACCACTGAAGCTGATCTTCACACGCTTCAGCGTCGCCTTACCATCAATGGCTTGGGGGTCGGTCTCGGTCACCTTAAAGTTCAACACTTTGGGACGTCCCACTGGATTGCGGCCATAGATACAGCTACGGAATTGCTCGAGAGTCTGTTCACGATGAGTATCCATCCAGATCTCGGCACTGACCCTCTTGCCATCGGCAGCAATCAGGGGATCAGGCAGCTTCAGCTCCTGAGCTGTGCAGATCACTGCAAATCCAAATGTGGCAGCAAGAACTCTCATTGCATTCAGAACTTTCGAATCACCGTATCCTTTTGGTAGTGTTCGTCCGCTTGCGGGTGGTCCATGGTAAAGTGCAGCCCACGTGATTCCTTACGGCGCAAGGCGCATTCGATAATGAGGCCGGCGACAGTCACCAGGTTGCGTAACTCGAGAATGTCGGGATTCACTCGGTGGCCCCAATAGAACTCTTTCACCTCGCGCTTGAGGTTTTTCACCCGAGCAGCAGCACGGCGCAGACGGTTATCAGTACGTGAAATGGATACGTAATCCTGCATCAGACGGCGGATTTCATCCCAATTGTGATAGATGACAACCAACTCGTCAGGCTCGGCGGTATCTCCGTGCTCCCATGCGGGAATTTCGGGTGGCGTGCCAACTTCTTTACCCGGAGGATAGAGTCGCATGATCTCATTGAGCGCATGATTCGCCACAACTGCCGCTTCAAGTAGCGAGTTGGAGGCGAGACGATTGGCACCATGGAGACCAGTGCTGGCGACTTCACCAACGGCAAACAAACCACGAATGTTGGTCTTGCCAGTGGTGTCCGTCTTGAGGCCGCCGCATTGGTAGTGAGCGGCAGGCACCACGGGGATGGGATCTTTTTCACAATCCAGACCGAACTTGAGCAAGGTCTCATAGATATAGGGGAAACGCTCAGGCATATAGCCCTGCGGCTTGTGGGTCACATCGAGATAGACGCAGGGAGCGCCAGTTCGCTTGATCTCCCAGTCGATGGCACGGGCAACAATATCGCGCGGCGCGAGTGAACCGCGTTCATCGACCTGCTTGATGAAGTCCTCGCCCTTGGCATTGATGAGAATTCCTCCTTCCCCACGCACCGCCTCGCTCACCAAGAAGGAGCGAGCCTCTGGACCTTCGGCACCCGGATTGAAGAAACAGGTGGGATGGAACTGGATGAACTCCATGTTGGCCACCGCCGCACCAGCACGCCAACCCAGGGCAACACCGTCACCCGTGGCAGAGTCGGGGTTGGTGGTATAGAGGTAAACCTTTCCGCAGCCGCCGGTAGCGAGAATCACCCGATCGGATCGCAATACCTTCACCTCACCGCTGCCCTTATCCAATACGTAAGCTCCAAGAATGCGATCCACGGCGACGGCTCCCAACTTGGAGGTGGTGATGAGATCTATGGCGAAATGATCCTCAAGTACAGTGATGTTAGGCTCATTCTTGACGGCCTCGATGAGTGCACGAGCAATCTCACGGCCAGTGGTATCCTTGGAGTGCAGGATACGACGGTGACTATGACCTCCCTCCTTACCCAGATCGTAATGATTGCCTTCGCGGTCAAATTGGACGCCGCGTCCGATCAGTTGCTGCACAGCATTCCCGCCCTCACAAATAATCTCACGCACCGCGGACTCATGGCATAGGCCCGCACCAGCGTTCAGGGTATCAGCGATGTGTGCTTTCACAGTATCACCCTCGTCGCGCAGATCATCTGGTAGGACCGAGGCGATGCCACCCTGAGCCCATGCGGTGTTGGATTGGCCCATTCCACCTTTGGTGATAACGGTAACCTTACCGTGACGACAGGCGTCCAGCGCAAAGCTGAGCCCAGCAATGCCAGTGCCGATAACGAGAAAATCGGAGGTCATAGGGACGTGAGTGTGCGCGAGGTTGGGGCCTGCCGTGCCCCAGCGAAAGCAAAATTCTGCCCAGTACTTGACCTCGGTCACACTGGCAGGCACCACTCCCCCATGAGCCTCTTTGTGACCGGCACCAACACCGACGTTGGCAAGACCTACATCACCCGCCTGATGATCGAAAGCCTGCGACGTGACGGCGTGGACGCGGTCGGCTATAAGCCCATATCTTGCGGCGGCCTCGAAGACAGCGAAATCCTCGCTGAAGCCAGCGGCGGCCTAGATGTAGACCTAGTCAATCCAGTGCAGCTGATCAATGCTGTGGCGCCTCATGTGGCCTGCCAGCTTGAGAATCGTAAAATCGACCTGCAACAAATCATCGATGGCTACCATAAGCTGGCCACCCAACACGAGGTGGTGCTGGTAGAAGGTGCCGGTGGCTGGGAAGTACCCGTTTCCAAAAACATCAGCATGTCAGATGTTGCCAAGGAACTGGGCCTACCGGTTCTGTTGGTCACCGCCAATCAACTTGGAGCCATCAACCATAGTTTACTGACTGTAAACGCCATCCGCAACAAAGGCCTGGAATGTGCCTGCATCGTCCTCAATCAACTCGTCGACGAGCTCGACACCGCGATGATCACCAACAAGAGCGTAATCGCCGAACTGACCGGCGTCAGTCTGCTCGAGCACGTAATCCATGGCCAAGACTTCATCGATGACGAAGTGCTGGCTTGCGCCAAGCGATGATTTAACACAAGCTGCCAAGGCCTGCATTTCATTCATGCCCGCAAAGAACTTTCACGTCCGCCAAGCTGCGGTGTCCGCTCTCAGAGCTTGGGCCAAGGGCCAAGACTATGCTGAGAGCTTAATTGAGCGCCACGCCAGTCGACGACAGCTCAACAGCTCTGACCGAAAGCTGCTACAAGCCATTTTATATAGTGTCCTGCGCAACCGCAACCTGCTCGACCACTGGATCGGCAAATTGCGCAAGGGTCGCCTCGATCCGGAAACCCGCGATGTACTGCGGGTGGGATTGTGCCAGACCTTGTTGCTTGGACTACCCGACCACGCGGCAGTCAATGAAACCGTAGAGGCAGGCAAGGCCGCAGTGCGTGGTCTGATCAATGCCGTGCTGCGACGCTCTATCTCGATACGCGAAGAGTTGCTGGCTGAAATCGATTCTCTGCCTCAACCTATCGCTCACTCTCACCCCGAGTGGCTTTTCAAGCGTTGGAAGAACGCCTATGGCAAGGATGCCGCACTGGAATTGATGAAGTGGAACAACCAGCCCTCCACCACGAGTTTTCGAGTCAACCCGCTTGTGCCTGAATCCGAGGGTGATCTACCGGGCGCAGCCATCAATGGGGCCGATGGCTTTTATCAACTCGAAGGCTCTCTGCCGCGCGATCTACTGGCAAATGGTTCCCTCTACATTCAGGATTCCGCCACGCGCCACTGCGTGGAATTGCTTGATCCTAAGGCGGGAGAGGCCGTGCTGGATTCCTGTGCCGCACCCGGTGGCAAGGCCTTTCTGATTGCGGCTGCCATGGGATCCGCAGCTACTCTTACCTGCACTGACTCCAACACCAAGCGTTTGCCACGCCTAAGGGAAAACCTCGAGCGCCTGCACATGGGTGAGGCCAAGGTCGAGCAGCACGATTGGACAGAACCCGCACCCAATGAGTGGCATCATGCGTTTGATGCTATCCTGCTGGATGTGCCCTGTTCAAATACAGGAGTCATTCGCCGCCGTGTGGATGTCCGCTGGCGTCTGAAGCCACTGGACATTGAGACCATCCGCGAAACCCAGCTAAAGATTCTGGAAAACTCTCTTCCCTGCCTGCGGCCAGGCGGTCGAATTGTCTACTCGACCTGCTCGATTGAAGATGGCGAGAACCGTGACCTTGTCCGCGAATTCCTAGAGAACCATCCGGAAATCGAACTGACCAACGATCGCCGCATCCTACCTTTTGAGCATCATTCAGATGGCGCCTATGCCGCGCGCTTGGAACGAAAAACTTAGCAAGCTCCTGCTTCCCGAATCCGTCATAGTAGAAACCATCCGCGGAAATTCGGAGCGCATGGGTGACATCAGAAACGCGGAAAAAGCATTTCCGCATCAACGAATCTCGTTTTGTTCACCTTCTCCTGCAGACCTAACTCTGACCTTTTTCTCTGAACCATAATAATTTGATCGCGCTCATCCATGCGTGATCAACGATCAACCACTACAGCAGACTGTCTCAAAGACTTCTAAATACATATGCCCGGGCGGCAAGGCCACCCGGGCATATCAGAACGCGAGTCCTGATCAAACTCAGTAGCGATAATGATCGGGTTTGTAGGGGCCTTCGGGCTGAACGCCGATGTAGTCGGCCTGCTCCTTGGTTAGAACAGTGAGCTTGGCACCGATCTTGTCTAGGTGGAGACGAGCAACTTCTTCATCAAGATGCTTCGGCAAGACCTTAACCTCGCCGGGGAGGTAGTCCTCCTTGTTCTTCCACAGATCAATTTGGGCGAGGGTCTGGTTAGCGAAACTGTTGGACATCACAAAGCTCGGATGACCGGTGGCGCAGCCGAGGTTCACAAGGCGACCTTCAGCCAACATGTAGAGGCTATTGCCGCCAGGAAAGGTATATTTATCAACCTGTGGCTTGATGTTGAGCTTGGTTACGCCGTTGGCATTCTCAAGGGGATCGACCTGAATCTCGTTATCGAAGTGACCAATATTACAGACAATGGCTTGGTCTTTCATCTTCTCCATATGCTCCAGGCGGATGATGTCGTAGTTGCCGGTGGTAGTGACATAAATATCACCCCAACCCAGCGTATCTTCAACGGTCAGCACGCGGTAACCTTCCATCGCCGCTTGCAAAGCACAGATAGGATCAATCTCGGTGACGACGACCTGAGCACCCTGTGCAGCCATCGCCTGGGCACAGCCCTTGCCAACGTCCCCGTAGCCACAGATGACAGCCACCTTGCCGGACACCATGACGTCGGTGGCACGCTTGATACCGTCCACCAAGGACTCACGACAACCGTAGAGGTTATCGAACTTGGACTTGGTTACGGAGTCGTTAACGTTGATCGCCGGCACCAGGAGCTTGCCTTCCTTGGCCATCTGGTAGAGACGATGAACGCCAGTGGTGGTCTCTTCGGACACACCTTTCCAATCCTTCACGATCTCATGGAAGATACCGGGTTGCTCAACCTTGATGTTCTTGAGGAGGTTCTTAATGACCTGCTCTTCCTCACTTGCGGAGGGAGTATCAATCCAGTCTGAACCGTTCTCCATTTCGTAACCTTTATGGATGAGCAAAGTGGCGTCGCCACCGTCATCAACAATTAACTGGGGGCCAAGGCCGCCGGGAAATTGCAGGGCCTGCCAAGTACACCACCAATATTCCTCAAGGGTTTCACCTTTCCAGGCAAAAACGGGAATACCGGCTTTCGCCATAGCAGCAGCTGCGTGGTCCTGCGTGGAAAAGATATTGCAGCTAACCCAGCGCACATCGGCACCAAGCTCCGCGAGTGTCTCAATCAGGACAGCTGTCTGAATGGTCATGTGCAACGAGCCCATGACTCGCACGCCTTGGAGCGGCTTCTCGGGACCGTATTTGGCACGAGTGGCCATGAGACCGGGCATTTCGTGCTCGGCGATATCGATTTCCTTACGGCCAAAATCGGCCAAATTGATGTCCGCGACTTTGTAGTCGAGAACAGGTTGGGTGGCTGTCATACTCATGGTAGTTTAGGAGGTGAGGTTTCTTGTTGTAGTTCTTACTTAAGCGCTTTTTTGAGAGCTGCAACTTTGTTGGTTTTTTCCCATGGAAGATTCTCGTCTTCTTTGCCAAAATGGCCGTAATTGGTGGATGCCGAATAGATCGGACGCAGCAGCTTGAGCTGGTCGACAATGTCGGCAGGCTTGAAGGAAAAGACCTCCAGCACGGCACGAAGGATAGCGGTGTCGTCGGTAATACCGGTGTCAAAGGTGTCGATGTGCACGCTGACAGGAAGCGGGTGACCGATGGCATAGGCAAATTGCAACTCGCATATGCGGGCAAGGCCAGCGGCCACCACATTTTTGGCTACCCAGCGGCCCATATACGCAGCTGAGCGGTCAACTTTAGAGGGATCTTTACCGGAAAATGCACCCCCACCATGACGGCCCCAGCCACCATAGGTATCGACGATGATTTTACGACCGGTAAGACCGGAGTCACCCTGCGGGCCACCGATCACGAAATTACCGGTAGGATTGATCAGGAACTCAGTCTTATCATCCATCATCTTCTTGGGCAGCACCTTCTTGATGACTTTCTCAATGCAAAAACGCTCAATGGTAGAGTGATCGATACCCTCCGCATGCTGGGTGGAAATGACCACATTGACGATGCGGGTCGGCTTGCCGTCAACGTATTCGACAGAGACCTGAGTCTTGGCATCAGGACGCAACCACTTGGCCTGCCTACCCTGCTTGCGAATGCGCGTCAGTTCACGACCAAGGCGGTGAGCAAACATAATGGGAGTTGGCATCAGTTCAGGCGTCTCATCGCATGCATATCCAAACATAATACCCTGGTCACCAGCTCCCTGCTCATCGGTCTTCTTGCCCTTGGCTTTGGTTGCATCCACACCCTGACTGATGTCGGAAGATTGGGCGGTAAGCAGGTTGGTGATGAAGACCTTATCGGCATGGAAAACGTCGTCATCATTGATGTAGCCAATACCAGTGATCGCTTCGCGAACGATGTTCTCAATATTGATGGCATCACTGAGAGGTCTGCCACCAAGCTTGGGAATGGTGATTTCACCACCCACAATCACATGGTTGCTTTTCACGAAGGTTTCGCAGGCCACGCGGCTGGCTCTGTCGACTTTTAAACAAGCATCGAGTATTGCGTCGGAAATCGTATCGCAAACTTTATCGGGATGGCCCTCGCCAACGGATTCAGATGAAAAGATGAAGGTGCTCATGAAGGCAAATAGTCCAAAGTATATGGGAATTGTGTGGGTTTGGTATGAAGATCTTCTGAATTTTCATATCGTCAAATCTTGATTTGTTGATACAAGTGCTTCTAGATGCCGTCAATACTCAAAGCCCTGAAATTGCTGTCCGATCCCACCCGCCTGCGGATGTTGATGCTCCTGCAGGCCGAGTCTCTCTCCGTCGCTGAGCTGCAGGAGATTCTGGGCATGGGGCAAAGCCGGATATCCACCCAGCTATCCCAACTCAAGACGGAGGGCTTAGTGGTGGACGAGCGCAGTGGTAAAAACAATATCTACCGGTGTGTTTCGGGCGAAGACATCATGGAGGTTGCCAAGCTCGCTGCTGAGGAGGTTCCTGAGTTGAAATCCGATCGGACGGCCCTGCGGCACCTACTACGCAAGCGCCGTGACAAGACTCGGGCTTATTTTGATGAGTTGGCTGGGCGCTTCGGCAAAGACTACGTACCTGGCCGGTCATGGAAGGGTTTGGCCGAGGCCCTGATCAAAACGCTGAACTATGACGTGGTGGCCGATCTCGGCGCCGGCGAGGGCACCCTCTCCCAACTTCTCGCTCAGCGTGCCCGTCATGTCATTGCTGTCGATCTCTCACCGAAGATGGTCGAGTACGGTCAGGCATTGGCGAAGAAGAATGGCTTGGACAACCTCGAGTATCGCGAAGGCGACATTGAGTCTCCGCCGATTAAGGCTCGAACCCTCGACCTGTGCATCCTCAGTCAGGCCCTACATCATGCCGAATATCCACAAAAAGCCCTCGATTCAGCCTTCAAGGCACTCAAGCCGGGCGGTAGGCTGATTGTGCTCGATTTGCTTCAGCACAATTTTGAGGAAGCTCGCGAACTCTATGCCGATCAATGGCTTGGCTTTTCGGAAAGCGAACTTGCACGAATGATGGGCAAGGCCGGCTTCAGCGAATTGGAAATCGTGGTCACCGACCGCGAAGAGGAACCACCACACTTCCGGACATTACTTGGAGTCGGCACGCGGCCAAAATGATCAGAGTCTTGAGCCAAGTCTCGGGTGCGCAGCTTGCTCCTGATCGCCGATGACTCTCTCGGCCTTCGGATCCCACTTGAGCTCACGATCAGTGTCGATGGCCACGATGGCAAGCTGACCGAATGAAGCGGCGCGATGAGCAGCTTCCTCCGCAGCAATCGATGGCTTGCGACTGCGCATGGCGATGATGAAATCCTCGTAGTGATTGGGGATTTTCTGCTGAAAGTCATCACCCACTTCCATGAGCAAGGGGTGACGTGGGTTGCCCGTGGTATCCTTGAGATCGTCAGACGCTACGAGTTTGCCGCGGTTGACCCAGATCCAACCGTTGTCACCAGTGAACTTGGTGCCCATGAAGTCACTGCGAACTTCCATGTTCACGCCATTCTCAAAGAGGCCGGTGTATTCGTACTGAGTGTAGACGTCGAAGACGGGATGGGGGTCCTTCTTGCCGGTGCCCTTCACGGAAATTGGACCGGTGTGGTCGAGACCCAAAGACCACATGGCGATGTCGACGTGGTGGCCGACCCAGTCGAGCAACTGGCCACCACCAAAGTCATTGGTCCAGCGCCAGTTCCAAGGATGGACGATGGGATGGTATTTCACGTCTCCAGCCGGGCCACAGTAGGCTTTCCAATCGATATTCTCGGGCGGCTTACCAATGAGATCCTTCCACTGCTCTTCGGGGGTGTGCTTACGATAACCCCAGCCGTTGGGCGTGCCGCACTCCCAGCGCTGAATTTCACCGAGCACCTTGTTGTTGATGAGCGACTTGAAACGACGGAAGCTGGTGAGCGAACGTTGCCAGCAGCCAGTCTGCCAGATGCACTTGTTGGCCTGCACCGCCTTCACCAGCTCACGGCCTTCAGCCAAACCCCAGGTAAAAGGCTTCTCACCGAAGATGTCGACACCGGCTTTGGCGGCCGCAATGCCGATCTTGGCATGCCAGTGATCGGCGGTGGAAAGACAGATGGCGTCGAGCCCTTCCATTGCCAACAGATCCTCGTAGTTGGCGAAGACCTTGCAGTCAGTGTTGCTGTATTTCTTATCGACCTTGGCTTTGGCAGTCTCCGTCATCTTGGTGTCGACGTCACAGACAGCGACCACCTGCACGTCGTCCATGCCAAGGAAGTTGACCATGTTGACCTGCCCACGACGACCGACTCCAATGAAGCCGATAGTGATCTTGTCGTTGGCGTCGGTGCCCTGACCCCGCAGATGGATCATGGGAACGAGGCCGGCAGCCGTGGTAGTTGCAATGAACTTGCGACGAGAGGTGTGGGTCATAAGAGGATTACGCCCCAAAGAAGTGTCAGCTTGCGATGAGAAACTGACGAATCCCCTCCCCGGCCCGCATCAAGATGGCACAGGCCAAACCGAGCCCCTAAACGAGCTGGGTTTCCACCAGATAACGATAGGTACCGTTCTCCGCGATCAGTTCGTCGTGGCTGCCACTCTCGACGATGCGGCCCTGATTGAAAACCAGAATGCGATCGGCATGGCGCACGGTTGAGAGGCGGTGAGCGATCACCAAGCTGGTGCGGCCCTGCATGAGTTTCTCCAGCGCCTCATTGACCAGACGCTCGCTTTCGGAGTCCAGCGCCGAAGTCGCTTCGTCCAGCAGGAGGATACGAGGATCGGCGAGCACGGCGCGGGCAATGGCGATGCGTTGTCGCTGACCGCCCGAGAGTTTGGTTCCGCGCGGACCGACGAGCGTGTCGTAGCCTTCGGGCAACTCGGCGATGAAGTCATGGGCATTTGCCTGCTTGGCGGCATCAATGACCTCATCCTCCATCGCACCGGGCCCACCGTATTCGATGTTCTCGCGGATGCTGCCACCGAAGAGCAGGACCTCCTGTGGCACGATGGCGATCTGCGAGCGCAGCGCGTCGAGTGAGATCTCCAAGGCATCGCGACCATCAAAGGTTACCTTGCCCTTCTCCGGTTGATTGAAACCAAGCACCAAGCCAAAGGCCGTCGATTTACCGGCACCGGAGGGACCCACCAAAGCTACCCGCTGACCGGGTTCTACCTGCAGACTAAGATTTTCCAATACGGACACATCGGGCCGAGAGGGATAACGGAAGCTGATGCTATCGAAGGCGATGGCACCTGAGAGTTTGGCTTCAGCGTCTCCCCCGCTGCGCTCGGTCTCCATATCGAGAATGGCTCGCAGACGCTCGATCGCACCCGAGGTGTGCTGGAGCTGAGAAATGATTTCGGGCAGTGAACCCAGCGAGGCACCGACGAAAATGGAAAAGAGGATGAAGCAGGCGAAGTTGTTCCAGTCGATCTGGTCGGTAGCCAGCATCCGCGCTCCATACCACGAGACAAAGGCAATGGTGCCGAACAAACAGAAGATGACGAAGGCGAGGAAGGCAGCACGAGTCGTTGCGCCACGCTTGGTCACCCCGAGAAAACTCTCAAGCGCGTGGGAATAGCGCTTCTCTTCAAAGGCTTCGTTGGTGAAGGCCTTCACATCCGCTACCCCTTGCACGGTCTCCTCAATCACCGTGCCGGCATCGGCGAGTGAATCCTGAGCCGCCTTGGAATAGCTGCGGACCTTGCGCCCGAAGAAGGCCACCGCAAGAACGACAACCGGGATGCAGCCGAGCATAATCAGCGAGAGCTTCCATGAGCAGATGAAGATGAAGATCAGACCACCGATGAGAATCACACTCTGACGTGCGGCTTGAGGAACCGTGGTCAGTAGGGTTTCACGCAACACACCGAGGTCGGCGGAGATGCGGTTACTGAGGGCGCCGGATCGCTGTTCTTGGAAGTAGGCCATGGGCATCTTGACCAGATGTGCGAAAAGATCTCGGCGCAGGCGGTTGAGTGCGGACTCACCCGAACGGATGAAGCCCTGCACGCGGAAAAAGGCGACGGTGGCCTGCACGGCAAGAATGCAGAGGAGAGTGGTGACAATGCGGTTGGAGCGCTCAAGAACGACCTCGGGATCCAGTTCCTGCTTCAGTGCGTCGGCCGGACTGCCGACCAACTGACCGATGTAATAGGGAAAGGCCAGCGAGAGGCCGGCAGTGAATAGCAGCGCAAAGACCGAAGGGATGAAGATAGCCTTTTCCTGCATCAAATAGCCGCCCACCCACTTGATTGCGGATGTTGGCTTGGATGAGGTGCTGTCAGACATCGGGGCAGATGGGAACCCATGGACGCGGTTGCGTCAATGGCTCGGTTCAACACGAGCGAGGATCCACAACAGATCGGAAAGACGGTTGAGGAATAGCCGCACCGCCTCCGGCACCGGTTCCCCACCCTCGTGAAGAGACCAGACTGTGCGTTCGGCTCGGCGAGCAATGGCACGGGCGAGGTCAATCTGGGCACGGGCACGGCAGCCTTCTTCGCCCGGTCGCGCCCAACCTTCAAAACGAATGCCACGCTTTTCGTAGGCCTGGGCTTCGTTCTTGAGCCACTCGACATCCTCGTCGGCAATTATGGCGTAGCCCTTCTCCAAATACTTGGCCTCGTCCTCAGGCAAGACAGCGAGTTGACCCATCAGGCCAACCAACTTGGCCTGAATCTTGTCGACCAGCTCCACCCAATCGCCCTCCACGGTTTCCGCACGGGCCACACCAAGGGCGGCATTCAACTCGTCGACGGCACCCAGACATTCAACACGTAGCGACCCTTTTAGGATGCGCTTGCCGAACAAAAGGTCGGTTTCGCCCGAATCGCCGCGGCCAGTGATGATACTCATGCCGAAAGACTAGCCTCAACCTTTTCATTGTCCACCCCCGCTCATCCATGCTTCACCTGTGGCATGAAGTTGGCACGCCTGGGCGATGGCCCCGAGATCTTCCACACCATTCAGGGTGAGGGAGTGTCTGCGGGCAGTCCCGCCGTCTTCATCCGCACCTCGCGCTGCAACCTCCATTGCCATTGGTGCGACACCGATCACACTTGGAACTTCGAGGGCACCCCGTGGAAGCACGCCAAGGATGCCAATCCCGACTACACCAAGTTCAAAAAGGAGGACGTTACCCTTGAGATCAGCCCGCAGGAGGCCGCCGATCTCATCCTCACCCACAACTGCGACCGCGTGGTCATCACCGGCGGCGAGCCTCTCCTTCAACAGGAAGACTGTCTCGCCCTCATCCAAGCCGTCCGCTTGGCACGTCCCGAAACGATCTTTGAGGTGGAGACCAACGGAACCCGTTCGCCCTCCCCTGCTCTGGCTGAGGCCATCGACCAGTTCAATATCTCGCCCAAGCTGGCCAACTCCGGCATGGATGCCTCGCTCCGCATCGTCCCTGAAGCCCTTCAGAATCTCAGCTCTCTGGCTGGATCATGGTTCAAATTTGTCGTCACCGGCTCCAAGGATTTGGCCGAGATTGAGGACCTACTTCAAACTCACGAAATTCCCGCCTCCAAGGTGATTCTGATGCCCGAAGGACGGGATTCCGCCACCCTCGATGAGAGGGCCGGGTGGCTCGCTGAATGCTGCAGGAAAAAGGGATTCCGCCTCGGCGACCGCCTTCATGTCCGAATTTGGGGCGATGAACGCGGAAAATAGGCAAAAACCCGCAACTTTGCCTTCTGAGCGGGGTTTCCCCTGTGGTATCCATTCTTACGAATATGACTGAACCCGCCAAAAAAGCCGAGGCAGCCCTCGAAGCCGATCCCGTCTGGGATCTCGTCGATCAGGCGCCAACCCAGCTTGCTAGCTCTCATTTTGCGCGTGCCACGGTGCAATTGGTGCGTGAACGCGAGCAACGCCAGCCGTGGTGGAGACAGTTCCTCGCACCAATGCCGATCGCCGGCCTGACCGCTGCCACTGCGGCGATTACCCTGCTGATCAACATCAGTCTGCGCGATAGCCCTTCGGGTGTGAGCGCCCGCAACGGCATCGCTCAAGCCGAAGCAATTCAGGAAGCGGTTGTGTCAGAATTGCTGATGGCCGCGGCTGAAAATCCGAACGAGTTCAGCGACCAGGAACTGGTTGCTTTACTTGGATTTTAAATCTTGTCCTAAACTCAGTTCGCTCAAACCGGAAGCGCTTTGACCTGATCTGCCGATTCGTGCATTCTGGACAAGTGAAACCAAGTCTCATCTTTGACCTTGATGGCACCTTGGTGGACTCTCTGCCGGGAATCGCCGCTTCCCTGAACCATTCTCTGGAGAAGCAGGGCTTGAACACCCACCCACCGGGCGTGGTGAGAACCTATATTGGCAATGGTATGAAAAAACTTGTGGAGCGTGCTGCACCACAAGCGGATCCAGCCGATCTCAATGTGCTGCTTGAGGCATTCAAAACGCACTACACCAATCACTGGATCAAAGGCACGCACGTGTACAACGGTATCAACTACCTACTCAAAGAACTCCAAGGTGAAGGTTATCAGATGGCGGTGCTATCGAACAAAGTTCACCACGCTACGCAAACCATTGTGCGCAAACTGCTTCCCTCAGTTCACTTTGCACTCATTCAAGGTCAAGAAAACGGCATTCCCCTCAAACCCAATCCTGCCGGTGCACAAAAAGTGGCCCATGTATTTGGGCGCAACACTCATGACTGTATTTTGATCGGTGATTCCGTGGCAGATGTCGAAACGGCTAAAAATGCGGACATGCGGTTTGTCGGCGTTACTTGGGGCTATCAAGACCGTCTGCGCCTCAGGGAAGCCGGGGCGGATCATTTTATCGAGGCACCTGCGGATCTACCGCCCCTGATCCGCGCCATCCAATCGGACATTCACGCCTAATCCAAACGGAGCGCTTCAGCGTGTCTCACCTGACGGCGGCTTGGCGCCCTGCTTGGATTCGACATACTCAATACCCTTGATGACCGCGTATATGATGACCGCGGTGACCAGCAGTAGCACGATAACCGATAAACCTCCCCCTTTGGTCTTGGATCCCGCTTTTTCCATCCGCCGAGTCGGTTGTTCCGGCCCCTCAAAAAGGGCACCACTGGCAGTGAACGATCCGGGTTCCAGCGCTTCCAACCAGATCTGTGCATCGACATCGAGAAACTCGCTGTATTGGAGCAGAAAGCTCTTGGCGTAGACAGGGCTATCAAAATACGAGAAGTCCTCCTTTTCCAGGGCTTCGATCGAGGCACGCGGGACCTGCGAGTGCTTGGCAGCTTCGGCAAGATCAAGCCCTTTGGCCTCACGGGCCACCTTGAGCTTGGGACCGATTTGTTCGAAGGGATCGGACACGATGGAGGGAAGTGGAAGTCACATAGTATTACACTCCATGAATGCACAACATTACAAATCCATGGTTCTCCCCTCGACTATGGACAAAAAACGCTGACCAGTTTCCCGGCCAGCGCACTCGAAACCGATCTTGCTCTCAGTGCTCGCGGCAGAATTGCTCGAAGCGACTCAAGCCCTCGTTGAGAATATCCAAGGTGGTGCAATAGCTGAGACGGATACCTTCATCGTAACCGAAAGCGATGCCTGGGACTGCGGCAACCTTATAGCGGGAGAGGAGTTTATCACAAAGGTTGAGCGATTTAAGGCCCATCTGACCCGTGTAAACGAGGAAATAGAAAGCGCCTTTTGGCTCAACCACACGGATGTTAGGAATCTCTCTAAGGCGGCCAAAGACGAACTGACGCTTCACATCGTATTCACCACGGAGATCTTCAATGAAACTCTGATCTCCCTCGAGGGCAGCCAGTGCACCGTATTGTGCAAAGGTGGTCGCATTGGAAACACTGTGACTCTGAATGTTGTTAATCGCGGCGGCAACCGGTTCGGCAGCCGCGGTATATCCTAGGCGCCACCCAGTCATGGAGTAGCACTTGGAGAAGCCGTTGACGGTGATGGTCAGGTTGTAGAGGTCCTCGCTGAGAGAGGCGATGGAGACATGCTCGGCATCACCGTAAGTAAGTTTCTCATAAATCTCATCGGAGAGGATCATGATGTCCTCGGATAGGGCCACCTCACCCAGGGCCAGTAACTCCTCCTTGGTGTAGATGGCACCGGTTGGATTGCCGGGAGTATTGATGATCACCATCTTGGTGGCGGGGGTCATCGCATCCTCAAACTGCTCAGCGGTCATCTTCCAACCGGTGGACTCGGTGGTTTCAACGATGACGGGAACACCACCAGCCATGCGGACCATTTCGGGATAAGATACCCAGTATGGTGATGGGATGATGACTTCATCGCCTTCTTCCACCACCGAGAGAATCGCATTGAAGCAGGCCATTTTGGCACCCGAGGTGACGCAAATTTGTTTGGCGTCGTAGCTGAGGCTGTTGTCGTCCTGAAACTTTGTGGAGAGAGCCTTACGGAGTTCGGGGATGCCGCCGGCAGGAGTATATTTCGTGCGGCCATCGTTGAGAGCTTGAATTGCAGCCTCCTTGATGTGGCTGGGAGTATCGACTTCGGGCTCGCCACCGGCAAGAGCGTAGATCTCTTCGCCTTGGGCGGCCATGGCCTTGGCCTGGGCAGTGATGGCCAGCGTGAGCGAAGGGGTCAGCTGGGAAATACGGGATGAAATGGTGTCCATGAGTGCTCGCAAATGTTGATCTGCCTATACCAAGGACAGAGCAGTGTGCGAAGCCCTCGGCAAGGCGGCGCACTTGTGCCTTTTCACCACATGGTGTGCAAGCGAAATGCTGGAGAAATCCTGTGACGACTTCAGATTGAACCCACACGGGGATCAAAGCGGACCTTCAAGGAAGCTAAAACGCGGGGTTGGCAGGCGAGGCAGTAGTCTGATATAAGAGTAACTAATCCCTCAAATGACATTCAATAGCATGAAAAAGAATCTCATTACTGTTTCTGCAGTCGCCCTTGTTTTCTTTAGCGCATCCTGCCGTTACTCCGTGCCGGTTAACCCCAATACGGGCGAACTTGACCCCAGCCGAATCCCTGAAGGAAATACCTGCATCGGCATCTACCATCTCGAGGAGAAATAGGCGAGGATCGGCATCAAAACCAGCAAAGGATGAAGGGATTCAAATCTTGCGCTGGCTGAGCTCCCGCCAGTAAGCGCAATCCCTAGGATGCTCGAAAAGATGCTCTCTCAGGCGTTTCATTCCTGCCAAATTTCGCCCCGCCACCAACACCTCGTTGAGCGCTTGGGGTGTTCTTATCGAACGCACCATCGGGTATGCCTGTTTCAGGCACTTCCGCGTCTGAGATTGCAAGGCGCGATGGCCCTCGCCGATCACCAGGTTCACCGCAAGGATTCCACCCGGAGCAACCGCCTGTTTCAGTCTGGACAGTGTATCGACCTCAACGGGTGAACTGGGCCGGTAAACATCCGCATTCCCAGCTAGATAGATATCGTCGATGACCACATCAAACTGGCGGCGATTGTCCGCCAGCCACCGATAGCCATCGTCGATGACCACCTCGATGTCCAAATCATCGAGCTTCATATACCTACGAGCCAAATCCACGACCACCCCGTCGATGTCCACGGCAGTAAGTTTGCAGTTCGGCAAGAGCTGTCTTATGGCCCGAAAAGACGTACCGCCAGCGAGCCCGAGCATGAGAATGGACTCGGGCCGCTGCTTGCCTAAAAGCGAACCGGCTGCAATCAGGTCCCATGCTAGACCGGTGAGAAAACGATCGCGGTGAAACCATGCATGTACAGCTCCTTCAACTCGAAATTCACAAGCGAGCTTTGATTTCCAGACCTCGAGCGTCTGGTATGCCGTGGTGACCCTTTCGACCCGCTGCATGAGGTTTCAATATTCCTCTTCCTCGAGCTCGCCCTCAGGCACGGTGGGAAGGAGATCTTCACGCTCAAGCAGTCGCTCCAAGTCAAGATCTACGAGCAAGTCGGGCGCTGTTTGGCAGATGGTAGCAACGTAAGGCACCAAGCGGTCGAGTTCGGCAATCGCACAGTGCACCATCGAAGCGATGATATCGGCATCGTATCTCTCACGCTCAAATAGATTGGTGATACGAAAGACCAGCATCTTGCGTTCGATATCGTATTCGAAACTGCCGAGCGTGAGAGGCTTGTTGGCATACATCAGCATCTCGAAGACATAGGGGCGCGAGGGGCCTGTCAGGGGCATCGGCGTCTCGGTGACCACTGTCAGGGCATTTAACTGAGGGTGGACCTGGGCGATCAGGTCGATGCGTGTGTGGTGACCCTCGAAACCAGAGCGCAAGACCTCACGGCCCTCAACCAATTCACAGTGCCAGCCATTGACACCGAAGGTCTCCTCAACGGAGAGCAATTGTCGAGATGGGGGTCTCATGCCCTCAAGGTGGGTCGACACCCTCCCGCCCACAATCATTTTTTCTTTTCTCCCTCTCCGTCGCAACCCGTTCACACATGGCATGAACCAGCAGTTCACGCTTAGGTTTCGCAATCGGGCGCAAGGAAAGATGGATACCGCAGGTTTTCTGATTATCGAAATGCAGCGTCATCCATGTCAGAGCATCATCATATTCAATGGAATCAATCTCTCCCCAATACACCACACGCATCCCGGTTTTGGGTCTAAACAAAGGGAATACCTCCACCCCTAAGGGGGTGAGAATGAGATAGGCATGACGCGCCATCCGATAAGCCAGCTGAGCCAACAATCCTGATAGGATCAGAGGAAGCAAGGCCCATGACGGGTGGGGCAGCTCGGGATTGATATCTCGGTAGAATGTCGTGGCGCAGATGGTGATCGTCACTCCTCCAAGTATTGCCACCACAACCAGCAGCGGGATGGCTTGAGCTACCCGAGTGAAACGCAATTCCTGTTCCGGATTTAACAGTGCTTTCAATCTTCCGCGTCTTTCACTTCCAATTCAACATAATCATCTCCTACCCGCCGCTGTCGCCATGCGTTGACTGCAACTACGATGGTCAAACCGATCAAAATGAAGGATGCCTCGAGAAAGAAAGGCGTGGTCATGATGCCAACGATAGTACCCAGCCAGTCGGCAAGGACCTCAGGCAAGTAGCGCCAACCTATCATCGCGATTACGATGCAGGCGGAGAGGGCAACAAACACAAAAACTCCCACCAGCACCTGCTTGATGCGGGGATCCCTAGCTTCGCTGTCATCTCTGGCCACACCCCACCCTATTCCGCTTTGTCATAATCCCAACCCTAGAAATCCAAAAAACCAGAGGTTCTCTCTTGGCGAAGGCGGTTTCCGGCTCTAAATCCCCGCCATGCGGCTCTACGACACCCTGACTCGAACTGACAAGGAACTCGCCCCAATTGATGGCAAGACCTTCCGGTTCTATTGCTGTGGGCCCACGGTCTACGGGCCTGCCCATATTGGCAACTTCAGAACTTTCGTATTACAGGACGTATTTCGCCGTACTCTTGAAACAGGCGGCACAGCAACTCTGCACGTGCGTAACGTCACCGATGTGGACGACAAAACGATTCGTGACTCCCAAGCAGCCGGCCAGACACTTAAGGATTTCACTGACCATTGGACCCAGCGCTTCCACACCGACTGCAGGAAACTCGATCTACTTGAGCCTCACGTTGAACCCAGTGCAATCGAGCACATTCCACAACAAGTTTCCATGATCTCGACTCTTGTGGACAAGGGCAACGCCTATGCCTCGGAGGACGGATCGGTCTACTTCAAGATTTCATCCTATCCCCATTATGGCCAACTCTCCCGCCTCGATACCCGCGAGCTTGATCTTGGCAAAACTCAAAATGAGCGAGCAAACGCCGACGAGTATGATAAAGACCACATCTCGGACTTCGCTCTTTGGAAAGGACGGCGAGAAGAAGACGGTGACAATTACTGGGACTCGCCATGGGGCGAGGGACGTCCTGGCTGGCACATAGAGTGTTCTGCCATGAGCCGGGAATATCTCGGTGACACCTTCGATCTCCACTCCGGCGGCGTGGATCTCATTTTTCCCCACCATGAAAATGAAATCGCACAAAGCCTCTGTGCGACCGATGGTGAATTCGCAAGGCATTGGTATCATGTCACGCACCTGTTGGTGGACGGTGGCAAAATGTCAAAGTCCTTGGGCAACCTCTACACACTTGAAGATCTGGAAGCGAAAGGCTTTAGCCCAATGGAAGTCCGCTATGTCCTCATCAGCGGCCACTACCGCAAACAGTTGAATTTCACGCTCGAATCCCTGGGTGCCGCACGCGAGGCCCTCAATAAACTCACCAAGGGCGCTGCCAGGCTCGCCGCGAATATTGGCAATGAAGAATTTAGGCTGGCCGCCGCTGAATTCGGCCCCTTTCAGTCAGCTTGGGACAGCCTCAACAGCGACCTCAACACGCCGGCCGCCCTAGGACATCTCTTCACCGGCCTGAAACAGTCATTGGACCTGCAGGGCGAAGAGGCCGCCGCAGCCCTCGCTGGCTTCAACCGCATTCTCCGCGCGCTTGGCCTGAGCTTGCCCGAAGAGCAAAATGCAACCATCCCCACCGACATTGCAGAAATCGCCGCCAAGCGCTGGCAAGCTCGCCAGAACAGAGATTGGGCCGCATCGGACGCCCTACGCGACGAACTCAAGAAAAGAGGCTGGGTGATGAAGGACGGCAAAGAGGACTACCAAGTCGAACCCGCCTGAACGGCTTTTTTTCCCATCCAAGCAGCACTAACAAAGCAAAATCATGACCTGGAATGACCAATTTCTCGCGCTATTCGAGCGCTGCCTGAGCCTGTATCGTGACGGCAACCAAGAATTTGAAACCTATTATAACGATGAGGATCTCCTCTTTCTGAAGACAATCGGCTATCGCAAACGTGAGTTTTTCGATTTCGTTGAGGATTACGGTAGTAGCGGTGATCCTACCCCATCCACTGCCGCCCTGATCGCCGCGGTCCGCCGTGACTACTTTCAGGTCGTGCAAGAAAGTAAGATTTCGACCGCAAAAGTCGCCACCATCGATAACATCCCAGCCAAGAATTCTGTGGTCGATGGCATTCAATACCTGCCTCGCATGATCGTAAAAGCTGAAGCGAAGTTGCGAGGAGAACTCGACCCTGACCTAATGTATTGCTGCGGTGGAGATCGCCGCTGTATGCGCGAAAACGGCGATATCCACCCCGCGGATTTTCTACGCAGAGTTTGGGCTGCCAATGGAGACCATCAGAAGGTCGTTGACTGGGTGAAGTCCCAGAAATAGAAATCCGCTCTAAACTATCAAGCGCATATGGCCAGCACCCCCGTCATCAACCTCCGTAAAGGGCACGCCGTCCTCCACAACAACGAAGTCTGTCTCGTCATCGAACATGAACTCAAGACACCCCCTCGCATGGCTTCCTATGTCCAGATGTCAGTGCGCAGCGTGGCCACCAAGAAAGTCTCCAACCTCCGCCTGACCTCTAATGATTCCATGGAGGGAGTCATGCTCGAACGCGACCCTCATGAATATTCCTACAAGGACAGCGGTGGTTATCACTTTTTGCACCCCGAGACTTATGAGGATATACTCGTACACGAGGACCTCATCGAAGACATCAAGGACTTCTTGATCGAGGGCGAGCAATACACTCTTCTCATTGCCGATGGTGCCGTGGTCTCCATCGAACTCCCGCAGACTATGGTTATGGAAGTTACGGAATCCTCCGAGGGTGTGAAGGGCGACTCAGCAAATAACGTCTACAAACCTGCTACCCTGCAAACCGGCCTGATTGTCCAAGTGCCGCTGTTCATCAATGAAGGCGAGCGCATCAAGGTCAACACCGAGGATAAATCCTATCTCGGACGGGCATAAGTTTCACCGGCAACCCATAAGACCAAAAAATTCAAATACAGGTGGCGCTTTTTTGTGTCGTAATCTGGGATTTGGATGGCGAGGCGGTTGTGACTCATGCCCCATAGTAGATGATGCAAATTACCTTAACTCGTTGAGTTTCATTAAGAAAACTTAACTTTATACTTGTTTAAACTAATGGCTTTTGTTTTTAGGGAGAAGTCATGAAACCCAACTTCTTCCTTTCATTGCTCCTGCTAGCCGCCTGCGTTCAGTCTGCAAACGCCCAAGCTGAGCACACAATTGCCAAACAAACCGGCGTTAGTGAAAACTTAGACACCAAGGATCAGGAGATCCGCATTCTCAGAGCGCAGATCGCCTCACTGAAGGCGGAAATTGCCGATCTCAAGGGTGAAACCCCCGCTCACTCCGATCTACAAGCCGAGGCCATACCCATCATCCCCGAAACCGCTCCGGCCCCACCTACTACTCCTGCGGCCTCCGAAAACACCTACACTGTAGTCGCAGGCGATGGGTTGATGAAAATCGCTCGCAAAACCAACTGCAAAGCGGCCGAGATTGCCGCCGTGAACGACATATCTCTCACCTCGATCATTCATCCGGGCCAAGTTCTCAAACTTCCTGCCGGCAGCACAGTGGCCGCAACTCCACCCAGGGCCAGCGTAGTGGAGGAAGCCCTTCAACAACTGCCCGTTCAGTCTGAAACATACAAAATCAAGGATGGCGAGACCTACTACAGCATATCGCGAAGTCTGAAAATCTCGCTGAGCGATTTGATGGCTGCCAACCCCAAGGTCCCTGCCAACCGACTCTACACAGGCCGTATCATCAATCTGCCAACCGATGGCGCTGTGCCCGCACCGGTAGCGACTCCCGCACCTGCAGCAGATACCATCCCGATGCCCACCGCCGAGCCTGCCAGTGTCGCTGAAAGCATTCCTGAAGCATCTACCGAGCAGGCCTCTGCTGCCGCTGCCGCTGCCGCCCCATCCCAACCCACTAAAGAAATTATCGCGGTGAGTGTGAATAATGAGATTAGCTATGGTGACTTTGCGGCACAGCACGGTACTGACACCGATCGCCTCAACTCGCTGAACGATCTCAACCTGACCAGCGCCACGATCTTAGCCAAAGGCTCGGAACTATATGTGCCAAATCAGCCCTAATTCCAACCCTCACCCTTGGAAAACTCGAGCCTAACTCCGGGACCAAATCGTAGTAAACCGATACCCATACCCTGATGGCTCATCTGAACTCACTCACCAACGTAGCCGCGTGAACGCCCAGCCAATGATCACGCATCGCTAGGTGCCTGCGCCGAGCCCTCGGCGATTGTCCCCACCCGGCCCAGGCGGGGTGGGGATATTCTTTTCGGGTATCATTCACGGTGGAAGAATCACCCATGTCCATCGTCACTCGGTTTGCACCCAGTCCCACAGGGCGTCTTCATTTAGGTCACGTCCTGTCAGCTTGCATTGCCCAAGACCTGGCCCGCCAATCCAGTGAGGGAAAATTTTTGCTGCGCATGGAAGATATCGATGCCTCACGTGTCAGGCCCGAATACGAAGCGGGAATCATAGAGGATTTAGCGTGGCTGGGTCTCAAATGGGATGGAGAGATCTTGCGTCAAAGTGAAAGGCATGACGCCTATCAGCGTGCCTTGCATCAACTGCAAGCCATGGGGCTGGTCTATCCCTGTTTCTGCACCCGCAAAGAAATTCAGGCTGAGATCAAGGCCATTGGTGGTGCACCTCATGATTACGAGGCCGCCTATCCGGGCACCTGCCGAAAATTGAGCGCCTGCGAACGTGAGGCTCGAATGGCTGCAGGAGAATCCCATGCTTGGCGCCTTGACTCCCGGCGTACCGCCGACCAAGTCGGCCCATTGACCTTCGAAGATGCTCACCGAGGCAAGATTGAGGTGAATCCCGATCTCCTCGGTGACGTGGTGATCAGCCGCAGGGATATTGGCGTTGCTTATCACCTCGCGGTGGTGGTCGATGACGCTCATCAAAAAATAAGCCTCGTGAGTCGCGGTGAGGATCTACTGCCCTCCACACACGTGCATCGACTGTTGCAGGCGGCCCTCGATCTTAACGAACCTAGTTATCACCATCATCATCTGCTTTACGACAAAGATGGCAAGCGACTCGCCAAGCGATACGATGCACTCTCTATCGAGAGCCTTCGTCAATCGGGTAAGAACGCGGGTGAAATCATCGAACAAATCACCTCTCTCACTTTGTCACCTCGCTGAGACGCTTCTGCAGAGTTAACTCAATCGTATGAGAGAGCTCACGCAGTCGTTTCCGCTGGGATTCATCCAATGGCTGCGGATCGAAACGCCATCGTTGATGGAGATCAATCGCTTCTGCTAGCACCTCAATCTCACCATATTGCTCTTCAGCGCCACATAACCAGCACCCGTATGTCATTCCGGGAGGTCTTGGGCCGATACAGCGACACACCAGTGACTCCAGTCGGATCAGTGGGGTTTCCTCGCGTATGCCTCGATATGAGTCCATTCGCGCCCTCTCCTCGAGTCGCGAACGCGAGCGCCAGAGGCGGCGGATCACCACTCCTGCCAGAATGAGCCCTATTGAACCAACCACGATTGCCACGGTCATCTCGTTATCAGGATTGGTGCGCCATAAGAAGAAATCCTCACGCAGCCTCTTGATGGCATCCTTACCGCTCTGAAACCACCCTACCCGAGATGCGGATCCGCCCATCCAATCTGGCGGTGTTGGATCGAAGTCAATCCAATGCTCATTTTTTTCATCCCATACCCTAACCCACGCATGGGCATGAGTACCGCGGATCAAATACTCATTTTCATTCTTGGATTTTTCCATCACCCCAAAGCCAACTGCGTATCGGGTATGAACCCCTGCTGCACGCAGAATGAGTGCCGCAGAGGTGGCGAAGTATTCACAGTGACCAGCACGTATGTCCGTCAGGAACTGTTCCATGGCCGATGGCTGTCGATATGTTTTGGTTCGGTCATAAACCGGAGGTTGACTGATTGTCAGATCAAGTGTGTATCGAAATTCATCAACATACCATTGTTTGAGGCGGGCGAGCTTGGATTCAAGATTCGGCATACTGGCCAAGCCCAGCTCTGATGCCACTCGGGTCATCACTTGCATGTCTGAGGGCTGAATTTTTTGATCAGCTTCACGACACTCACCGTCAACCTGATTCTCAGACCCAATATGGAGACCAGCCTCGATGACCGAGGCCGTCGGCTTGATACGCACCAGGCCGACTTCATTGATCTGCACTTCTGCATCCTCACATCCCACAACACTTGCCGTGGATGCCGTCATGGGCAGAGCAAAAGCCTCATCCACGCTACCTCGCAGCCAGACCTTCGGCAATTCCACAAGCGCCCCTTCCCTGATGTCAGTTACAAGCAAATGATGCCGATCCCCCTCGATGAAACGGGATTCCACCGGAGTGAAAAGAAATCTCTGGTTCTGCCAGTTCAGGCCAAGAAAGTTACCATAAGTTGAAGTCCGCAAAAGCCGGGGAGGTGGCTCTCCCGACTCGGTGGTCAGTCGCCATAAAATCTCCGGTGACTGAATCACACGTCCACGCTGTCCAAGCTGAGTGCCGTGGTAGTTGGGGTTGAATCGTGGGCCCGCGCTACCCCCACCTCGGCGAACCCATTTTTCGAGTTGTTCCAGACCACTCTTACCGGCAAGGCCCAGCAAGCCCGCCACCACCAATAGCGGCAGCAGACTACTCAATCGGCAACGACCTGTCGCCAGCAGCATCCAACCACATAAAATGAGCATGCCAGGCAGAAAAAAGTGGCTTTCTCCATTCATCGCAACCGATGCGGATAAGAGGGTCACAGTGAAGGTGACATTGCCAAAATTGAACGCCACCGACTTGTGAATCAGGCCAAGCCTCTGAATCCGAAGTCGGCTACGGCGGGCAAGCAGTGAAAAAGCGGTGAGTTGGACCGAATCGCGCGTGCCATAGCCTTGAACGAACTGCAAAGGAATCAGGATGACGGGCATCCAGCCCATCAACATCATCACTGCTTCGAAACGACTTTCACTGAGCCAGATCATGACCGCCGTCAACACCATCAGCACGAAGCTCAGCTGCCATGCACTCTCGTAGGATGACTCATTGAATTCCCAACGTAGTTTGATCCAGTGACATCCCTCTACAAATAACGCGCACAACAGCCCAATCAGGGGGCGCTTAGTCATAGCTCCCCAAAACAGAAAAGTGGTGCCAAGTAATAATCGGGGTGGTGGACAGATACGGTCGATGGCGATGAGCAGTTGGGGGTGAAAGCACAGCTAAAATTAAAGAAGTCGGTTGGGAAGTTTGGCGATGTCACCGGCTACTTTACCCGATCGAAGCCAATAACCCGGCACTCCATCAGGCTTCTCTCCCTCACCCACAACCACGGGAGTGAAGAGTACGCCACCCCGGTCGAGCATATGAATGAATTCAGAACGCGAATCATCCCAACCGTTGAGCACGACGATGCAAGAAGTCATATCGTCTTTGTGTTTCAGCACGAGATGCGCGAGCTTCTTGAGGTTTCCACTGCGCTCGGGGCTCACCCCTGCGAGGACTTCAAGCAACTTTTCGGCGCGTTCAACACCCCGCCCAACAGTCACCCGATGAGCCTCGTTATTGACAAACATCAGGTCGAGAAGTGATTCATTAGTATCGATAGAGCAGGCAAAAGAAGCCGCCACGCTGATCGCCTCTTCGAAGATCACGTCCGAGCGATCGGTGGACAGACAATCGAGAACCAAACCGTAGCGAGGGTAATGGGTATCCTCCAGTTCCTTGACGATGGGACGCCCGAGACGAGCCCAGCTTTTCCAGTGGATCTGACGCACGGGATCTTCCGGGCGATAGTCACGGAGGCCCACAAACTCTCCGGCACTACCAAGCGAGTTACTCGTGGTTTGACCACTCTCATGATATGGCACTTTTCCCCGCAGCTCAATGCCTGAGAGTGGATAACGGATGGGAAGGATCGTTACCGCCGATTCCGGTGCAAAGACGCGCACGCATTTTTGTATAAGACCGAAAGGGTCGGGCAGCATAACCCGCAGATCGTGAAGGTTAATGATCCCGCGGCGTAACGGCGTGATTTCGAGTGTCACGCGGCTGTGGTCACCTGGCAACAGCCTGATTTCTTGTCGCGAAAGATGCTGAATAAACAAGCGACGCCGCAGCATCAGCCATTGCCAGCGAAAATAGATGAACTTGCGATCAAACCAGTTTCGTTCTTCCTCGCCAGGCTCACGGATTAGATGGAATTCTTCGAATGTGGGGCGTGCGTCAGGCTCGCTTTCAATCAGCCACGCTCGAGCCACAGACCTTCGGCCGACGTTTTTGACCGTAACCGAATACCTCAGGGGCTCCCCCGCGGTTCCGTACGGAGGCAATTCACGGCACGCCTTGAGTCGGGCTCCGCGAAAGACAACCCATACAAGCCCGATACACCCCATCGCGAAGGCAAGCGAAATCACTTGGTAGACTGCGGCCCTCTCATGCCCCACTCCCAAGCATATTGAGCTGATCAAAATAGCGCCCAAGGCAAATCCTGCCGGACGCAATCGACGTAGGATTTGCTGGCGCATACCCAAAGAATGGCAATACGATCGATGCAACCAGCGGTGAAAAGACTCTTCCTTGTTCAGGTCCTGTTTGTCCTGAGCCGCATGGGCCATGACAGGTATGGGAGTCTGAGACATGGCTTAATAAAGTTATACCGGAACAGGGGTGGCATCAATGATCTCGTGCACGATCTGACGGGCGCTACCGCCTGCGTAGCGAGCCTCAGGCGCAAGGACGAGGCGGTGGGCGATAACATCAACTGCAACGGACTGGACCAGCTCCGGAGTGACGAACTCCATGCCTTCAAAAATGGCCATGGCCTGACTGACCTTCATCAATGCCAGAGAAGCACGTGGACTGGCAGCCAATTGAATGGCCTCATGCTCCCGCGTGGCTGCCACCAGACTGACCACATAATGCCTCAACTCATCACTAAACCGTATCCGTTGCGCTGCCTTGTGCAGTTCAATCACTTGGTCACGGTTGGCCACTGATTCTAGTTTTTCGATCGGATGTCCCGTCATCTGAGAGGCGAGGATAGAACTCTCTTCATCGGCGTTCACATAACCCAATGTACACTGCATCATGAAGCGATCCATTTGCGCTTCAGGCAGCGGGTAGGTGCCGCGAAACTCCACGGGGTTCTGGGTGGCGATCACAAAGAACATACCATCCAGCTCATAGCGCTTACCCTCAATGGTGGCCTGACGCTCTCCCATCGCTTCTAGCAGTGCGCTTTGTGTGCGTGGCGAAGCGCGGTTAATCTCATCTGCGAGAAGGATGTCGGTAAAAACAGGCCCGGGATGGAATCGAAACTCCGTGCTACTGGGGTCGTAGATTGAAATGCCCAGGATATCGGAGGGCAACAAATCGGGAGTGAACTGCACCCGTTTGAAATCAGCACCATCGATCGCTCGTGAGATCGCCTTTGCCATGGTTGTTTTACCCGTCCCAGGACAATCCT
>JBMYMN010000003.1:0-38758 GCA_049597355.1 Luteolibacter sp.
TTTCCTCGCGCAATACCCATTCAACGAACATGTCTCGTCTCCTCACTTCCATCGGATCGGGCTTCATTGCCCTTGTATCATTCGGCCCTCTGTTTGCGGAAGAATCCTCCTTCGCCAAAAAGCCCGTGCAAGTCTACATTCTGGCCGGTCAGTCCAACATGGTAGGTATCGGTCAGGTGTATGGTAGTGGCATCCGCTGGGGTAAGGAATACACCGATATCACAGTTTCTGCATACGAAGCGGCCTACGACTCCGAGGCGGACTACTCCAAGCTGAAGCCAATCTCTTTTATCAAGCCCGAGGCTTTCGGTGGCACGAATCCCACACCCTTTCCCGAGGGTGTGGTGCGTGTTGCGCGCGGTAAGGTGACGATGAACCAGACCGGAGTGTATGCATTCCGACCGGGCTATGGTGATTCTCAGAACTGCATCATGACTGTGAATGGCCAGGAAGTGCATCGACAAGAGCCCGGCCAGAAAGCCGTTCGTAAAACGGTGAAGGTTGAGGCAGGCAAGGCTCTGCCTTTTGAGATTATCTACCTAACCAAGGGAGCCAACGGGCTGGGCTGGCACGAGCGTGTGGATATACCCGGTACTCTCTCTACCGTGGTTAAGGAACAGGGAAAATTTCCCTACCTGCTGGGCGAGGATGGAGATTGGGCCCCGCGTCAGGATGTGTGGTATCGCGGTGTCGTTACCGCCACCTCTAACACCTGGCTGGCTCCCGGTTGTGGTGCAGGATCAGGCAAACAGATCGGCCCCGAACTTGGCTTCGGCCACATCCTTGGAGAGCACCATGATGCGCCGGTGTTGCTTCTCAAGGCCTCCCAAGGCAATCGATCTCTCAACTGGGACTTTCTGCCACCAGGAAGTAAACGCTTCGAGATGGATGGCATGATCTATGCGGGTTACGGCGATAAATCTCCATCATGGAAAAAAGGGGCGAAACCCAAGGAAGTGAATTGGTATGCTGGCAAACAATACGACGATTGTTTTGGCGAAGCACAAAAACTACTCGCAGACTTTGACAAGTCCTTTCCGCAATTTGCAGATCTGGGTTATGAGATTGCCGGGTTTGTCTGGTGGCAAGGTCACAAGGATTCGGGCAGTATGGTCACTGCTAACCGCTACGAACACAATCTAGTGCAACTCATTGACACGCTGCGCAATGAGTTCAAGGCGCCCAAGGCACCTTTTGTAGTTGGCACGATTGGTTTTGGAGGCCGCGGTATGGAGAAGCCAGAGATGCTTAAAATCGTGGATGCCCAACTCGCCGTAGATGGGGATAGCGGCAAGCATCCGCGCTTTAAGGGCAATGTGAAGTCGGTGGAGACTCGTGACTTCTGGATCTCTGCTGATGAGTCACCCAAGAATCAGGACTTCCATTACAACCAAAATGCCGAAACCTACATGAAGGTCGGACTGGCATTTGGCGAAGCCATGGTTGAATTGCTTCGCAAGTGATTGCATGGTCTCGGGCATGAACTGGAAGCCCATTCTTGCCATCGTCGCTCTGGCCACGTTTTCTCAGGCACAGATTGAGGTCGATCTCAATGGAGCTAAGGGACACATCCATCAGGTGGACCTGAAGAACAATAGCTTCCAATTGCTCAAGGAGACCGAATACGATCCCAAAAGTGACATCACTCAATCGCGTTTCACCGTGCATTGGGACGAGAACACCACCATGGTCGCCGTTGAGGAGCTTGAAGATTTCAATCGCATAGCTGGGTCTGAGTTTGCCCTGTTTCAGGGTATTCACGATAAGGATCGCGAGGCCTATGAAGCTGGCAATCCCTTCGAGATGCGCGTGGTCACTCTCTTCAGCGATCGCAAATTAATGGCCGGCCTGAAGGTTGAAGCTCACCAGCTTTCAGGATTATTCACTCCATCGAGGGTGAAGGTGCGGGCGGGCACGATTTCTACGGACCGCGGTGATGTGGAAATCAGTCTGCGCAAGCGCTTTTGGCGCATCTGGCGCCATCAGATTCTGGATGCCGAGGATTTGGCAAAAGGTTTATGGAAGGTGCAGTTGACCGGCGCGCACACTGGAGGCCGCTTTATGGCTTCAAAAATCCAAGTGGTGAAACTGGCGGACCCGCGTGAGACTGATGATCCCAATCTGCCAAGATTTTTGGTGATCGGGGACTCCATCAGCATGAACTACCATCAGGCGGCGAAGAAAGCACTCAAGGCGGTCGCCAACTATCATCGCTGTGAGGGGAACGCCTTCTCCTCCAACCACGGGGTTAGGAATTCCGAATTGTGGATGGGTGAGTTCAGGCAGCCCGGTTTTCAATGGGATGTCATCCAGTTTAATCATGGCCTTCACGATCTCAAGCAGGCCTACGACAAAGCGACCGATGAATTTGGTCCTTACGCAACGTCTCTGGACGACTACAAAAAGAATCTAGAAAAGCAGATCGCGATCCTGCGCACCAGTGGAGCTAGGCTGATCTTTGCCACCACCACACCCGTGCCCAACGACAACAAAAGCACTTATGCCCGCCGCAAGGCGGCGGCAAAGGAGTTCAATGCAGCCGCTATGGAAGTCATGGAAAAACATCCAGACATTCTCATCAACGACCTTCATGGCGTGGTGCAGGGTTCAAAGGTGTTCGACCATTGGCGTACCACCAACGACGTCCACTTTTACAAGCCCGAGGAGCAGGCGCTGCTGGGTAAGGCGGTGGCCGATGCCTTCCGCAAAGCTCTGGCCAAGTGAATGACTGCGGTCAGTGTCGCCGTATGCTTTGATGACTTGCCTGGCTCCTTATTTTGGAGATCATTCCTCGTCTTTTCTGTACCAAACCATCAGCCCCGATTATGAAAAAGTTTGAATCCTTCCAAGTGTCTCGTCGCAGCTTCATGCGCCGCATATCTGCCACTGCTGCTGCCACGGGTCTCCCACTCTGGTTCATTGAACGCGAAGTTGCGGCTGCCCAAGATGTCAAGCAAGTGAAGTCGCCGAACGAACGCCCGCGGATGGCTCTGGTCGGAGCGGGCGGCATGGGAACAGGAGATGCCCGCAATTCCCTGCGCTTCGCCGATCTTGTGGCTGTTTGCGACGTGGATGAGAACCACGCCAATCACTGCGCCGCGCGTCTCACCGATAAGAACAAAGGGGTCAAAGCCAAGACTTATTCTGACTTCCGCAAGATGATCGATAAGGAAGAGATTGATGTCGTCATCAATGGCACGCCGGATCACTGGCATACTTTAATCAACATGTATGCCGCCAAGAGTGGAAAAGACATCTATTCTGAGAAGCCGCTGACTCTCACAATTGATGAGGGCAAGCGCCTTGTGAAGGTGGTGCGCGATAACAAGCGTGTGCTGCAAACCGGAACCCAACAGCGCAGCAGTAGCCGCTTTCGTTTGGCTTGCGAATTGGTGCGCAACGGTCGCATTGGGAAGCTTAAGGAGGTTACGGTCTGGCTTCCTGCTGGCCTCAACGCCGGCCCCTTTGAAACCAAGCCCGTGCCGGATCATCTCAACTGGGACTTTTGGCAGGGCCAAGCGAAAGCGTACGATTATGTGCCTGAGCGCTGTCATCGCAACTTCCGCAACTGGTGGGATTACTCCGGTGGCACCATGACCGATTGGGGCGCCCACCATATGGACATCGGCTATTGGGCTGTCGGCCTGAAGGCGCCGAGTAAGGTCGAGGGGAAACCTCTCGTGCAACCGGTGCCAGGTGGTTACACCACATACAGTCAGTATGAGTGCCGCTTCGAATTTGCGAATGGCGTAATATACAACGTGAACACCACCCCGGACGAGAATCCTTACGGTGCTCTTCAGAAGGAGGGGGGGCAACGCAATGGCATCAAGTTCATCGGTGAGGACGGCTGGATTTGGGTTAACCGCGGTGAGCTCAAGGCTAGCGATCGTGCCCTTCTCAGCCCGGAACTGCCCGATGACGCCGAGCGCCTTTACGTCAGCAAGGACCATCGTGGCAACTTTTTCGAATGCGTTGCCAATCGCAAAGACCCCATCTGCTCGGTGGAGGTGGGTCATCGTTCTGCCACGGTCTGTCACTTGGGTGTGATTGCCCTGCGCACCGGAAAGAAGTTGACTTGGGATGGCGACAAGGAGTTCTTCACCGGTGAGCATGCGGACGAGGCCAACAGTTACGTGGCCCGTGAAATGCGCGCTCCCTACGACTACTCCTTTGTGAGCTGAGAAATTTTGACAATCTATGATCAAACGCCTGCAGCATGATCGGCTGCCCCATGATTGCCTCCATGATGCCCTCTTGGGTCTTATATTGCTCGATTATTGAGCCTTTTGGTTGAATCTTGATCCAATTATGGGTTTGCCCTGTGTGCCTTCATGGGCGTTGCTTATGTCATGAAACGGTATGCATTTCTGGTCTCGGTTTTCGGTCTGTGCGTTTCCCCTCTCGTAGTTGGAGAAGAGGCATCCAAGCCAAAGCGTGCCAAGGTTGAGGTCCCGGTTCAAACCACCGAAGAGGCTCTCAACAAGCTCGAGTTGCCTGGAGTGACCATCAATGCCAAGGAGCGTTTCGTGGATGTTGAGGCCGAGGTCTGTCTCGACGGAGGAGCACTTGAACTAGTGGTATGCACTAAGGACAGTAAAGAGCATGAATCCATTCTCAGCATCGAAGCCAAGCCGGTTCACATTCACATGGCATTGCTTTTGGTGGGCGCCAAAGCCGGCCACCCTGCGCATCAGAAAGCCATTGGAGAAGGAGAGGAAAAGCGTTGGATGTTTATTCCGGCAAGGGGCCAATCCATTAACGTGTCGCTGTTGACCAAAGACGAGCAAGGCAAGCTGCTCGAAAAGCCGATCGCCGATTTTATCCGTCACATTGAGGATGAGTCCGCCTTTATCGAGGAGCTCAACACCGGCAAGAGGCCCGAAGAAAAGAAATTTCCGACCAGTAGCTTTCTCTTCGTTGGTTCTCACTTGGTGGACGCCGGTGAAGGCAAGCCTCGCCGCTACATCGCTGGCGAGAGTGGCAATGTGATTTCCATCTCCACTTTCGGTGATGAGATGCTGGGCCTCAGTGAGACATTCGGCCACGTCAACGGGTCCCTTGTATGGGAGATTGACGATGAGGTGCTGCCCAAAAAAGGCACCAAGGTGACGATGCGACTACGCCCCAAGTTCAAGGAGTGAGTGGTGAATTGATTTGATCGCAACCATGCTGAGGAATGCAGGGCGTTGGGGTCAAATGTCTCAACGTGGCTCATTAGGGCGCCAGCGCTATCCAATCATCCTCGCTGGCTGGACCCTTCTGATATTCCATCAGCATCAGCCATTTGCCGTCTTTCTTGGTCAGTAAGGATTCGAATGAAATGTAATCCGTCTTGGGTTCTTTGCCCGGTTGCTGACCCGTATAGGCGAAAATACCGGCTTCATGGGCTGTGGTTGTGTCGCCGTAGCGGTGAGAAAAACGAAACTCGAGATTCGTCTTCACTTTGCCGCTCTTGGTCATCACGAAATCCTGCTCCCAACGCTTCAGAGCCTGAGCGAGTGGGTAGCTGGATTTTTTACCACCGGAGATAATTACACCATCCTCGTGAATGGTGCTGACGTATGTCTTGAAATCGCCGCTGCTGACCGCTTTCTCAACGCTAGCCCAGTAGGCATTCACTTCTTTTTTCCACACTTCCGCAGCGCCGGGCAGAGGAGTGACCATGAACTTGCGAATAGCGATGGGGCCGTGGTCGCCTTGGATGGCGATGGGTCCGGCGATGACATCGCCGCGAAGTGGAGCGGAAGCCGTAGGGCCATCGGCAGTGGCGTTTTTCTGCACCAACGTGCCGTTAATGTGAACAGATTCGAAGGTGGCATCTGCAGTCTTGATGCCGTTATCGTTGAAGCGCGGTGCACGGAAGATGATGTCCATGGTTTGCCATTCTCCCGGGGCTTTAGCCGCATTGACCAAAGGTTTGGTGCCACCCCACCATTGCTTGCCCTTGGGTTTGGTCTTGTCCCAGCGGGCATAAATACCGCCCAGGTCTCCACTGCCATATTTCTCTTTGCCGTAGCTATCTAGGATTTGCACTTCGTAGCGACCCATAAGGTAGATCCCGGCATTGGATTGTTTTGGGATCATGAATTCCAGATGCACTTTGCAATCGCCATAGTTTTCTCGGGTGAACAGATAGGGGATCTGTTTGTTTTTGATCAGGCCATTGACAAGTATTGCTCCCTTGCCGCCCGTTTGAAGTTCAGTTTTCCCCTCAATGGCCTTGGCCGCAGCCACGAAGTTCCAGTTGGTGATGGGCCGGAAGTTGGTTGCAAGTCCACCGTCGAGGAGATCGTGAGTTTCTTGTGCACAAATAGTGGCACTGAGCAAAAGAGAGAAGGTGGGAATCAGAATCCGTAATTTCATGACTCGAGCTTTGAGATGGAGACCAGCTCTGCCAAGGCGATTCGTTGAGGGTCTATTGCCCGATGTCGATTTCGCCATTTTCCATGAGGGTCTGGAGTGTCCGGTCTGTCTCTTTTATCCAAATGATGAGCTGAATTCACCATTGAATGGTGCGTGAAGAAGATGGCCGAGGCCGCAATCAAGGCCAGATGCTAATGAGCATGAAGGTGGACCAGATTTCTCCAGCGGATTATGAGTCGCTTAATCCACCGGGCGACGGTTGACGGATCGTGTGCATCAGGATTCGATCATTGGCCCCGTTGTAGAAGATGATGAGCGAGCGGACATCACGGTGTACGGGCCAACGAGTATCCAAGATCTTTTTCCCCTTCTTCTTGTCATCCTTGTTCGTGAACACCTGAGCTTGAATGTAACCTTCATCGCCAAGGAGTTTGGGAGAATTGATTGTATGGCTGCCAGGCTCGATCTGTAATTCCACTTTGTTCAGGTTCGCAGTAAGCTTTATGCCAGTTAGATTGAGGAAAAGGAAAGACCCGTAACTGAAATGGTCGGTGCTGCCGTCGATCGCGGTCAATAGATATTCATCCTCATGTGGAATGATCGGATGGCCGAGAATTAGAATCTGTTGGCGAGATTTCAGACTTTTGCATGAGGCTAGGGGAACGAACTCCTTCTCTCTGCCCACACGCTGCCTGAACAGACCCAAGGTCCATGTGTCCATGACGCCTGTGGTCAATGGGTCGGAGATGTACTGATTGGCGGCATTGATCTCCAGAGTAGATTTCTCTCCTGTCCGCAAGCGGTAAGGCTGTAGATCCTGTTGTGCGGGATACGAGGCAAAGCTCAACTGCACTTCATCCTCTGCGTCGACTGTCTGAGAGCCAAGAGCCCACATGGCAAACGCTGAGCACACGCATGAGCGGATGAAATGGTTCGCTGACATGACGAGATAATTTGAGTAACAGGGAAGGACTACTCCGGCGGCGCTGGCGGCGGGTCGGCGCCGAGCATTTCCATTACAGGAGCAATACTAACCTTACCGGTTTGGGGGTGTTGATAGAAAAAGGCGAGGGTCCTAAGGTCCTTATCGACCGACCAACGTGTGTCTCGAAAAAGCTTCCAGCGTTTGCTTTCTTCAGCTTGCTCACGAAAGTAGGACAGGCTGACTTGGCAGGTGTCACCATTGAAATCCGCTTTTGGAGTAATAACCTTGCGCTCACCCGGCCGAAGCAGAAACTTTTTGTCACCGACATGGCCCCTGCATGGGGTGCCGGAGGCATTGATGAAGAACATACTACCTCCGGGAAAGTCTTCATCTTGTGCTCTAACTGGCAACACAGTGACACCATCACTCATCTTTTGGCCTTTGCGGAAAAGCAGCACAATCTGCTCCTTGGCGGGTAGCGATTTGGCCATGCCATAGATATTGAACTTCGATTTGCCGTCCGGCCCCACCACAGTCTTGCCAACAATGATTTGAGGGACTGCAGCAATCACATAAGGGTCGGATAAGCGGTGGCTAGGGGTATCGATTTGCAGAGTCTCTTTGGCGCTGATGGCCAACTCGATGGGCTCCTTTTCCGTCTGCATGGGAAACGACAGAAACTTGAGCGTCATTTTTGCATTCTGTCCGTGGCCAAGAGGGCCAATCGCCAGGGCGCTCAGCGCCAATATGAGGGTGCGGAGGAATGTGTGCATGTCGGTAACGTGAGTTTGAAAGGTGGGTATCCAATCAAACTTCAGAGGCATTGAGCCAGCGGAATTGCATGACATTGAACTTACGGCCAAACTTCGCATTGCTGTCTGATGTCAAATCTTCCTGTTTGACATGATCTTCATCGGCGGAATCCAAGTATTCAGGTGTGCGTTGGACCACGGCTTCGCACCAAGCGCGGGCTTCCACGTTGCCGTTGTTGTCGAGGGCGTCGCCGTAGGCACGAATGACAAAGGTGTCACCGCGAGGCGTCAATTGAGCAGCAAAGTTTTGGAGGATGTCGGCCTGGTCGACATAGGCGGAGCTGCCATAGGCAACGGCTCCATTCATGGCTTCGGGGAAAACACCGCCATGAAATGATTTTTCACGGGAGCTGAACTCGCGGATACCACCACGAAATCCACTGTTGATCGATACACTGGGGTCATCGATGGCTGCCTGAAGAGCACCTTTCAAAGAGAATTCATCGCTACTGCGGTCCAGTCTTCGGTTGATAAATTCAGACAGCGAGAGAAAAGGACCGCGTTCCTTGACCTGCTTGACCATGGCTGCGGCAAGTTCATCAATTTCTTGGTCGGTCAAAACGCGCTTGCCAAACCACTGCCTGGGATCGCTCGGATCGGAGCTGCTGCCAGTGTAGGGTTCTCCGTTGGCGAAGGAGGCTCCGCCAATTGGGGTTCCATCGTGAGTTTGCTCCTCCAGGTCCACACCGATGGAAAAGGCGGCTTCCGGCGTCATGAAGCTCACAGGTTTTCCCTTCAAGCTTGAGAATACAGTCTTCCATGCCTCCACTGAAGTGGAATTGATGTTGAAGGGCCCGCGGATCATCATGTGCGATGCGATCTTGTCGGCGAATCCGTCTCTAAAGTCGTCGTAGTCGGTGAACATGGCGTCCAACCGGCTCTGATCCAAACCCGCGAGATAGGGAACCATGCGCTGATTGGGTAGCGGGGTTTCCTCGAAGAAGAACTGCCGCGCAACATCCGCAGCCGATAGCCCGCTATCATAAAACAATGGAATATTGGATGGCTTAGGAGTGATAGACGAGAAGAAGTAGTCATCCCAGATGGCCTTATTGACCAGATAAGAGTGGTCCGCAAAGGGATCCCGGTAATTTTCAATCGTATTGCCGACCTGGTAGAGATTGCGGTTCCATCTTGTGTAGACCCGATCTTGAGGAATGTTGGGGTGGGCATAGGAATTGCCGAGCGCCTGTATCGCGTAGGGTTGAAGTCCACCCCAACCGACAGCAGTGGTGCGAGTGTAGCCCTCAGTACGATGCTGGCTGGGTGGAAAGCGATCATACCAGTGAGGCGCTTCGGTCGCCATGCTGAAACCTCCCAAGCGGGCGCTGCTGAGACTGGCGATGGAAATCGGTGGGGTGACAGGCAGATGCTGCTGGACGACGTGAGTGGTGCCATTGTCGGCAGTGTAGCCACCGCCATGATACGCATGGTTGTCACGGGTAATGGATACGGGCACATCCTGAATGTTATTCACCGGCATGAAGAACCAACTGTAGCCATAGTTGTACATGGAGTTGTTGGTGGTTTGGTCCATGTAGAGTGGGTTCAGAGGCGCGGAGTGCAGAAACGGTCGAGCCGGGTAACGCCGTCCGGCGCCGGTTGCGTAGGTGCCCTGAACGCTTTCATGTGTTTCCACATTGCCTTTGATACCGTAATACATAATGGCTTGCGGAAGATCGTCGCGGGAATCGTATGGGTTGCGCATTGCAGCGATCAGGTCGTTGGTGCGCCGCTCGAGAATACTGATCTTGCGCGAGGACTTGGTGGTGATTTGGCCACTTAGCGGAGGAAAGCCCATGTAAACGAGTTCACGACCATAGGTGCGATCACCACGGCCTTCTACGGTGCGCCCAGCCATTTTCCAGGATTTGTAGAACCACTTCACGCCATCGAGGTTGCGACCATGTCGAGACTTCTGGGAGAAAGCGGTATCGAAGGAAGCGCTGTTGTGATCGGCTTCGATTTCGGCACGGATGTATTCGCCGCGATTGAAGGTCATGATGGGACCGGTTCCTGCTCTTTGGGTGGCCACAGGAATGACAAATCGGTTGGGATTCCATCCTTCGACAATCTCCATTTCGGGAACGAACGGTTCACTGTATCGGCCAAGTGCGCGGTTGTAGCGGTGTGCCAAGTCGATCTCTGCCATTCCTGCGTTGGGATTACTTTGAGAGCTCGCTTGGAGCGAGAACGCCTTTGCCTCTCCCGGCTCGAAGCGGACTTGATTTCGGCCCGAAATGAACACAGTGGTGAGTTCACCGCCACGTGTCTGTGTCACCTGAGTCCATGCGGCAGTATTGGATTCCACGCCCGGGCCTCCGACCTGACCATTGGGAGTCGGTGATTTGACAATGTTTAACCGGATTTTGGGAGGGTAGTCGCGCATCATGATCGTCATGTGCTCGGGATTGCTTCCGTAGTTCATCACCAGCGGCACGTTGTTCGGGTTCCACAGGGTGACGGAGGGGGAAAAGCCGAAATACAATTCATATTGGTCCTCGTCGGCTGGAGGGCGTGGCACAATCGGCTTGGATACAAAGTGCAGGACATACTCGACTTTAATCGGTATCGGGGTGCGATACAGACTGGTGTAGCCGCGAAGATAGTTGCTGTAGTCGGAGCGACTGATGCCATGATCCGGGCTGGCGACCATGATACCTGAGCGGAGAATTCCATTTGAGGGCTGGGCATTGGAGGATGAGTAAATGATCCCATCTCTCCAGCCACTGCGCGTCTCGGTTTCGGTACCGTTCCACTCGGAGCGCTCGCTGTCATACATCTGGTAGTAGGCGGCAAGATCCTGAATGGGGACGCTGCCCATGCCGGTATTACCGTTACGTCGATCCACCAGGCCATCAAAGCTGTAGAGCATGAAATCGATGCCGTCACGGGTCTGTCCTGTTGCACGCTGGTAGCCATCGCCATCGGGTGCCAGAGTGTAGGCATCTGTTGGTCGGATGGGCCTCTCAAGAACGGTGTTGAGGCAACGCTTTAAGCCCCCCTCCCGGACATCCGAGAACACACCAAAAGAGTTGTATGTGATGTCGTGGAATTGGCGATTGAGTTCATTCATGCGCTGCTGCCTGCGCGCGGGACTGTCGCCGGACTCGAGAAGTTCTTGGCTTTTGCGGCTGATAACGCGCCCCAGTTCCTGTTCATCGGTGAGATCATTCAGACCCACCACCCTTGAGGTACCGGTCGACCCCGGTCCTTGAGCACGAAAGATGCGCTTTGCGATAGAGGGGTTGAGGACAGCATTGTGACTGTCGTCCATGATGGCAGCTTTCTGACTTTCATCACCGATCCACCATCCGTAACGTCCGTCTATGTCTTCGGAGTCTGTGGCCGAACTGACATCCACCAGAGGAGCATTCACATATTCCCCGGCCGCAGCATCCTCGCCGAGAGAGCCCAGGCCGACAAGAGTGACAGCGTCGGATTCGGCAATTGGCAAGCTGTCTCCATCAATGAAGGCACGACCGGGGGTATTGATGTCGTAGATGTCATTGTCTTCCATCGAAATGAGCCATGATCGAAAGTGCGCTTCACGCTTGTCAGCGTAAGTAGGGTGCATGGATGCGGGTGTCGGATCTCCTCGTCGTCCCCGGATGATGGTGGTATGCGAGCTGAAAGGGTCCGGATAGTTGGGAGCGCGATCATAGTAGCCCCTACCTGCACGCCATGAATCCCAAACCCCCAGCAGATTGGGATTGGGTAACGTGCCCGAATTTTCGTTTTCCAAAATTGCGCTATTGGCGGAAACTCGTTGATCTGGCCCCATTTCCATCTGCAGTCGATCCATAGCCATTTGCAATGCCATCCTCGCATTGGATCGCGCCCGCTGCTCTGCAGTGGTGATTGAAGTGCTCTTGATCGAGATGGTTGAAAGACTCAGCAGACCCACCGCAATCACAGTGAGAACCACCAGCATGGCAACAGTGACAACCAGAGAGAACCCGCTTTTGGGGACAAGAGTAAGGCTTGGGTGCTTCATTTGTAACTTATGATTGAAAAGCTGACCCTGAATTAGTCAAGAACACAAAGTAAATACAACATAAATTCCCAGCCAAATTCAGCTTTTCCAACAATCAACATGTTATTTTGTTCATGTTATTGGGTTTTAGCGGCAAAACGGGCTGATTCATGAAATGGTGAATCGGGTATCAGTGCGATCAGCCCATGGGTAACGATGTATCGTTTTCAGGCATCCAGTTCGATCTTTCGCATCCATGTAAATACCATCTTTCTGCCCTCATCACGTGGCAAAGATTACTGGACATGCACTTGCTCTGCTGGGAGCCTACTAGTCCATACTCTGTCAATACCGACAAAACCCAAGTTGTCATGGCTTGCACGCAAACCCAACACTCTCGACTGTCCACTCCCTCCAAATCGTGGCTCTATGCCATCGGCTACTTATTGCTATCTTTCGGATATGCGCAGGCTGATTTTGAGCTGACGATGCGCAAATTGACCGGCGGTAGCGACGGCAACCCCGGAACGACGACTGAGGCCAGAACGATTATGGAGCTTGGTTCGCCGAATAGCTCATATTCCTTTACGGATTATACAGAATCGCCGGATCCTGAGACCATCAATGTCGGAGGCGGGGGTTCTTATGGCTCCACCGCCTTATTGCCCAATAACAGTCAGCGGGATGATCGCTACATACTGAAGGCGACCGCAAATGTCATTATTCCCGCAGGCACATGGACCATCGCTTTCGGCAGCGACGATGGCGGCTACATCAAAATTCCCGGTGTGAACTTTACCAACCCGCTCAATAACAATTGGGGTAGCCAGCCAGTGGTGGCGGACACCATTTGGTACGACAGAGGACGAGGGCATGCTTGGACCGGTGGCAGATTTACCCTGAGCACGCCACTTGAAACCACCATTGAGGCTCTCATGTGGGAGAGCGGAGGTGGTGATTCATGGGAAATTGCGCTCTTTAAGGGGGAAACTGGCAATTTCAATAAGGATTCTTGGTCCTTACTGCAAAATGGTCTCCATGATTGGGTCATCCAAACCGCTCCGCTTCTCGATCTCACCCAGCCAAGCGTGCAGGAATTCAATCCGACTGAAGATGGAACCGGAGTCTATCGTGATACGGATTTGGTCGTGACATTCGACGAAGACATTGTCCTCACTCCGCAAGCACTTGCCGGCAATCTGGACGTGACCATCACGGATCTGACTGCGGGAACGGACAATTACACGATTGCGTTGAATGACCCCTCAGTCACCGTAAATGGCAATGTCCTGACCATTGGTTCGCCTGCTACTCTCGCAATCGAAAATGAGTATTCTGTCGCGATTGATGCCAACGCCATCCAAGATCTCTCAGTCGACAACATGGGTGGTCCTAACATCCTTGATACTCCAGTGACTTGGAGTTTCACGACCGTAGCACTTGATCCGACTCCTCCCATCCTCATCGCCACCTCTCCCTTCGATGGTGCCGAATTTGTGCTCATGAACGAAGTGCTGGAGGCGACATTCGACGACAATATCGTGGCCTCGAATGGAAATATTTACATCTACGATATCGATCGTGATGAAGTGATCCAGACCATACCAGTCACCGATACTCAACAAGTGAATATCAATGGCAATGTGATGACCATCACCCCTAGTGAGGCGTATCCTCCGTTGACCGAGTTGGCAATTCGTTGGGATGATGGCATCGTCCTTAATTATACCGATGTCCCCAATCTCAGTGAAACCGGTAATAATTGGAGTTTCACGACTACCTCGGCGACCCTCGCCAACGATGTTACGATCTTCAACTGGAACTTTGAAGATGGTCCGGCTTTGAGTGAGGATGATTACGGTGGGGAGATAGATCCCGGATACCCCTCAGACTCCGGTGGCTGGGATACGTATGCATATACGCCGAGCTCATGGCGCATCCACAAGGATACGGGAGATCTCCAGTTTTCAGGCACTTGGAATCCTGCATATCCTCCGGGATCTGCAGAGAGTCCGAGGGGATTTGACTCAGGCTACGATGACCAGGATCAGCGAGGCAATGTTGCTTACCTGACACCGCTCAATCAATATGATCAGATCGGCTTCAAGCAGGTCATGGGAAATGTTCGTGATTCCGAATTTCCGAATACTCCTTATGAGGAAGGATTTGATTTTATTGATGGAGTCGACTATCAGCTAAAAGTTAGAATTGGCGAGTCCAGCGACTTCGAGGCCTCGGGCTATCGGCTTCAGTTGTTGGCAGGCGGAGTGCTACTGGCAGAGGATATCAACACGGTGCAAACCGTGGCAGGCCAATTCATTGAAGCGACCCTGGATTACACCTATGACCCTGCCAACGCCTACCTTGATGGAAGGCGGATGGAGATTCGATTGCTGACCACCGGTTACGCGGCCGGTACTGGGGAGGGTGTGGATTTTGATGACGTGCGCCTGACCTATGGATACAACAGTCCGAAAGCGGATGCTGGCGGACCTTACGTAGTGACCCCGACCTATGATTTGTTTCTTGATGGTAGCAATTCAAATCCCCGTGACCTCGCGACTGTCGAATCCTATGAATGGGATCTGAACAATGATGGGATCTTTGGTGATGTGGCGAACGTAGCCCAGCCTGAGTCAGGCGGCCTTTCCAACGTCGATTTGATCAGCACTTATGGCATGAAGCTCGGCGAGAATACCATCGCCTTGCGCATTACCGACAGCTCGGGTCAGACCTCCACGGACACGACGACGGTGAATATCGAATACTCCTCGGTGGTTCCTGGGGCCGACTTTGTGCTGATTGCGGATCAGGATGATGATGGTGATGCCCGATGGGAGGACCTGGTGGATGGTAACCCGTCAGGGCTTGAGCTTTTGCTTGATGATCAACCATACAGCACTGTCACGCGGGTTGGAGTGACTTCCGCCAAACAGATAACTCATGCTTATGATTTTCCTGCTGATGAGTTTGGCATGCCGGCGGGTGCCACACTGGTTGCTACCAATCAATCTGACCCGAAATCCTTCCAAAATGCTGCCGGGGACTGGACGGATGATGCTCTGACTTTGGAGATCTGGTTTAAGCCAGGCAATCTCACGCCATTTGCACCCGATGGCCAAGTACTCTTTGAAGATGGTGGAAGCGCAGGTCTGGGGCTCTACATCTCGAATAACCAACTGATTTGTTCACAGAACGGTGGAGACTCAACCATCAGCAAGGACATCAGTGTTTACGATGACTTCATCCAAGCTGTGGTTACCCGCGAAGCGAACGGGACCACCCGCTTGTATGTCAACGGCTGGCTGGTCGGTGGGCCTTCACCCGGGGGGGGTGCTGATTGGTCAGATGGTAATGCAGCTGCTTTTGGTTCATATGCCGGATTTGCCTCCGGGGGTGTGCTCAATGACGAGTTTTTCGGACCGGAGGTCGAAGCTTTTGTAGGACAGATTGCCATTGTTCGTGCCTACACCGGTCAGGTTCTGACTGATACTCAGGTGCTTGACAACTTCAACGCGGTCAACGCCACAGATAACATTCCTCCCTTCGTGCAGACCCTTAGTCCTCCAGACGACTCCACAGATATTCTCATTACCAGCAATTTCGAAGTGACTTTTGACAGCGATGTAACTCTGACCGGTGCTGGTATGGTCACCCTCAAGAATCTTAGTGGAGGTTCGGATATGATCATCCCAATGAATGATGCCAGTCAGGTTCAACTCAATGGCCGCGTATTGACCATCACCCCCTCTGGCAATCTCGAGTATGGCACCGATTATGCCGTGAGAATACCGGATACCGCAGTTCAGGATACAGCCGGCACTCCAAATCATTTTGCCGGCACGGATAATGACACCTCATGGAACATTAGCACTGTGACCCAAGACCTCACCGCTCCTCTTCTTGTGGGCATGAGCCCGGCGGATAATGCATTTGATGTTAGCCCCGTTGGCAACATCCTGCAGGCATATTTTGATGATGATATCCTGTTGGGTAGTGGTGATATTGAAATCTGGGAATTGGATGCTGAGACCATGGTTGCTCTCTCTCTCCATTCCGCCATTGACGTAACCGACAGTCAACAGATCAGCATTTCCGGGAATGTACTCTCCATTTCGCCTGATGCCGTTTTCAAGGAAGCCACCCCTTATGCCGTTCATATGGATTCTGGAGTTGTGACCAATACCACCTATATCGGCTTTGCAGGTTTCTCTGACGATGCCACCTGGAACTTCTCCACGAGTTCTCCACTGTTTTTTGATGGCTTTGAAACTCCCGATGTAACCGCACTGCAAAGTGATCCGCTCCTGACCAGTCAGTTGGTAGATGAATATGAAGCCGGTGTTCATGATGATGGCAAGTGGGTGCGTTCTGCGGAAGGTTTTGGTGCAACTCATTGTGGCATTGTGGACGAGGAATCGGGTCAAGTCTCTGACCCGACCGGCCGTCAGGCCTTTGCTTTCCGTAGAGGCAACACCGGATTGACCACGGCCAAGGACTCCATTGGTAACCTAATCCCGGGTATCACTTACAGGGTCTCCTTTGATGTGGTGCAGGATGGCCAGACCAATGGCAGAGCCTATGAGATGGCTTTGGTTACCTTTGATGACTCGGGCAGTAATGCGGACCGTACAGACGCCACCTCCATGGGGCAGGGAGTATCACCTCAGGTGGATGGTATTTTACACACAGTTTCCGGTAATGCCCCGGATGGAGGTGCGTATCAGCGGGTCAGCTTTGATTATGTCGCGCCGACGGGTCACCCTGCTGCCTATCAGGACATGGCACTGCGTTTTCGTGGTTCAAGTATTTCAGCGAGTATCGATAACGTCAGTGTTGAGTTGGCGTCATTTGTCGATGTTAGTGCGCCATCTCTGATCAGCATCGTGGACAACGTGCCCAGTGATTCCATTATCGATGGCAATACGGTGATTTACACGGTCAGCTTCGACGAAGACATCCAGAGCGCGAGCATCAACGCGGCGGACTTTTCCAATACCGGCAGCGCCGATATCACCATCGATAGTGTTGTTGAAACTGCCGACAACTCGGGCATCTTCAGGGTGACGCTTACGACCGGTAGTATCGGCACTCTGATTCTCCAGATCAATTCTGGCGCAGTGATTCTCGATATGGGTGGCAATGCTCTCGATACCTCCAGCGCGTTGGTTGATGACACCGAAATCATCGTGAATTACAGCGGCCCCAATGAATTTCCGTATTTTGTGGGGGACCCATTTGATGCTGCCAATGCCACTGAGGAAACGGCTTACAGCTCCAGTATCCTAAGCAGTGTCATCGATCCGGACGTCGGTGATACGCTTACGTTTGCCAAGATCGATGGACCAGACTGGCTGAGTGTTGCAGCGGATGGCGGCCTTTCGGGCACGCCGAGTAATGATGATGTTGGTATCAACGTATTCACAGTGAGTGTCACGGATGGTAAGTCCGTCTATCCCATCGAGGGGACCATGAGGATTACGGTCATCAACACCAATGATGCTCCAGTTTTCACTTCAAGCCCCTTGAATGGTCGCGCTGCGACCGAAGGGGTGGCTTACAACGAAAGCCTACTGGAGTTTGCCACCGATGATGATGCGGATGCCAACCTCACATTTGTCAAAATCAGTGGGCCGTCCTGGTTGAATGTGGCGAGTGACGGATCACTCACCGGTACACCGGACGCTCAAGATGTTGGGATCAATGTTTTCACGATCACCATGACCGACGGCATCATCAGCACTCCGCTCGAGAGCAATCTCAGCATCGAGGTATTTTTCGTGAACGATACCCCGATTGTCGACGCCGGGAACGACGATTATGTCAACATGACCGTGTCAGGTACTACGGGTTGGAGTTGGAGTCCGTGGAACAATGATGCCGACTCCGGTATTTCCTCTCAACACACTTACACGGTAGCCCACAGCTTTGGTAGCCGACACAACGGCTCGGTGACGATCAATGACGTGACCTTCACTGAGAATTTTGACAGTTCCGGTGATGGCTGGGAGATCGGAGGCACCATCACCAATTGGGGTGGCGATGACGATGCCGCGATTACTGGTGAATCCGAAAAGCTGGCCGAGTCATTCGTCTACAATGGTAATCCAAGAACCGTAACGCTCACGGGCTTGACGCCCGGCAGGGCCTATGAGGTGAACTTCTACAGTGTGGCATGGGAGAATGGCACGAACAGCCGCGTGCAGACATTCACTGCAAATGGAACCCCCTTACCTCCGACCACCATTGCTCAATCCCAGTATGGAAACAATCAGGGGATTCGCATTACCTGCGTATATGAAGCTGCTGCGGCCACTCAGCAGTTCACCATTCAGCCTGTTGGTGGGTCTTTCCACCTCTATGGTTTCAGCAACCACGAGACTGGTCTCGCCAGTGGGACGATCGCGCTTGATGGTTCGGCCACCGATGAAGAGGGCGACTCCATGCTCTATACATGGGAAGATACACGTACGGGCACCGCCAACGGTTCAGCCTCTTTCTCCAATCCCAATGTTCTCAATCCGGATGTCACCTTCAGCTCAACCGGCACATATGTACTGCGACTGAATGCCTTTGATGGCAATAGTACTGGGGAAGATTTGGTGACCATCACGGCCGTCATTGATAACGACGATCCTACGCTGGCCTCCACCAGCATCGTCGATGACCAAGGTGGTGCTGCAGTCGTTGAGGGTGATACGGTGACCTACACGGTCGTCTTCAGCGAGGGCATGGATGCCGATAGTTTTGATGCCACTGACTTCAGCAATGCGGGAACAGCTCTTTACCTAGTGCGTGACATAACACAGGTTGCTCCCACGGCGTTCAGCATCCAGATCATGCCCATCTCAACTGGCAGTTTGCGGCTGCAGGTGCCAATTGGAGCGACTCTCACAGACAACGTGGGCAACCCGCTGGATACATCTTCTGCCATCCTTGATGACACTTCCATTACGGTAAATCAGGGACCTCCGAATCAGAATCCGGTGTTTGTAGCCAATCCGCTGTCAACAAGTGATGCCACCGAAGACGCGCTCTACAGTGACTCCATCGCCGGTGGTGCCACTGATGCGGACACCGACCCGGTTGATACCCTGACTTATGCCAAAGTGGCTGGCCCAGACTGGCTGAGTATTGCCCCCGATGGTTCCATTTCCGGTACCCCTACCAACGATCATGTTGGGCTTAATACATTCACGATCAGTGTCGATGACGGCAGGGTATTTGTTCCGGTTGAAGGCACCCTTAGCATCATGGTGCTCAACACCAATGATGCTCCCCGCTTCAACGCGAATCCAGTCGTGTTGACAGACGCCAATGAAGATTTCGCTTACAACGCTGGATTGGCTCCATTTGTGACTGAAGAGGATGCATCTGACACCCTGGCCTTTGCCAAGGTTTCGGGGCCGGACTGGCTCAATGTGGCCTCCGATGGATCGCTATCCGGCATACCTACAAATCTAGATATCGGGCTAAACGTGGTCACAGTGAGTGTCACTGATGGAATCATTGCCTCACCCATTACAACCACGCTCAACATCACAGTGCTCAATACCAATGATGCTCCTGTGGTTCATGCTGGAGGTGAACTCGGTGTGGGCGCCATGAGCAATTCAGGGGTGTGGACGCCAACTGACATCAGCATGGTGGCGTGGTACGATGCAAAAGACACGGACACCATCACCAAAAGTAGCAGCAACAAGGTGTCCCGTTGGGATGATAAGAGCGGCAACGCAAATCATGCCACACAGGCTCAAGGTGCTCAGCAACCAACCTATCAGGCCATTGATTCCATTGTAGGTGGCCAACCCAGTATTGGAAGTACATCAAGGACCGGAAAAATCGGATTAGTGACTCCATCAATGGGCGCCCGCAATGCCTATGTCGTGACCTATTACAAGGACGGCAATGATTCCACCTTTGATGACTATGCAACCTTGTTCTCGGGGCCTGATTTCTTTGGGCAATACCGAGTGATGGGGTATTCGGGGCAGGGCAGTTTCTTGAGTAATTTCAACACTGGTACCTATAAAAACGGTTCCAGTATCAGTAATCTCAACGGAGTTCTCTCAATGCCGCCGACGCTGTTCACGTTCAAGTCCAGCGCAGTGCGAACTCAGGCATATGCTCTTGGCTTTAACCAAAGCTATGACGCGCGTGGTTGGGACGGAGCGTATTGTGAGTGGATTTTCACCGATGGCACTGAGGATGCGGCTACCCAAGCTAAGATCGAGGGGTATCTCGCCCACAAATGGGGCTTGGAAGACAATCTGGCCGCCGGTCATCCATATGAGTCGTCTGCACCCACCGGTCTCGCATACACTGTCAATCTTGCCGGCGAGGCCATTGACGAAGATGGGGACTTCATGACCTACGCGTGGAGTAAGTTCAGTGGGCCTGGTGATGTGACCTTTGGAGATGCTGAGGCTCTGAATACCTCTGCCAGCTTCACCCAGACTGGAACCTATGTGCTGCATCTGGTTGCCAGTGACGGCACAAGCACCGGCGAAGACTATGTTACTGTGAATGTTGCGGCAGACAGCAGTGTTCCGACACTTGCGCCCGTGGACATCGTAGACGATCAGGGTGGAGCCAGCGTAGATGCCGGCGCTACGGTCACCTACACGTTCAATTTTAGCGAGGATATGAATGCGAGTACGATCTCAGCTGAAGATTTCTCAAATGCGGGGAGCGCCAACATTACGGTCGGAGCCATCATTGAGACCTTACCCGGTGTGTTTACGGTTGAAGTAACACCAAGCACTGGCGGTAGCCTACGAATTCAGGTATCGTCAGGTGCGCTCCTCACGGACAACCACGGAAACGCTCTAGACACCACCTCAGCAATTGCCGACGACAGCACTCTCACTGTTAGTGCTGCTGATCCATTCGATCATTGGGCCTCTGCTTATCCCGGGCTCAGCTCTCCAAACCCTGCTCTCGACTTTGACAGTGGCGGCCTGCCCACCAGTTTGGAGTGGGTGTTGGGTGGCGACCCGACCGATGGCAGTGATGATCGCAGTATTCTGCCTAATATCGATGGATCAGACGCGGACCATATGACCTATACGTTCCGTCGATTGATAGCGGCGCGTGATGACGCAAATACCACCATTGAGGTCAGATACAGTGATGACATGAGTTTTGATAAGGAGGCAGTGCACAACGCAGATGGAGTTGCCTTTGTGGTGACTGGAAATCCGGTGCCGGGAGTGGTAGAAGAAGTGACAGTCACCATACCGAAATCATTGGAGCCGGGTGGTAAAATGTTTGTCCGCCTGCAGGTATCGGTAGGCAGTCCATGACTGAGGCTGCCAATCAGTGTCAAACAGTCTATGCGGCGAAGCTGCTCACTACATTTCATCGCGGTTACGGTAGCGACCGCTCACGCGCTCAAGCCCTTGCGATGATGTTTAGCCGTTGTCTTCTAAATAACGGCTGTAGTTATCCCATGGTGCGCTATCGGCATGGATTTTTGTAATGGAAACACGCGAGACGAAGCGATATCTCTCATTGGGCTGAGCAGTAGCTTCTAGTTGCCCTGGGATGATTCAAGTCACACTCGTCAGCACCCTTGGATCGGCTGCATGCCATTCTTTGGTTGGCGTGGAGGAGTAAGAGCGGTCCAACTTCATCGAGTGGATTCACAAGACCAAGCCCTATCTACCAAACGCTACCCATGCCAACCACGCCAGCCCCCAAACGGCGACCCTTAAATCCGGGATCCACGAAGGCAGCCTGCATTGGACCACTAACTGAAGCTGTGCGTGTGATGAGTTCATGGCCAAACTCCCGCGGGCATTCCAACAAAGAGGGTGGCGCTGAAGAATTGGATGTCATCACAGTTAGTGTTGACTGCAGATTGTAAACGAATTCATCGCTTGTTTGATTTTAGGTATGCAAGCTCTGCTGTCGTCTGAGAAACCCAATTTCATCATCATCTACACGGATGATCAGGGCTATGGCGACACCTCCATGTATGGCAAGACGGGCGTGCAGACACCCCACATGGACCGCATCGCCAAGGAAGGCATGCTCTTTACCAAAATGCGCGCCAACTGCACTGTCTGTACGCCTTCGCGAGCGGCTCTCATCACTGGCATCTATGCGGATAGAGCTGGTGCGCCGGGGGTAATCCGAAATGAGCGTAGCCGTTCATGGGGTTACCTCAACCCCAAGACCCCGACCATTGCCGATGAACTCAACAAGCTTGGTTATCACACGGCGCTTATCGGCAAGTGGCACCTCGGCCTGCAGGAGCCCAACACGCCCAATGGCCGTGGCTTCGACTTCTTCCATGGCTTCCTCGGCGATATGATGAACGATTATTACCACCACAAACGAGGTGGAGTGAACTGGCTGCGCAAGAACAAGGAAGTGATTGAGGGCAATGGCATCCACGCCACCGATCTCTTCACTAACTGGGCCGATGAATACCTCAAGCAGCGCAGCATCAAGAAGGAGCCCTTCTTTCTCTTTTTAGCCTACAACGCGCCGCACTTTCCCATCCAGCCGCCCAAGGAATGGGTGGAGAAGGTTCAGAAGCGCGAGCCGGACATGAGCGAAGGCCGGGTCAAGGCAGTGGCCTTTGTGGAGCACACCGACGATCAAATTGGTCGAATTCTCAAGTCGCTCGAGGATTACAAGCTCTCCGATAACACGGTGATCTTCTTTACCTCCGACAACGGTGGCTCCTCCTCCCACTTCCAGGAGAACGATCCATGGCGCGGTGGCAAGCAGGACCATTATGATGGGGGTTTGAAGGTGCCCTTCTGCGTGCGCTGGCCCGGTACGGTGAAGGCCGGTAGCAAGTCCGATTACCAAGGTCTGACCTTCGACATCTTCTCTACCTGCGTGGAAGCCGCCGGTGGCACGCCCAGCGAAAACCTTGATGCCGTGAGCCTTCTGCCTTTACTCAAGGGCGAGGACTTCAGCACCCCTGATCGCGAACTTTACTTCGTGCGTCGCGAGGGCGGGGGAGACCGCGCCGGTATGGCCTACCACGCCCTGATCAAGGATGGCTATAAGCTCATGCACAATCGGCCCATGGCTCCCTTGGAACTTTACAACATCACCAAGGACCCGCAGGAGACCACCGATCTATTAAAGAAAGAGACCGATCGGGTGCGCAAGATGACCAACCGCCTCGAGTATCACATCAAGCGCGGCGGCATGACCCCGTGGATGGGTCCAGAGCCGAAGAAGTGAATCTCTTTGCTCAACGGCCTGTTCTTCGCCTTAAAATGAAAACGCTTCTAACCTTCCTCACTGCCCTCACGCTTTCGGTCACTGCAGCCGAGAAGCCCAACATCCTGCTAATCCTCGTCGATGACCTCGGTTGGTCAGACCTCGGTTGCTACGGTTCGGAAATCAAGACGCCGGTCCTAGATAAGCTCGCCGGCAACGGTCTGCGCTTTAGTAGTTTCTACTCCACGGCCAAATGCCACTCCTCGCGCGTCAGCCTGCTCTCCGGTCGCTGGTGCCGTCAGGCGGGTGACGAAAGTCTCAAGCGCGCGGTGACGATTCCCGAGGTGCTCAAGCCAGCCGGTTACTCCACCCTCATGACGGGCAAGTGGCACCTCAGCAAAGAGCCCACGGACTTCGGCTTTGAGCGCTACTGGGGTCATCTTTCGGGCGCCTGCCACTTTTTCAAGGGCGACAAGACCTTCCGCCTTAATGGCGAGAAGTGGGACATCCCGGAGAAGGACTTCTACACCACCACTGCCAATGGTGATTTCGCGCTCGAGTTCCTCAAGGAGGCCCGTGAGGAAAAGAAGCCCTGGCTGCTATACATGGCCTTCAATGCGCCCCATGCACCGCTGCATTGCCTCAAGGAAGACTACGACAAGTACGATGGTAAATACACCATGGGCTGGGATGCCGTGTATGCCGAGCGCTTGGCCAAACAGAAGACCCTCAATCTCTTCGGCAAGGAGCATGCCGCACCCAAGCGCCCCGACCACCTTCCCGCCTGGAAAGATCTGCCGGACGACTGGAAGACCTGGGAGGAGAAGCGCATGACCTGCCTTGCGGCCATGATCGATTGCGTGGATCAACAGATCGGTCGCGTGATCACCGACTTGGAAAAGAACGGCGAACTGGACAACACGCTCATCGTTTTCTTTTCAGACAACGGTGCCTGCCCCTACGACCGCCGGCACGGCCGTCCCGGGCTCATGCCCTACGATCCGGCCACGCGCTGGAGCGACAGCACCGGTTGGGCCTGGGCGCGCAACGCTCCCTTCCGCCTCTACAAGCAAAACCAGTTTGAGGGCGGGGCTTCCACACCCTGCATCATGCACTGGCCTGCGGGCATCAAAGTCAAAGGTGGCATCACTCATCAGCCTGCACATTTGGTCGACATCCTGCCTACGTTGGCCGAAATGGCCGGGGCGAAGATACCCGAAAAGTTCCCGGGTCGTGAACTGACTCCACTGGCCGGCACTTCACTCGTGCCGGTACTTCAGGGCAAGGCACTCGAGAGCCGCCCGCCCATTCACCTGATGTTTTCTCAGGATCGCGGTCTGCGCGACGGAGATTGGAAGCTGGTGAGTTTCAAGGCCAAAAAGTGGGAACTCTATAATCTCGCTGAAGACCGTTGTGAGTTAAACGACCTTGCTGACAAGCATCCCGACATCGTCAAGAAGATGGCCAAGGAGTGGCATCGAATGGCCAAGGAAGAGGTACTCGCCACGGCATGGGAGCAGAAACCCGTTTCGGATACGGGGCTACCTCACGAAAACCGCGAGTGGACCAAGTTTGATAAGGCGGCGCCGAAGTAGGGGGACCTATTTCTCAGCCTCGGTCTCAGGATTCATGCCGTCATCCATCTTGCGCACAGTGATTTATTCGATGCCACCCTTCTCAACCACATCGATTTCCACCCATTCGCTGACGTAGTTCTCAAAGGGGGTGCAGGCGTCGACACCGCTGTACCATTCACCCACTTCGGTGGCCTTGATGGTGAATTTGAAGGTCACTGTGTCGTCGGCATCGAGTTTGTGGCGCGAGTAGTAGGAGTAGATGCCAAATAGGCTGTCCTGTGAACTGGGCTTGGGATCGACCGAGATCACCTCGAAGCCATCGAGGAGGGTATCCATGATGTCGATGCTTCCCAATGTGATCGGTTTGTCCGACTGGTTGCCGATGATGACTTTCATCACGGCAACATTACCGACCTCCATGATTTCTGGGGCCTCCACCAAGACATCGAATGGTGGGGGATCGGTGGTGGCGGCCTTGTAGATGACCATGCCCACGGCAACCCATCCGATGGAGGTCACCAGTGCGGTGAGAATGGCCGTGATGATGGCGGTGAGGATGATGGTCGGACCCTTGCCACCATGACCCGGGTTTACCGCCGGAGGCTTAGGTCCGGAGGGCGCGGCAGGCACGGGTGGCGGGCTGATCAGCGGTGGGGTGGGCTGTGTGAATTCACTCATGACGTGGAGTCAGGGCCGTTATTTGGATGCCTTTTTCTCATCCTTCATGGACTTCTTGTAGGCGGCTTCCAGTTCCTCAAGCTGCTTTTGGTAGCGCTTAATTTTTCCCTTTGCCTTCATTCTGGCCATTAGCCCCTCCGAGAATTCGAGGTCGTAGTAGGCACCCACGAGCTCGTCCTGAATTTCAGTTCGCAGCATCAAGTAGGAAAGTTTGGGATCCTTTTTACTTTTGATGTGTTTGAGGAGTTCGACCCAGTCCTCGCCGTTCTGGGTTTCAATCGCAGCGATTGTTTCGGCTTCTTCCATCCCCTCGGTTTCCTCGACTAGTTCCGCGGTGAGCTGTTTGTTGGATTCGACGCGCTCATCGAGCGCCTTGTCGAAGAAATCTTGAGCGTAAACCGGGGCGGAGGCCACGACGGAAAGGAGGAAGAGGGCAGCGGTTTTCATGAGTCGCAGCTTTATCCGCAAAAGTTCCCTCAGTCGAGGATTTGAATCCCTTCGCCGTTGCTGAGCACGCGCTGCACCTGATCCGTGCGCTCGCATTCGGCTTCGAACTCGGCCGGGTCGGCGGTGTTGAACTCGAACATGTCGAAGTGGTGAGGGATCACCAGGCCTGCCTCAATCGCGCGGCCCAGTTCGGCGGCTTCTTTCGGGTTCAAGTTGCCGGCCACGCGGCGCTCGGGCTTGTTGCCGTTGATGGGGAGGAAGGCGATGTCCGGCGCGAAGCTCGCCAAGGTCTCCTGCAGGCCATCGTGCAGCAGGGTATCGCCGCTATGATAGAGGGTGAGTTCACCGACTTGGGCGACAAAGCCCATGAACTTGCAGTTGCCGTCCTCATCGCGATCGACGCTATTGTGAGCAGCAGTGATGCCATGGAAGATTGCACCTTTCAGCTCCACCGACTCACCGGCGTTGAGATCCACCAGGCGATCTGCGTGTTCACTTCCCAGACGATCGACAATGAAATCGTGGTTGGCGCGCGGTCCGAGCAGCTTGGCCTGCGGGTTGGAAGCAAAGAGGGCGAGCAGCGTTTCCTTGTCCAGGTGATCCGTGTGGTTGTGCGAGGTGGTGATCACATCGATACCCGTCAGTTTGGATGGATCGATGACCTGCTCGGTCACGCGCACGTGGGGTTTGTCGGTGTCCGCATACTTGGTGGTCAGTGAATCCGAGAGGTAGGGGTCGAAGAAGACAGTGATTGTCGGCGTGACCACTAGGAAACCACTCTGACCCAGCCACCACAGCTTGGACTCGCCGTGCTCGCGGGTCTGGGCGATGTCTGTGAGGAGTTCCTCGTCTTTTTGGTGGGCGGTTTTCATTAGGAGAAGGCGTGAGAGCGAAGGTGGGCTTGTTCAATTGGGACCACGAAAGACACGAAATTCACGAAAGTTTAGTTTGGGTTAGTTATTGGAAGCTTGTCTCCGTCAAAAAGGGACCAGCATTGGTCACATAGGATTCGTCCGTCTTGCACTTTCCAGCCCGAAGAAACAACAGATGTTTCATGTGAGTTCTCCTCAGGAATAACTCACGTGCCACATTCAGAGCAGCGCACCGAATCGGGAATGATTTCAGTGCCTAAATGTAGGAAGTGAGTCGAATCCCGCTGGTGTCTGACGCCAAGGCGGTCAAGCTCCTCAGCAATAACATGCTGAAGTCTATCGGCAATTTCTACAGTGTATTTATCGATGTTTTCAGTTTCCAATGCATCTGGAAAAAAACTCAGTGCCATCATGAGCTCTTGATTTGGTCTGTCGCTGCTCATGCCAATGACCCTTTCGTGAACTTTCGTGTCTTTCGTGGTTCAAACTCCTGACGCTCCGATTTCTTTGGTAGTCGAAACTCAGCTAATACCCAATTCCTTCTTCACCAGCGCAACGCCGCCGCACATGTTCTTGAGCTTCTGGCGCGATGCCCAGCGGGCGGTCTGGCTGAGGCCGCAGTCAGGCGCAAAGACCAGGCGGTCGGCAGGGGCGTGCTCGAGGCAGCGCTTCACCACCGCGGCCACTTCCTCAGGGCTCTCGATGTTGTAGCTCTTTACGTCAATGATGCCGATGGCGGCATCGATGTTGGGCGTCTTCATGATTTCATCGATCACGTCGATGTCAGTGAAGGCGACAGTGGCCATTTCGATATGCATTTCGTCGACTTTGAGATCGAGGAAGTCCGGGAACATGCAACGTGCCTTCTTGCTGCCCACTGCACGGCCTTTGTAGTTGCCGAAGCACATGTGCATGCAGACGCGGGTCTTACCGACAATGGACTCTATGGTGCGGTTGAAGATGTCCACAAAGCGTTTGGTGTCCGCCTTGTGGGCGTAGCAGCTCATGCTGGGCTCATCCACGCAGATCTCTTCGCAGCCGGCAGCAACCAAGTCCTCGCATTCCTTGCGGACCATAGGCAGAAGGGCTTCGGTGATGGCGTAGCGATCGGTGTATTGAGCGTTGGGTAGCAGGCGACCGCTAAGGGTGAAGGGGCCGGGGATGCTGGCTTTCAATCGTTGTCCCTCTGGAGCAATCCTCTTGAGACGTTCGAATTCCTCGACTGCACCAAGTCCACGCGGAGCGGCGAGCTCGCCAGTGATCTCATGCTTGCCGCGCTGGTCGTGAGCAGGAGGGCCAAACTTGCGGGGTGAGGCGCTTTCCAACTCTATGCCCTGGATGTAGCCGTAGAAGGACAGGTTGAAGTCGAAGCGGGTTTGTTCGCCATCGGTGATTACGTCGAGGCCGGCCGCGGTTTGGTCGTGCACGGCGGCGATGACGGCATCCTCCTGCATCTCTTCGATGTCTTTGACGCCGAATTGGTCGAGGTTTTGCGAGGCGAATTCCAGCCAGCCCGGGAAGGGGTAGCTGCCGATGACGGTGGTGCGGAGTGGGTTGGATTGCATAGGTCTTAGAAATAAAAAGCTGAAACGCAGAAAACTGAAATGCTGAAATTGAGGTGTTGGGTATGGAGCGCGGACTTTATTCCGCTTAGCTTCGCAAAGCTTCTATTCTTGGGTTCTGGAGCGGACTATAGGCCGCGTTCCATCCGGCTATGCTCCCAAATCGGCGTAGTATTTTGAGATACGGCGGCCATGTTCATCGTAGGCGGCCTCAAACAGTTCGGTGGCTTTCTCAGCACCAGTGATGAGCGAGGCAGTAAGTACCTTTGGCGGTTGGCCACCTTCGGTCAGGCGTTTGGCGACTTCGGCTTTGATCGAGTTCACCAGCAGGCAGCCACCGACGGTGGAGCCGGGGGCAACGGGCGTGTCTAGGCCATCCACATACACCATGGCGTCGCCGGCAGGGGCTCCGGTGTCCAACACCAGATCCGCGAAGTCCTGCAGCTTGTTGCCGTCGGGATGCTTGCTGGTGCTGGGTTCGCTGTGATCCTTGCTGATCATGGCGACCACCTTTACACCGCGCTTTTGCAGACCCTCGGCCATTTCGATGGGCACGATATTGCAGCCCGAGGAGGAGATGATGAGGGCGGTGTCGGTGTCGTTGATGTCGAAGTTGCGCAGCACCCGGTCCGCAAGGCCGGTGACGTTCTCGAGGAACATGGCTTGGCGCTGGCCGTTGCAGCCGACCACCAGGTTGTGGAAGCTGAGCGACAACTCAACGATGGGGTTGAAGCCGGGGAAGGAGCCGTAGCGCGGCCACATCTCTTCGGTCATCATGCGCGAGTGGCCGGAGCCGAAGACATGGACCATGCGGCCAGCGAGGATGGTTTGAGAGAACCAGTCGGCGCATTGGGCGATGGCATCTTCCTGGGCAGCGACCTTGTCGATCAGGCCCTTGCATTTTTCGAGGTAGTCTTGAGTGGGGGACATGAGTGTTTGGAGTAAGGAGAGTTAATCTTGGATCTTGCAGTTGGGGCCGGCCACAGTTGCATCTCCAACTTTGATCTGACGACCTTCGTCGACCGAGGCGATGAGAGCGAAGGCGGCCTTGAGGGATTCGAGGTTGTGGGCGGCGGAGTTGAAGGGTTGGCGGTCTTCGGCAATGGCGCAGAGCAGCTCGCCCATCGCGCCACCAAAGCCCTCGGGCATCCAGTGACCGTCCAGTTTGGGCTTGGCGATGCCTTCGGCGGTGATGAGTTCGAGGCTGTGGGCTTCGAGTGGTTTGCCCGTGGCGGAAATGCGGCCCTTGGTGCCGATGATCTCCACCGATTCGTAGGCGCCGGTCTTCACGCTGCCATCGAGGTGGATGGAGGCCACGCCTCCGTCGAAGGCCAGTTGAGCGGAACCCACAAGGGCGGGTGCGATGCTCTGCGAGGCTGAGCGCTGGATGAGGGCGTTGGCGGTGTGGGCCGGACGACCCATCAAGCAGCAGGCCATGTCGATCCAGTGGATGCCGAAGTCGTAAAGCAGCAGGTGGGGGATCTTTTCGAAGGGGGTGCCGGCCACCCAGCCGTGGTCCCAGCAGACTTGCAGGTTGACGGTTTGGACTTTGCCGATGAGACCCGCATCAATCGCCAGCTGAGCGTAGCGGAAGTAGGGCGCGAAGCGGCCGTTCTGGTTCACGGCCAAAAGCCGTCCTTCTTCCTTGGCGATGGCCACCAGTTTTTCACCAATGGCGAGATCCAGCACGAAGGGCTTCTGGCTGAGCACGTGTTTGCCGGCACGCAGGGCCTTCTCGATCCACTCGGCGCGCGGTTCGGCGTGGAGGGCGATGTCGACGACTTCGATGCTATCGTCGGTCAAGAGTGCGTCGCCATCGGTGAGGACTTTGGCATCGGGGAAGAACTCAGCGGCCTTGGCCTTGGCGTTGTCTTCGTTGATGTCGCAGAGCGCGACCACCTTCAGGCCGGCGTTTTTATACGCAGTAAGATGCTGTTCGGTGATGCCACCACAACCGATCAGACCGATGGCCGGGCAGGTGTCCGGAAACTGCGGACGAAAAGGGAGCTCGGGAGCTGGCAGCTCCTGCTGCGAGTCCTCGGACTTCAGGGCGTAGTTCTTGTCGTCGTCGCTCATGTGTGTGGCGATTGCAAACTGGGGTGCGAAATGGCGCTAGGGATTTTTTCTAGATCCGAGGCGTGAGGAGGAAGTGAATGACCATTCACGACCGACGAAGAACACAGGATCTGGGGAAAAGACCTGCGACTAGATGAATCCACGCGCGTAGCGCCTGACTGAAATTCTAAATCAAAAACAACCATTTTGTACCCCAGTTTGCAATTGTCACACGGCTACTTAACTTCGACCTCTTCCCACTTCACGGTGCGCTTCTCGGCGGCACTGAGGGCGGCGGCGTCGACTAGCTTCTGGCCGATGCGCGCGATCTCGGGGCAGAGCGGGCCGTCGATGGCCTCGCCCTTCTCGATCTTATTGATCACGTAGGAAACGGGATTGTGCAGCGGGAAGTCCAGTTTGGGGGCGGGGATGTCTTCGCCTTCGGGCGTTGCCTCGGTCTGCAGGCGGACGTGGTCCTCATAGTCGTAGGAGGCGATGGTGCCCTCCTCGCCAACCACCACGAAGCCGCACTTGGGCTGGGGTTGGTGGATCCAGGGATCGCTGAAGGTGCCCCAGCGGGTTTCGAATTTGGAGAGGCCGGTGGCATAGCGGGCCACGGTGATGCTGTGCTCGTCCACTTCCAGACCTTCGGGTTCGTCAACGGTGGCGGTGACTTCCAAGGGCTCGGCGCCATCGAGGAACCAGGTGCCGAGCGTGGTGCCGTAACCGAGGTAGTCGAGTAGTGAGCCACCCCCTTTGGACTTATGGTAGAACCAACTCTCCGACTTGGGTCCTGGATCCTTCTCGATCTTGTCGGCGCCATGGCGCAGTGGGCCGCGGTTGCCGTCGTAGTAGCTCACTTGCAGCACCTTGCCGATGCGACCCTCCTGGATGAGCTCGCGGGTCTTGATGTGCGACTCACACCAGCGCAGCGGCCAGTTGATGATGAGTTCCTTGTCCTCGGGCATGCAGGCCACCATACGGTCGGCTTCAGCCAAGGATGCAGCGAAGGGCTTTTCGACAAACACGTGTGCACCGTAGGGCGCGACCTTCTCGGTGTAGTCGGCATGCTCGGCAGTGGCAGGGCAGAGGATGACCATGTCGGGCTCACAAGCCTTCATGCATTCGTCGACATCGGTGAACACTTGGTCGTCACTAAGGCCGAAGTTCTCGATCGCTTCTTGCATCCGCTCGGGTTGCTCGTCGCAGACGCCCACGATCTCCGCATTGGGGTGCTCGTGCACCTGACGCAGCAGGTCGCCCATGTGGAAGTGGTCGAAGTTGATGCCGGCAATTTTCCAGGTCTTGTCGCTCATGGTGGTTACTTGGGAGGGTGGGTGGCCTTATTTAGGTTGTTGAATGTTCGCCAAGGCTCCGATGGCTCCGGCCCATTCGCCTAGGCTGGCGTGGAGGATGTCGACTGACTGGCCGCCGGGGCGCCATTCGATATGATCAAGGTAGGCGGCGAGGGGCTCAAAGAGAAGGTCGCCGACTTCCGCAATGCCGCCGCCAATCAGGACGGCTTCCGGGTCGATGATGTTGATCAGGCTGCAGATGCCGCAGGCGAGGGCTTCCACCGACTTGTCCCAGATGGCCTTGGCTTCTGCGTCGCCGTCGTTGACTGCGTTGATGAGATCGAGGGTGGACTCGAAGCGGCCGTTGCTGCGCTGCTTCACGCTGTGGTTGCCGATGGCGTCCTCGAGGCTGCCGGGGGTGCCGGTGGCACTGAGTTCGCCGCTGGGATCGAGGCAAAGGTGGCCGCAATGACCGGCACGTCCGATGCGGCCACGCAGCAGTTGGCCGTTGGAGAGAATGGCGCCACCCACTCCGGTGCCGAGCGTGAGCATGACCAGATCGCGTTTGCCTTGGGCGGCTCCTTCCGCCAACTCACCGAGCATGGCGGCATGGGCGTCGTTGATCATGCGGCTGTGGCGGCCGAGAAACTCGGAGAAGTTGAAGCCTTCGAGGCCTTCGAGTTTGCCGGGTAGGTATTCGATGATGCGTTCATCGCGGCTGGCGAGGCCGGGGCAGGCGATACCGACAGCTTCGATAATCACCCCATGCTCCTGTTCCCAGGCTTCGATGAGTTCCTTGATGGCCGTGGCCCAGGGGGGAGTGCCGTCCGTCGCACCGGTATCGCCGGTGGGTTGAATGGAGCGATCGATCTCCTCATCGGTCGCGGCATTGTGCAGCACCGCCTTGATGCGGGTGCCGCCCATGTCGATGCCGACGATGCAACGGCTGCTGCTCATTGCTTGGGACCTCCCTCGGAGTGGGTCCAACCGCCATCCACGGCCAGCACTTGGCCGGTGATGAAATTTGAGCCGGGGCTGAGGAAGAGGATGGCCGCTTCATCGAGGTCCGAGCTCTTGCCGATGCGGCCGCCGTCGAGCGGCTGCTTGTGTTTGATGAAGTCTAAGATTTCTTGGTCTTGAGCGGCGCGCTGGGCCATGGGGGTTTCGACGAGCGCGGGAGCGATCAGATTGAAGCGGATGTTGTCCTTGGCGTAGTAGGCGGCGCAGGACTTGGTGAAGCCAATGGCCGCGGCCTTGGTGGCGGCGTAAGCGTGAGTGGAGAAGAAGTCTGGGGAAGGGGAGAAACCGAGCACCGAACCCATGTTGAGGATGCTGCCGCCCTTGCCTTGTTTGCGCAGCTGCTGCACCGCGGCGCGGTTGGAATTCATCAGGGTGGTCAGGTTGAGATCGATGGTCTTTTGCCAGCCTTCGTCGGTGAGTTCGTGCAGAGGGCCGTCGCCCCATTTGCGGCCGCTGCCACCGGCCACGTGGTAGAGGCCGTCGAGTTGGCCGAACTGCGAAACCGCCAATGCCACGGCTTGTTCAGCGGTGGTGGGATCGGTGGCGTCTCCAGTGACGAGCCTAGCATTGTCGCCCAGCTCTTCGAGCGCCTTGGCGCCGCTATCTGGATTGCGGCCGACAACGACCAGCTTGGCGCCTTCGGCAACCAGGGCTTTGGCAGCCGCGAGGCCCATACCCGTGGTGCCGCCGACCACGACGATGGAAAGATCCTGCAGACGTGAATTCACGCGAGAATCATTCGATTTCGGTGGGTCAGGTTCAAGACCCAGTTTGGCCATATCTGACTTATTTCTAGCCTCGGCAAAATGAATGTGGCCTGAAACCTTAGAGGGATTTCGGCGTAATCATTCGTTGGCAATCACGCCTCAACTCATTAGGAACCTCTCATGACAATTCATTGTAGCCTGATTCGGGGCCTTGGTGCCATCTCCATTGCACTACTCGCCACTATCTCCATTGCTGTCGCCGCGCCAAGCAATGGAGGTGAGAAGCTCGTGCCCAAGCCGCTGGCTATTTCTCTAGGGGCTCCTTTCAACGACCACGCCATTCTCCAGCGCGACATGAAAGTGCCCGTCTGGGGCTGGAGCGAGCCCGGCACCAAGGTCACCGTCTCCTTCAAAGAACAGAAGGTCAGTGCGACCGCCGGCAAGGACGGCAAGTGGGTGGCCGAACTCGCCAAATTGAAAGCCAGTTTCGAACCCGCCGAAATGACCATCACTGAAGCCGGCGGCAAGACGGTAACGCTCAAGAATATCCTCGTTGGCGAAGTGTGGATGGCTTCGGGCCAGTCCAACATGCAATGGATCTGTGGTAAGAGTTCCAGCAGCAAGTTGGCCAAAGAGTTTGCCGAGCGTTGTGAAAAGGAAGGTCTCAAGGTTAGTCCCATCCGCGAGTTCCGTATCAATTCAGTGACCTCGCAGTTGCATCCCATTGAGCGAGCCACCGGGGCTTGGAAGGACGGCGACTATATGAACCACAGCGCCATCGCCTTCGCCTTCTCGGTGAAACTGTATGACGAGATTAAGGTGCCGATCGCCATCCTTAACTGCTCTTTTAGTCAGACACCCATCGAGGCTTGGGTGCCTCGTCTTGGATGGGCTTCAGCCAAGGACGAGCATAGCAAGGCGATTCACGCCCGTTGTTTGGAGACGAATCCCAGTACGCCCGAACACAAAAAAGCTTGGGAGGCCTTCTACAAGAATCTTGAAGATCAGGTAGCCGCTTCCGAGAAAGCCATCAAGGCTGGCGAGACACCGGATGCTATCAGCGCCAAATTGCCGGGTAATCTGCAAGGTAATCGTGATGCCAACTGGCTCTTCAATGGCATGCTCAACCCGGTAGTGCCCTATGCCATTCGTGGCTGCATCTGGAACCAAGGTTACGCCAACATGGGTAAGGGTATCTCCTATTATGAGAACCTCCACAGTTTGGTGCGGGGTTGGCGTCTGGTATGGAATCGCCCCAACCTACCGGTGTATTTCCACCAATTCTACTCACCGGTCAAAGGTGTTCCTAATCCCGGCATCAGCACGACCGCCGAGATGCGTCTGGGCACGGCCATGGCCCGTGATATCCCAAATACTGGCATGGCCAGTCAGATCGACATCGCTGGCAGCATCCACTACAGAAGTAAAACAGTGCCTGGCCGCCGTTTGGCATTGCATGCTCTCAAAAATCAATACGGCAAGAACGTGGTGGCTGACGGTCCCTTTTTTAAGTCCTACAGCGTGAAGGGTGACACCATCACCGTGAACTTCGAAGGTGCCAAAGGTGGTCTGGTGGTGGCAGATTCGACCTTCAATCTCTCCCGCGAAGAGGGTGCGACCGGTTACGCCGATCCCAAGGTCATCTCTAACGGAGAGGATCAAGTGAAGCTCTTTTGGGTTTGCGGAGAAGATCGCGTGTGGCATCCCGCCACCTGTAAGATTCAGGGCGAAACCGTGGTCGTTCGCTCGGATGCGGTGAAGAAACCCGTGGGTATCTCCTATGGCTCCGATGGCATCGGCTTCAATGCCTGCCTCTACAATAAGGCTCTGCTACCGTTAACACCCTTCATCCAATACGACCAAAAGCCCGTGCGTCGCGCCACCTGGCCGGATGAAAAACTCAAGATCGCCGGCGAGACCATCGATCCGTCGACAGTGGGTTTGATCTACGAATATCGCAAGATGCCCTTGCTTGCGACCCAGTTCCGTGACGATGCCGTGTTGCAAGCCGACAAGCCCGTGACCATCTGGGGTTCCACCCGTCAATTTGGCGAATGGCAGACCAACGATGAAGAAGGGGAATGTAAGGTTCACTTCGAGTTTGGCGATATCAAAAAGGTCATCCCGGTGACGCCCGGCATGGCCGAGTGGTCAGTCACGCTGCCGCCAATGAAGGCCGATGGCAAATCGCACACGCTCAAGGTGCAGTTTACCAAGGATGGTGAACTCGCGCACGAGCGCATTGCCAAGGGAATCCTCTTTGGCGACGTGTGGTATGTCGCGGCTCCGAAAGGTCTGAGTGGCGGTGGCAAAGCCAAGGAAGGCGGCCCTGTCGTCCGCATGATTCAGAATCAGTCCAAGCGGTGGGGCAATTCCACGCCCAGTCGCTTCAGCATCTGCGTATCCAGAACCCCGAGAGTCATCGGCGAGAACGGCAAGGCCAGCAACCGCTTCGCCGCCTATTGGAAGCCTGCTGAGGGTCTCGCAGCACAGATTGGTCAGGCCATTGCAGCCAAGAGTGGTCGTCCGGTCGGCATCATTTGGGTGCAGGCAAAGCACGACGAAGCTCTGCTTTCCCATTGGATGTCGCCCAATGCCCTCAAGGACTCCCCGAGCACTCTTAAGGACTACAAGACCGTCGGTAGTCAGTATCCCGATAATCCCTACTACCTTGAGAATGTTCGGCGCTACATCGAGGACTGGAAGAGCTTCTGGGGTGACTACATTCCCAAGATGATGGAGGCCAAAGCGGTTCCCGAAGGTGCCGAGTGGGGTGAATCGTGGGGTCAATACCCTTCGCCCAAGCCCGTGATCGGTGACTCCAAAGCGACTTATGTCTACAACATCTACCTTGCTCCCTTCGCGCCAACCGCCATCAAAGGAGCTGTTTTCCTGACGGGTGAATCGATGATGGGAGATTCCAATGGAGCCAACTTTGGTACCGAGATGACCGCGCTGGCCAACTGCTTCCACAAGGAGTTGGGCGATGCGGATGCTCCTCTCATTTTTACGGCTCCTTCCAAGAAACTGGTCTCGGGGATCACCCCAACCAAGGGTATCAATGGCAAGCACCAGGTCATTGAGATTGAAGACTGGAAGGATGTTTCCAAGGTGATCTCGGCCGTGGCGAAATGAAGCCTCTACTCCCCTGCCTTTCCGCCCTGCTGTGCTGTGCAGCAGGGTCTACGGCTCTTGCTGATCAGGCAGAAGGAAAGCAGCCGAATATCCTCTTTATCTTCACCGACGATCACGCCCTCAATGCCATTTCGGCTTATGGTGGGCCCCTCGCTGAGGTTGCACCCACGCCACACTTGGATCGCCTTGCTAGGGAGGGCATGCTCTTCCGGCACTGTTTGGTGACCAACTCGATCTGCGCGCCGTCACGGGCTGTGGTGCTTACCGGCAAGTATTCGCATCTCAACGGTCAGCGTACCAACCGAGACACCTTTGATGGCTCTCAGCAGACGGCGCCAAAGCTTCTAGGCAAAGCGGGTTATCAAACTGCTATTGTCGGCAAGTGGCACCTCAAGTCCACGCCCACCGGTTTTGATCATTACGAGGTGCTCAAAGGGCAGGGCCAGTATTACAACCCCCGACTGCTCACCAACGGCAAGATGGTGAGCCACACGGGTTACACCACCGACATCATTACGGATCGGGCTTTCAAGTGGTTGGATCAGCGCGATAAGACCAAGCCCTTTTTTCTCATGTGTCAGCACAAGGCGCCGCATGGTCGATGGGAGCCGGCACTTCGCCATCTCAAGACCTTCGAAGACGTCGAAATCCCCGACCCGCCGACCCTGTTCCCTGACTACAGCGGGAGAAGTGCGGCCTCCAAGGGACACAAGATGGGCATTGCTGGCCACATGGGCCCCGCAAGGTTGATGTTCAAATACTCTAGCAAGTTCACTCCGGAACAATTCGAGGTCTTCGATGGGCATTTCCGCCCACTCAATGAGTCCTTCGAGGAATCCAAACTCACCGGTAACGCGGTCACTCACTGGAACTACCAGCGCTACATGAAAAACTACTTACGCTGCGTGAAGGCGGTGGATGAGAACATCGGGCGTATGCTCAAATACCTCGATGATGAGGACCTTGCCGACAATACCATCGTGATCTACAGCTCGGATCAGGGTTTTTGGCTGGGTGAAAATGGTTGGTTCGATAAGCGCTGGATGTATGAAGCCAGCCTGCACACGCCGCTCTTGGTGCGCTGGCCCGGAGTCATCAATGCGGGTAGTTCAAGTGAGTTATTGGTGTCGAATGTGGACTTCGCTCAAACCTTCCTCGAGATCGCTGGTGCCAAGATGCCTGCGGATATGCAGGGTCGCTCACTTGTTCCAGTGTTGAAGGGCAAGGTTCCGGAGGATTGGCGCAAGACTCACTACTACCACTACTATGAATCCGGTGGGCACGGCGTGCCGCTCCATTACGGAGTGACCAACGGCCGTCACAAGCTGATCCGCTTTCCCGAAAAGCACCTCGATGCTTGGGAGTTTTACGATCTCGTAAACGACCCCATGGAGCTTAAGAGTTTATATGATGACCCCAGTGAAAAGGAGTCCATTGTTGCAATGAAGGCAGAGTTAGACCGCCTGCGCAAAGCCTATCGGGTCACCAGATGAGCTGATCTCAAAGTTTTATTCACAGAGAGATCCCGATAGCACATCCCGACAAACTGATGACAGGGACAGTATGTTGATCGATGGCAATGAGGAGTGAACTGCTGGTGTCAGAAGGAGATGAGGCTTTGCGAGACCTCATCGGCAAGCAGATTTGGAATAGGTGCGTTTCTTCAAGGACGATCGTTCACATCGGGGATCTTTTGACTTTGGATGCTCACGCTAAGCGGTCCGATGGCGGGTAGGCTGCTACCGGGTTTGAAGTTGCTCATGGGGAAGTTCGCGATGGCAAGGGTTACAGGCCCGCCCTTGAAGTCTGCCATCGACTCGCTCCAAACGAGGCTACCGCTCTTGCCCTGACGGCGGAAGCCAACCACGCCACTCTTGCGCTCACCGAGGGGCTTGCCGTTGGCGTAGATACTAAAGCCTTCGCCGGAGTTCGCGTTGATGCTACCGCTAATCAGCACGCGGTAGCGATAGCCGGGCTTGGCGGGAGGTAGATCAAATGTCTGGCGCATGAGGAGCACGCTTTCTTTGACGACCGTTGTCGGCTGAGGGCGCTCTGCGGGGTACATTCATGGATAGCGAACAGGCATCCAGGCAATGTGCTCCGGCCAGTCGGCGGGGACGGTCTTGCCGAAGGGGGCGGGAGCT
>JBMYMN010000004.1:0-36956 GCA_049597355.1 Luteolibacter sp.
GCTACACGAAGCTTGCTTATTCACTTCATCACCACCATGGCCGCCAAGAAGACAACCAAGAAGACAAATTCCTCCAAGCAAGCAACTAAGAAAGCCGCCAAGAAAGCCGCCAAGAAAGCTGCCAAGAAAACGTCAAATAAGGCTTCAAAAAGAGTTGTGAAGAAGAACCCAAAAAAGGCTGCGTCTTTCGATGAAATCGCCGCTGAGGCCTACTACATATACCGCGAGCGATCCGCCAATGGCTTGCCTGGCAATCCGGAAAGTGACTGGCTCGCTGCGGAGAAAAAGCTGCATTGCTGATTAAGGTCGCAGCTTCTTGCGTACAAACAGAGCTCGTAGATCTTCCAGAATCAAGTAGATGCTTGGCACGAGGATCAGCGTGATCGTCGTCGCGAAGAGAATACCGAAGCCAAGTGCCACTGCCATCGGAATCAAAAAGCGAGCCTGCATGTCAGTCTCGAGCAGCATCGGCATGATGCCAACGAAAGTAGTGAGTGAGGTTAGGGTGATCGCACGGAAGCGCCTACCTCCCGCCATCACAGCCGCCTCGCGCAAACTACGCCCTTCTCGATGACGATTCACAAAATCAACGAGCACCAGTGAATCATTCACAACTACCCCCGCAAGTGCAACAAAGCCGCACATCGACATGATGGACAGGTGCATGGTGAAAATGGCATGCCCGATGATAGCGCCGATAATACCAAAGGGGATTACCGACATAATGATCAGCGGCTGCCAATAGGAGCGCAGTGGGATGGCAATCAGCACATACATGATCACCAAAGCCTGAATGAAACCGATTCCAATTTCGCGAACGCTATCGTTCTGATCCTTCTGCTCACCCTCAAAAGCATAGCCAACTCCCGGGTATTTGAAGGCAAGCTTTGACAGGGTGCTCGCAGTGAGTGAATTGACAACTTGGGTGCCGTTGACCTCTCCCACCGTGTCCGCGGTGATCTGGATAGACCGACGACGGTCGATACGGTTAATCACTGAGGGACCGCGACCAAAATCGTATGTCACTACCTGTTTGAAAGGCAATTGCTCACCGGTGCGCGTATGTATTTTCATCTCTTCAAGCGAGTTGAGGCTACGCCGATCTGGCTTGGGGAAACGCACCATCACTTTAACCTCGTCACGTCCCCGCTGAAGCCGTTGGGCCTCATCTCCGTAAAAGGCAGCACGAACCTGAAGAGCCACGTCCTGCAGACGCAATCCGGCTGCACGCCCTGCCGGCGTTAGCTCGATCAGACGCAGCTCATCCTTGCCCACTTTGTCGGAGTCCGCAATCTCCACCACGCCGTCAAATTCAGCCAAAGCACTTTTGACCCATTCGGTGGCCTCGCGCACCTGATCTAGGTCCTGACCGTTGAGAGCCAGATCGATAGCGTTGCCACCTCCCGCAGTCTCGGTAGTTACCGCCAACTGCACCAAGCCCGGAAGCTCACCCATCTCCTTGCGCCAGCGGTCCACAAACTCATCTGAGCTAACAGTACGCTCTGCAGAAGGCACCAATTCAAGGGTCATCTCACCCAAATGTGTGGCACGAGGAGGTCCCGCGGGTTGGAAACCGGTGATGAAGGGCTGGTTACCTGCACTCGCCAGATAGTGACGTAATACTGGTCGACCTTCCCGCTTCTCGAAGTATTTCGCCGTGGCATTGGCAGCGTCTTCGATATGCTGAACCACAGCCTGGGTATCTTCGAATGGAGCACCTTGACTCAGCTCAAACTTTGCGGTCACTACGTCGCCCTCAACATCAGGAAAGAATTTGAAAGGCATGTGACCACCGACCACAAAACCAACAGCGATGATAAGCAGGGCAATAAAGGCGGCAGTGGTGACATAGCGCCATCGCAGCATGAAATCTAGTTTAGGCTGATAGACAGTTTTGACGAAGCGCTGAAGAGCATCCGCGATCTTACGCTGTAATCTGAAAATGGGATTCTTTGGTTGATCGTTGGAATGCGGTGCGAGCAGAGCCATGTGGGCAGGCAATACAAATTTCGACTGAAGCAGCGAAAACGCTAGTGTGGGGATCACCACCAGCGGGATATTGGGCCAAATCTTACCGCTGACTCCACTCAGACCAAGCATGGGAGTGAAGGCAACCATGGTAGTCAACACACCGAAAACCACGACTGTTCCCACCTCATGGGTTCCCCTCCAACTCGCCGTCACTGGGTGTTCTCCCTGTTGAATGCGCGAGTAGACATTCTCACCGGTTACAATGGCGTCATCGACCACAATTCCGAGCACCAAAATGAATGAGAACAAGGAAATCATGTTCACCGACACACCCAAATGAGGCATCAGCCAAAGACCTCCAGCGAAAGAGACGGGAATACCCAAGGCCACCAAAAATGCCAGAGATGGTCGAAGAAACAGTGCCAGAACAACTAAAACTAGGGCCAGACCGACTACCGCGTTTTTGATCAACAAATGAAGGCGGCCTTTTAGGTATTCGCTTTGGTCGTTCCAGATCGCAAGTTTCACGCCTTCTGGCAGGCGCTCACTGGCGTTGGCGATGTAATCATCGACCACCTCGACCAACCTTAGGGTGTCCTCCTCACCAACCCGGAAGACATTCACCAACACGGCGCGCTTGCCATCGAAACGCGAGTCCAAGTCGACGTCTTCAAAGCCATCGGTTACCTCGGCCACATCCTCCAACCTGACTTCCGAACCATCCGGCAGGGTGGCCACCGTGATTGTCCGAAATTGCTCGGTAGTAAAACGCTTTCCGAGGGCGCGCAAAATGATCTCGCCGCCGGAGGTTCGGATAGAACCACCGGGAAGGTCCACCGAGCTTCGTCGCACGGCATCTGCTACTTGAGCGTGGCTTAATCCAAGCTCACGGAGGCGGTCCTCGGAAATTTCGATGGATAGCTCATAGTCACGTGTTCCTGAAATGGACACCTGAGAGATCTTGGCCGGCCCAGCAAATATATTGCCGAAGAATTCAAGCAGATTGCTTGGCTTTGGAGCCTCGTATGCCTGAAGATCATCGCGAATCTGCTCGGCTAGCCGGTTGAGCGTCATCTCGTCCACATCCTCGTTGGCGGTGATCGCAATCTTTAACACCGGACTCTTTACCACAAGTTCCTCGATCACCGGCTTCTCTGCTTCCTGAGGAAAATTGTCGATCGCGTCGATGCGGCTCTTTACGCTGTCGAGCAGATCGCCAACATCGTAGCCGGTCTGCGCCTCGATGGTGACGGTGCCAATGTTTTGAGCGGCAGTAGAGCGGATTTTTTTAATGCCACTGAGATCCGCAATGGCCTCTTCAACGGGAATATTCACCCCACGCTCTGCCTCAACGGGTGTCGCATTGGGATAAGGAATGGTCACCAGTACGGCATCCACCGCCAACTCGGGGAAGATCTCCTTTCGCATCTGGAACCACGCAGCAAATCCCGCCAATAGGATGGCCAACATCAGAAAATTGCCGGCCACATGATTCCGGCTGAACCATTTGACTGCGGTTTTCATGGATTAGGGAGATCTTCTCGAATCACATCAACAGGATTGCCGCTCACCGGAACGGCAAGGCGGGTGAGAACAAGTTCATCACCTGGTTCGAAATTTCCACGCGCCACCACTTCATCCCGACTCGCTCGCAAGATAGTAATCGTGCGTTTGGCCAGCTTGTGAGTTGCTTCATTGCGTTTGGCAGCCTTGTTTTCCTGAGCTACCCAAACTTCATTGCTTCCGCGCACAGCAGATCGGGGCAAAACCACCACATCATTCAACTCCTTACCGGGCACCACGGCTTCAACAAACAACCCCACCGGGGGCAGGTCCTTGTTATTTGCATCGAGTCGGGCAAGGCCATATGCCGAGAGTGTGGAGCGTTGCACTTCTCCATCTACCCGGTCCATGGTCGCGCTCCAGCTCTTGGGTTCGCCTCCTACAGTCGCGGTCAGCTGTATCTTCACGTCCTCGCCATCACTCAAGTAACCGTAGTCAAGCAAAGTGAAGGGCAAACGGACCTCGAGCTGCTTGGGTGAGTACAGCTCGGCAATGATGGCTCCGGGCGCGAGCACCGCACCAACCTCAACATGCACTTGTCGCACTAGGGCATCGAAAGGGGCAAAAATTCTGGTTCTCTCGACATCGCGCCTGGCTCGCTCCATCTCTGCACGTGCCGAATTTACCCGCGCTCTCGCCGCCTTGATCTGTGGCACACGCAGAGCAAGATCGGTGGGCTCTCCACGGCCCAGCTTCTGCCAGTCGATGGCCGCCTGCTCCGCCATGGCCATTTCCTGCTCACCAGCCAGCTCGGCTTCCGCCAATGCTGATTTGGCACGCTCGAGAGCGGCTACATAATCCTCGGATGCAATGACGATAAGCGGGATAGCATCCTCGTCCGAGGCGTCTCCCTTGAGAGCAAGCACTTCATCTCCCTCAACCAATCTCGGAGACTTGCTGGTCACCCTTCCACCCACTTCGGTAGCCAGCCTGACTTCGTTCATGCTACGAACCACACCTTGTGTATCGATGGAAACCCGGTGGCTGCTCAAAACGATTGGCTGAACCCGCACCACCGCATCCGAACTGACGTCGGTTCTCTTTTCAGGTTCTTTCTTGGTTACTACCAGCACGATGAAGATCACGGCGGCTATCAGCAAAATCGCAAGCGCGACGACAAAGGAAGTGACTGCGTGAATCGCCATCACACGTTGCGACTCCTGTCTCTCAACATTAGGTTGATTTTCTTTCATGTCCTGTTCCACGTCCTTCATGATCGCGTCTGAGATTAGGGATTGTAGTCGCCACCAAGGGCAAGGTGAAGGTTGATCCGATTGTCTAACCGCACTCGTCGAAGAGTGAGAGCCTGACTATCAAGTTCAATAGCGGCATTGGTGGCCGCAAGCAGCGTCAGCACGTCTGCAGTTCCTCTGGAAAACTCTTGGCGGGCAGATGCCTCTGCATCTCGGGCAAGCAATGCTGCTTTCTGAGTCGAGGTAACACGAGACATCAAATAATGATCTGATTCCAATGCGCTCTCGACTTCTTGAAAACCCTGCAAAACAACTTTCTGGAGATTTGCCAAAGCCTCCTTCTCTTCAGCTGTGCGGGCATCCAAATTGGTCGTCAGTTGACCGCCACTCAATATGGGTTGGGCAAGCTGTCCCGCGATGGTCCAGATCCCAAAGTCGCTGTCGGAGATATCGCCAAGTTGCTCGGTGCTGCGCCCACCGCTTCCTGTCAGACTAAAACTTGGGAAGAAAGCCAGCTTCGCCTCCCTACGACGTGCTCCAATGGCGGCAAATCGACGCTCTGCTGCAAGTATATCGGGACGGCGCAGCAGCAATTCTGATGGCAAGCCCGCTGGTGGCATGCTCTTGAGCGCCGGAAGCTCAGAGGCCCCAACGATCTTGGCCGATGGGTAACGACCCAACAAGACTTCGAGTTGGCGCATGGCTTGATCGCGCTCAGCTTGTCGGGCAGCAAGATTGGCACGAGCGGTTTGGACATCGACCATCGCGAGTCTTACCTGCGAGGCCGTGGCCTGCATACCTGCCACCGCTCGCTGAAAACGCCCACGCACCAATTCGGCAGTATCGGTGAGTGTCTGCAAAGCTTGCTCAGCAAGTTTGATCTGGCCATTGAGCTCGGCCACAACCAGCCAGGCACGCACCACTTGTGCGGCGAGTGAGGCGCGGGCCGCGCGATATTGCTGGCCTTGGGCGTCCAAATCCGCGAGGGCCGCTCTCTGACTCGCTCGGATGCGTCCCCATAAATCAAGCTCCCAAGACATCGATAGCTGTGCCCCATAATTGTTTGTGATATTGTTGGCGACACCTCCGAATGGAAAACCGACGAAGTTGCGTTTGTCGCGCGAACCATTCAATACTGCGTTGACCCGTGGCCTCGCGGCATGGCCAGAAGCCCTGGCCAACACGGCGGCACGCTCTACTCTCGCTGAGGCAACTTTCAGATCGAGATTGGCTTCGTAAGCCTCACTCACCAAAGCCTTGAGGTCACGCCCCCCAAAACGCGCCACCCAATCGGTATCCACTCCCTTTCCAGCCATAGGCATGGCAGACCAACTCTTCGGAGCCTCGCCTGCCTCACCCATGCGGCTGAGGGGAGATCTGACAGTGCAGCCAACGCAAATTAGCGCCATAGGCATCAGGTACGAGAACTTCAATATATCTTACTTGTGTTGGGTGGGCGTAGATTGACAGTTGCACCGACCATTGGGCCAGCACCTGCCAATTCGACGTATGTGTAAACTAAAGGGCTGGGATACCTCCGCAAGTTGCAATTCCACCCCGAGATGATGGAAACTGAGACTTTGACATCATCCGATAGGCACGCACACTCGCTCTCGTGAGCGCTGCCCAAACCCTCGGTATTGGCCTGGCCGGATTCGGCACAGTGGGCTCCGGCGTGTGGAACACCCTGGAGCGAAATGGCAAACTGATCACCGATCGCACCAACGGCACCATCCTGCTAAACGTCTCGCGTATCCTGGTCCGAGATCTCTCAAAGGCACGCAACACCACTTGCGAAGTTCCCACCGAGCTTTTCACCACTGACTGGAAGACCCTAGTCGAAGACTCCAAAATTCAGGTGGTAGTCGAGCTCATTGGTGGCACAGACGTTGCCTTCGATATCGTGGCTGCTGCACTCAAGGCTGGAAAGCCGGTGGTTACTGGCAACAAAGCCCTGTTGGCCGAGCGCGGAGTCGAACTTTTCGCGCTCTCGCGCGAAACTGGAATACCCATTCACTTCGAAGCAGCCGTTGCCGGCGGTATTCCCATCATTCATAGCCTTCAGGATAGCCTCATTGCAAACCACATCTATTCTTTCTCCGGGATCATCAACGGCACCTCCAATTACATACTCGGCCGCATGACCGATGCCGGTCTTGACTATCAGACAGCACTGGGAGAGGCCCAAGACCTTGGCTACGCCGAAGCCGATCCAGCTTTGGACGTCAATGGCTGGGATGCCGCTCACAAGGCATTGATCATGGCCACCATCGCTTACGGCTTTCCAATCGACCCCAAAGCCATCCACGTCTCCGGCATTGAATTAGTACGTCCTGATGACATCCACTTTGCCAAAAGCCTTGGTTATACAGTCAAGTTGCTCGCCATTATCCGCCAACACAACGACGGTTCCGTGGAATGCCGGGTACAACCTTCATTCATCGCCAAAAGCCACATTCTCTCGTCAGTACACGATGTCTTTAATGCCGTTGCACTTCATGCTGACACAGCAGGTGAATCGCTGTTTTACGGCCGCGGCGCCGGCCAAGACCCTACCGCATCCTCCGTGGTAGCCGACATCGTTGAGGCTGCCCGCTCTATCAATCACCCCCTGCACCGTGGCTTTCTACCCTACAATGATTCTGGCAAGGTCCTGCCAGTTGAGGAAACCGCTACCTCATACTACGTGCGCTTTGATGTTACCGATCGTCCGGGTGTGATTGCCGGAATCTCAAAGATCCTAGCCGACCACAGAATTGGCATATCCGGCACCCATTCACCGGTGGATCCAAACGACCCAGATGCCGATTTCGTCGATGTGGTTTTCCTCTTGCACACTTGTCCTTTCGGCAAACTGAAGTGCGCATTGGCAGAGATCGAGCAACTCGACTGCGTCAACAGCCCGCCTGTTGTATTCAGAATTGAAAGCTTGAGCTGACATGAATGTAGAACAAGCCGCCCATAAAGCGGGCTGAATGCGACATCTAGGTAACGGCGCTGCTTCGCTGGACTCCCCTATGCTAAAGTTCAGAAGGTGGCTGCAGCTTCGCTGGCGAGGCCAAGCCTAACCCTCTCCGAAGAATTTAAGAATGCGCTTTAGTTTGCCCAGACTCATGGTGATTGGCGGGTAGCGATGCAAGGGATCCGGCTTGAGCCTTCGCTTCATGACCGCGCGCCGATGACTGAAGGCGTCGAAACCCGCCTTACCATGGCAACTGCCCATACCACTCTCGCCAAGTCCCCCGAAAGGCAACTCGCGGTTGAGTATATGGCTAATGGTGTCGTTGACACAAACACCCCCCGAACGCACCTCGTTAACTACACGATTTGTGAGCAACTTATCCTCGGTAAAAAGGTAGAGCGCTAAAGGAGATGGCTGCTGGCGCTGATACTCAATCACCTCAGCAATGGAGTCATATTCTAGCACTGGCAGAATCGGGCCGAAAATCTCCTCCTGCATCAGCGGGTGATTGAGGCGGTCCTCGCCCTTCAACCTGACCACAGTCGGAGAAAAATGCAGTTGAGCTCGATCATGTTCACCACCGATTTCAATCTGAGCCCCTCCCAGCAATCCATACAAGCGATCAAAATGGCGCTCATGAATGATGCGCCCATAGTCCTGGCTCTGTCGTGGATCTCCATTGTAAAAGAGGGCAATCACTTCACGCAGGGCCTCGATAAACGCGTCGCCCTTACCCCGCTTGACCCATACATGGTCGGGTGCCACACAAGTCTGGCCAGCGTTCATGAATTTGCCCCATGCAATGCGTCGGGCGGCAATGTGGAAATCCGTGTCCCCAGCAACAATACAAGGAGATTTACCACCCAACTCCAGCGTCACTGGCGTGAGGTGTTTCGCAGCCGCAGTCATCACCGCATGACCAACGCTCGTGCTGCCGGTGAAAAAAATCTTATCAAAGCGCTGCTCGAGCAATTCTTTGGCAACCCCAGTTTCACCAGTGACCACTGCGATCTGATCCTCATCGAAGGACTCGCGGATGATACGCGCCACCAATTTGGCGGTATGCGGTGCATACTCCGAGGGCTTGAGCACAGCGGTGTTGCCAGCTGCCAGCGCGCTGACTAGAGGCGCAAAGAGGAGCTGAAATGGATAGTTCCACGGACCAATGATGAGGCAGACACCGAATGGATTTGTGTGAACGGAGGATTTGGCTGACCATAGACTAAGCGGGGTTCGCTTGCCGCAAGGTTTCATCCAGCGTTTCAGGTGGCGCATGGTGTGTTGTATTTCCCCTAATACATAGGCTACCTCGGAGGCATAAGCCTCGGCTTGACCCTTGCCCAAATCGTCCTTTAGCGCCTCGAGAATATCGCCTGAATTGGACTCAATTAGGTTACGCAGGCGTCCCAGAACTTCTCTACGCGCTTGATAGGACCGAGTTTGGCCACTTTGGAAACGTTTGCGCTGATACTCGAGTATGGCCTTCATTGCTTGTCACACTAGTCGGTTGGATCCAGCATCTGCGCAAGACATGATTCGCGAAGCTGCACATCTGATCACAGCCCTATCGATTGGTTCCTCCCTGCTTCAGGCCAAACCCCTTCAGGAGGGCATCGCTACTTTCCGCGATGCCTATCGCGCTTGGGATACCGCCAAATTCTGGAATGCGAGTCGGGACTTGAGAAAGAGCGCGCTTGCCCACCCCAAGTCTGCTGCAGCCCACGCCTGGTTGGGCACCGCGCACTTCCACCGCATGTTACAAATCCACAGTCGGCCTATAACTCCTCATCTGTCCGCCGCTGCCGCCGGTGATCGCGAGGCTGCCATCGATGCCATGGAAAAGGCCGTGCAGCTTGACGTTCGGCAGGCCGAAGCACACGCCATCTTGAGCACTCTCTACGGCATGAAGATTGAGGGCGTAATGAGTGGCATACGCTATGGAAGCAGAGTGCAGAAACACATGAAACTAGCGCAGCAACACGGTGCCAACAACCCAAGGGTGCAGTACCTTCTGGGAGCCGGACGCATGCGGACCGCTGAGAAGCAGGACCAACGCTTCGAAGCTCTCAAGTCTCTTCTCTTGGCTGAAGCTCTCTACGAAGCAGAGGCCATGCATCATCGTAAGGCCCATGAACCCGCCTGGGGCAGGGATGCCTGTCTGGCTTTCATCGGCGAGGCATTCTCACAGTTGCATAAACCCGATAAGGCCCGAGATTACTACCGCAAGTCCTTGATTGAGCGCCCGAATAACAGAATGGCGAAAGAGGGCCTGCTCAGACTGAAATAGACGCCCGCCAACCCATGTTCAAGTAGTTCACTCAACCCCATGCCCGACAAGAAAGTCATCGTCATCGGCTCCGGACTCGGCGGCCTGTCCGCAGCAATTTCCCTGCGCCAAGAGGGATATGAAGTCACCATTCACGAGAAAAACGCCCAGATCGGCGGCAAGCTCAACCAACTCAAGGCAGAGGGCTATACCTTTGACCTCGGCCCCTCCATCCTCACCCTGCCCCACATCTTCGAGCGCCTGTTCGAAAAGTCGGGCAAGAAGATGGCCGATTACATTCCCCTCCGCACCCTGCGGCCCCACTGGCGCAACTTTTTTGAAGATGGCAAAGTGGTCGATCTCGACCCCGATCCGGAGATCATGGCCACCGAAGCGCGCAAGGTTGGTGAAGATCCCGAGAACGTGGAGCGCTTCCTCAAATATTCCGCGGATCTCTACGATCTCACCAACGAAGGCTACTTCGAACAGGGCTTGGATACCGCCGCCGACTTCCGCGAATTCTACGGGCTGGGCAAGTTCCTGAAGTTTGACCTCTTCCGTAGCATGCATGGTGGAGTGGCGCGATTCCTCAAAACCCGCCACATGCGAGACATCTTCGATTACTTCATCAAGTATGTTGGCAGTTCGGCCTATCATTCGCCCGCCTTCATGAACTCGATGTCCACCATCCAGTTTCGCTACGATCTGTGGTATGTGGATGGCGGCCTCTACAACATCGCCATCGGCCTACAGAAGCTCATGGATGAACTGGGGGTGAAAGTCGTGCTCAACAGCTCGGTCGATGAAATCCACAAACAGGGTGACACCGTCACTGGGATTGTTGCCAATGGTGAAGTACACAAAGCCGATATCATCGTTTCTAATATGGAGGTCATCCCCGCCTACCAAAAGCTCCTTGGTGAAGATGAAGATTTCATGAAGAGCCTCGAGAAGTTCGAGCCTGCCTGTTCCGGTCTGGTGCTCGAGCTGGGACTAGACCGTAAATACGAGCAACTCGCCCATCACAACTTCTTCTATTCCGACCACCAAAAAAAACACTTCCACACCGTCTTCCGCAAACACCAGCTGCCACCCGACCCGACCATCTATCTGGTGGCGGCCTCTCGCACGGATCCGACTGTGGCGCCAGAAGGCTGCGACTGCCTCAAGATCCTCCCTCACATCCCCTACATCGACGACAACAATCCCCTCACCCATGAGGACTACGCCCAACTCAAGGAGCGCGTCATCGACAAACTTGAGCGTATGGGACTAACCGATTTGCGAAAACACGTGGTGTTTGAGCACTTTTGGACTCCACTCGACATCCGTGAGCAATACAACTCTAACAAGGGGTCCATTTACGGTGTGGTCAGCGACCGCTTCAAGAACCTGGCCTTCAAAGCCCCAAAACAGAGCAGTAAGTATCCTAACTTGTTTTTTGTCGGTGGGTCAGTAAATCCGGGTGGTGGTATGCCCATGGTCATTCTATGCGGACAAAACGTGGCCAAGAAAGTTGTGGCGTGGGACCGTTAAGCCTGACTGAACTTTTTCAGTTTGATGATGGCAGCAAACTGAAGCAGTCCTATCAGCAAGGGCACAGCACTTAGCCCACAAGCCATCATGAACTCTGGCAGCATGACAACTTTAAGTTTCTCCATCATCATAACCATAATCATTGCTCCAACATCCCCATGCAAACTGGCCTGATCGGCTGAAATTGATTCCTTCAGGGTTTGACTGGCCGGAAATTCCTGCATGGCCTGACCGAGCAAGAACAACAGCGCCATAGCGCATGACACGGAGCCAGCCAAATCCATAAGTGGATGATCAAAGTGCAGTCCCAGACCAACCAGCAAGACTGCGATACCCAAAGTGATCAAGGCACCAGCTACCAGAGTGGCCGAGCCCAGAGAATCTTCACTCGGCTCTGTCTGACGCCACATCCCCGCCGCAGGTCCGGGCGTAGAGCCTCCAGTAATGGCCTGCATACCCGTCTGAGTGGCCAAAACCTTGTCGGAAATTCGTATTTCGACCCAAGGCAGAAAAAATAGCACCAATGCCGCTAAAGCTGTCGTGAATTTGATGCTGCGAAGAATGAACATATGAAATTCTTCATCCAGTCAGGCCTCCAATCAACGCTGTGTTATGAAAAATTCACGATCTTGTAGTTGTCTGGGCTCCAAAATTGTCATGACCTATACTCATCATGAAGAAATTAATCACCATGGTCGGTGTTGCAGCACTGGCCCTTCTCACCACTAGCTGTTTGCAGCAAGACACCACAATTCGTCTCAATAAGGACGGTAGTGGCACAATCACTGAAACCACCACCCTTGGGGCACAGATGATCGCCATGATGGGTGCCGCCGGTGGCGAAGGCGGAGATCCGCTCGACCAGATGGTCGAGCAGGCCAAAGCCAAGTCCGCGCGAACCGCAGCGGAAATGGGCGAAGGCGTGAGCGTGAAGGAAATCAAGCGCACCAACGCAGGTGGCAAAAAAGGCATCGTCACGGTCTACGAATTCAAAGACATTAACAAACTCAAGTATTCCATTGGCATCAGCCTCGGCGACGACGATGCAAACGAAGAAAAAGACCCTCTGGACATCAGCTACAAGAACGGAGTTCTCACCATCAACAACGACTACGAAAAGGCTGAGAAACCCGCTGAAGAAGAACCGTTTGATAAAAACAGTCTTGCCATGGCCAAGCAGATGATGGGCGACATGCGCATCAGTCTATCGCTTGAGTTTCCGGGTGGTATTGCCAAAACCAATGCCGAGCATGTGGCGGGCAACAAAGTGACCATCATGGATATCGATTTCGGCAAGCTTATCGCTGAGGAAGACAAATTCATGGAGTTTATGAAGAATCAGCCTGAAAGTCCCGCCGAAGCTAAGGAGTTGCTCAAAGGCGTCGATGGCGTGAAGTTTGAGACCGCTGAAAAATTGACCATCAAACTCAAGTAACGACCTACGAATCAATAACGGGACATTCCTCCGGGGGTGTCCCGTTTTTCTTTTCGCCATCAGGCCATTCCTGAGCATCATTGGAGCTGTTGCTACCATGCTCGCGCTGATACCCATCTTACTCGCTTTGTGGACCACGGGTTGGTGGCTCCGCCCAAGACTGATGGCACCGATGCCGAGCGGCACATCGGGTGTGGACCCCAGCAAAGTCAGTGTCATCGTCCCCGCCCGCAACGAGGCGCACCATCTACCCCGGCTGATTCACTCCTTTCGCGCCCAGCGCATCTGGCCTCTCGAAATACTGGTAGTCGATGATCACTCGGAGGACAACACCGTAGAGATCGCCAAGGCTATGGGCGCACGGGTCATCCCATCTGAGGCTCTCCCCGATGGCTGGCGAGGCAAAACTTGGGCCTGCCATCAAGGAGCTAAGCAGGCCAAGGGCAAGACTCTGCTCTTCCTCGATGCGGATACTTGGCTCGAGGACAACGGTTTCAAAAACCTGATCAGCCAGTATGAGTCCGGCGCCCTCGCGGTATGCCCGTGGCACGAAATCGAAGAATCCTACGAATCTGCCTCCCTATTCTTCAACTTAGCCATGGTCGCAGGCACCGTGCCCGATGGCTTGTTCGGCCAATGCCTGGTTATCTCGGCAGAAGATTATCAGAGGAGCGGCGGCCACGAAGCAGTGAAGAGCGAAGTGCTGGAGAATCTGAAACTGCGTGACCACCTGCTCGAAAAGGGTATAAATGTCCATAGCATGCTTGGCCGTGGCATTTTGAAGTTTCGCATGTATCCAGAAGGTCTTGGTCAAGTCATCGAAGGCTGGACCAAAGGCTTTGCCAGTGGAGCCGAAAGCACATCGGGCATCACAATGCTGATGATGGTGCTGTGGATGACGGGTCTAATGGGTTCCTTCATCGGTTTGGTAGTAGGGCTCTCGCTAACATGGATTTTGATCTACATCGCTTTTGCTTTTCAGGTGGCCGTACTCAGCCGCAAGGTTGGCTCCTTTCCACCATTTTCTGCAGTTATATATCCAATTCCATTATTGTTCTTCTTCGGCCTGTTTGCGCGTTCCGCCATTAAGCGAGGCAAACAAGTCACTTGGAAAGGGCGTGAATTCAGCACCCCCAATGTCGATTGAGTTACCGATTGCGTGGATTGTCATCCTCAACGTGTTGGGCTGGCCCACAATCCAGCTCGGTCTGGCGTGGAGCTGGACGCGTGTGCCAGCCAAATGGCTAAACCCACCCCCAGCCCTACACTTTGAGTTGCGTGGCCGATTTTACCAAAACGTCTTCAACATTCGCATCTGGAAGGATCTCTTACCAGACGGCGCGAACTGGCTGAGCGGGGGTTTCCCCAAAGCCAGTCTTCAGCATAGCAGTCCGGCATACATTCGACGCTTTGTTGTCGAAACCTGGCGCGGTGAGCTATGCCACTGGTGCGCTCTGGGATTCGTGCCGCTGTTTTTTCTGTGGAACCCATGGTGGGGCGACCTAATCATCACCGGCTATGCCCTAACAGCCAATCTGCCCTGCATTCTTGTGCAGCGCTTTAACCGGGCACGGATGCAACAGAGCCTTGAAAGAACTGTTCCCTGATTGACTCAATTCCTGTAGCCTAGCAGATGTGAGATAAAGGAGCCATCAGCATCGCGGACATCAAAATGCATGAACTCATGCGTCAGTTTCTTTAAAAAAGTGACAGGAATAGCGAAGAAACATCTCTCAAAATGAATCGCTTCGCATGAAAATACTGATCACCCCGCGCTCTTCACCGAGAGTTTACATGGAGTTACCCTGAACAAATCTCAAAGAGCGCGCCTACCCTGAAGGGCACGCAAGAGGGTGAGTTCATCGGCATGTTCAAGACCACCACCGGCCGGAAGGCCTTGAGCAATGCGCGAGATGCGGCAGTTGCGCTCGCGCAGCACATCGGCGAGATAGTTGGCAGTCGCCTCCCCCTCCACATCAGAGCCAAGAGCAAGAATGACTTCCACCTCGCTCTCCATGGCTTCGAGGCGTCGCAAGAGTTCGGGAATACGCAGGTCTTCCGGCGTCACGCGATCCAATGGTGAGAGCTTGCCACCCAAACAGTGGTAACGGCCGCGAAAGGCTCCAGAGCGCTCAAGTGGTAGAACGTCAGTGGCCTGCTCGACCACGCAAAGGCTCTGATCATCGCGGCCGGGGTCATCACAGATACTGCACCCATCAGACGTGGCGAAAAAGCCACAGACCGGACAGGCTTCAATTTGCTGATCTGCCCGTATCAGCGCGCTGGAGAGTTTTCCGGCATCCGCCTTTGGATTCTGCAGCAGCCACACGGCAATGCGTTCTGCGGAACGCGGGCCGACCCCGGGCAATTGCTTGAGTTCAGAGATGAGGTCACGGACCGGTTGTGGAAAATCAGCTCGTTTCATGGTGCACCAGTGGCTTTGCGGGACATCCAGTAGAAATGCAAGTTGACCAACAAGCCTGAGAGCAGCGCGGCCAGCCAGGCAGTGGAAATTTCCGGGCGGTAGGATGCAAGGCAAAGGACCGGAGCCCACAGCGCTATGATGGCTAAGCTCACGGTCCATACCGTCAGGCACTGCCAGAGGTGAGCGCAATTGAGCAACAAGAGTGGCAGACCGATGGCGAGTAGAATGGTCATCAGCCAAATTATTGCGGCTGGCAATGCATTGACAAACTCCTCGTTCATCGTGGCCTCCAACCTAGCAATCAATGAGGCGTCGAGCGCTGCAATCCAGCCCACCAGCGTGGCAGCCAGAAGCATCATCAGAATACCACAGCCATAAAGCAGCGCCGAACCGACAATGGACCCACGAGATTCGAATTGTATGTTCGATGCACCGCTCACTGCTGACAGCCTAATGCAGTCTTGAAGGCATTCAATCTACAAGATTGGCGGAATCACCAAAATGCGCATAGGCTCCAGCCATGTCACAACTCGAGCGCTTTCTCGACCCGGTATCTGTCTCCTTGAAAATCTGTGGAGTGACGGCAGCCGAGGAAGCTGAACGTCTTGCCGACATGGGCGTGCATGCCTTCGGTGTCAATTTTTGGTCGAAATCCAAGCGCTATTTGGATCCAAGGCAGGGCCAGTGGCTGGAAGCGCTTGCCGGGCGCATCCTGCGGGTCGGTGTTTTCGTGAATCCAAATTCAGAGGAGGCTATCGATCTATTCAAAAGAGGATGGATTGATGTCATTCAATTGCATGGCGATGAAAACCCTATGGATGCCGCGCCTTACCGCGATGCCGGCCTACCATTTATCAAAGCCATTGGGGTTTCCGGTAACGAGCAGCTTGCCAATGCCAGAGAATATGGTGCAAATGCACTGCTGATGGATGCACACGCTCCGGGCGTTTACGGCGGTACTGGAGATACCTTCGATTGGAATACTGCCATCGAGTTCATGAGCCGACACTCGGAGCCGCCTGTCATCCTTGCGGGTGGAATCACCCCTGATAATGCTGCACAAGCCGTGGCAGCGGTGCGTCCAGCTGCAATAGATATTGCATCTGGCGCAGAACTCTCACCAGGCTTGAAGGACTTTGACAAAGTCCGTCAACTCATCCAAGCCAGCCAGGGATGTTAACCGACTCCCACTGCCACCTTGCCTCGCACCGCTTCGCTGAGAGCGAACGAGAGCAAGTCATCCAGCGCGCCATGGATAACGGTGTAAGCCGTATGATCACCCTCAGTACGTGCCTTGAGGACGTTGAAGCCAATCTCGAGTTGGCCAAACACACCGCCATCCATGCAACCATCGGCATTCATCCCTGCGATGTTCATCAAGCCCCTGATGACGCACTACAACAACTCTCCGGGCACATCGAAGACCCCCGAATCTGTGCCATTGGTGAGACCGGTCTCGATTACTTTCATCCGGCGCCAGACAACTGGAGTGACGAGAATTATCGCAAACGGCAACGCGACTTTCTCCGCCAACACTTTCTTCTAGCAGCCAAAAGTAAACTGCCAATAGTAATCCACACCCGAGACAAGGAGGGGGAACACTCCTTTCGTGATGCCCTTGAAATCTATCGGCAATATCACCAACAGGTGCGTGCGGTATTCCATTGCTTCATTGGCCCATGGGAGAATGCCAGGCAGGTGATCGATCTGGGCGGGCTCGTTTCCTTTGGTGGGGTAGCCACCTTCAAGAATGCCAAAAATGTTCTCGAATGTGCCCGCCAATGTCCGACCGACGGCTTTATGCTCGAAACCGATTCTCCCTATCTCGCACCTGAACCATATAGGGGTCAACGAAACCAGCCTGCCTACGTCCGCGACATCGCCAAATGCTTGGCCGAGGCCCGTGGCGAATCACTCAGCAAACTCGCCTCCCTCACTGAAAAGACCGTGGATGGCTTTTTCCGAATTCACTTCAAGAAAAGTTGAATAAATGCTAACAATATCAACGTTCAACTATGGAGAAACCTGATTTCATTTGCACATGATCCTCAAGACCCTCAATTCCGCCCTAGTCGCCATTAGCGCTATCGCTTACGTCTCCTGCCAACCCATCCAAAAGGACCCATACGACACCGCTGGTCTCTACGGTTATCCCGATGCCGCAGCCGGCAATCCCAACGGATCACTTTACGATGTGCCGGCTGATTTTGAGGAGGGTGGTATCGATCCCGCCGATCCAGCCTCCGTGGCAAGCACTTATACCGTAGTCGCCGGCGACACCCTCTCTAAAATCAGCAAGATGCATGGCGTGTCGATCAAGGCCATCGCGGATGCCAACGGTATCAGCAACCCCAACATGCTGCGGATTGGCCAGAAACTGAGTATCCCTGGTCGTTAGTCAGATGACTATGCATGTTACCTGCCTTGCCTGTTTCAGCGTCGGATGGCTGGCACTCTCCAGCGTGTCATGGTCACAACCGCAAGTGGCCGACCCAATACAAAACAAACGCGATCTGGCACTCGACGACCTTCGGAAAGAGGTTCTGCACAAAACATGCAGCTTGCTGTTGAACATGCTCGCAAGGTCGGCGTGAGTGAGCAGGCGATCCTAGAAGCACGATTCCTTTATCATGTTGATCTGCTAGAGGATGCCGAGATTGCAAAAATGCTACCTGAATTTCTGGAGCGGCATAAAAAATTCGAGCTCGAGGATTCTGCAATTTTTGCAAGCGAAGAGCATTGGCTATCAGTAGTTGAGTATGTGAAGGCGATTCATGCGCTACAAAATGGTGATCGGAAAGCCTTCAAGAAGCACATCATGGAAGCCTTTTGGTTGGGGCCGCGTCAGGCTGCTGCATTTGCTCCACACATTGAGCGCCTGCGTCATGAAGAGGCGATGGCAGCCATCACCATTAACTTCGACCAACGACTTGCTACCTTGGACGGGTCTCCGGCGCCATTACTTCAGGACTTGATCACGGATCGTAAGGCACTGCTACTGCACTTTTGGTCGCCCGACAGCAGGGAGTGTGTGGACTCCATGCCCGACTTTGCAGCAACCGCTGAAATGTTGATGAAACAGGGAATTGGGGTGATTTCCTTGTGCGCTGAGCGCAGCCCGCAGGCGCGAAAGGTCAGCACCGAATTTGATAAGGGTAATCATGGCTCATGGTTAGTTGACCCCAACAAAGATTCATTAGGTCTGCTACTGCGAGTTCAAAACCTACCGACAATGGCACTCATCGACCCACGTGGACGCGTGTTGTTTTGTGGCGACCCAACCGACATTCAGTTCTGGCGTGCATTGGAAAAACTGGATCGTGGCATCAAGCGTCCGGATATCAACTAAGCTGTTTGGCATATATCTGCCAACAAAATCTAACTACTTAATTTATCGTAGTTAGATTTGGACACTTTCAGTCCAAACAGCAACTTATCCGATGACCCAATTGGTTATAAAAATCGATACGTTTCATCTTGACGTTTATTTAAGAAATGCGTTTTATTCGCCGGCATAGCATGATGCTAACTGAATGGCGAAACTCATCCAACCATCCAACCTCGAGCTACAGGCACTATCAGTCCTATGGCATGAGGGACCATCTACGGTGTCTGCCGTACATGGATCACTTCCTGATAGAAAAGATCGAGCCTACACCACGGTGCTCACCATCATGCAAAATCTCGAGCGGAAGAATTTGGTCAAGAGAGAGCGAATTGGAAGAGCTCACCTCTATCGTGCAACATACTCGCAGCAAGCTATCATCCGCCGCGCAACTCAAGATTACCTAACCAATGCTTTCGGAGGCCGCCTCGGTGAGGCAGTCCTCGCAATCCTCTCCATCGGCAACCTAACGCCCGAAGAGAAAACAACAATAGAACGCGAACTCCAACGACACAGAACTATGGCTGCGAAAAAAACCGCTAAAAAGAAAAAGGTCGCCAAGAAGGCTGTTAAACGCAAGGCACCCGCCAAGAAAAAGGCTGCTGCCAAGCGCAAACCCGCCAAGAAGGCTAAGAAGGCTGCTAAACGCAAGGCACCCGCCAAGAAAAAGGCTGCTGCTAAGCGTAAACCCGCCAAGAAGGCCAAGAAAAAGGCTGCTAAAAAGAAGGTTGCCAAGAAAAAGGTGACCAAGAAAAAGGCTGCTAAGAAGCCTGCTAAGAAGGCCAAGAAAAAGGCTGCCAAAAAGAAAGTGACCAAGAAAAAGGCCACCAAAAAGAAGGTAGCTAAGAAAAAGGCCGCTAAAAAGCCTGCTAAGAAAGCCAAGAAAAAGGCTGCTAAGCGCAAAAAGTAATCATTTAAACCCCAATTGAACTGTCAATTGGGACACGATATCGGCGGGAGGCTCGCACGAGCCTTCCGCCTTTTTTTGTCATCATGCATCAGAAGATCCAAAAATGGGTTGCATCCAGCATGAACAGCATCCTAGCTTGCCCGCCGAGTAACCAATATGCGCGGTTAGCTCAGCGGTAGAGCACCTCCCTGACACGGAGGGGGTCACTGGTTCGATCCCAGTATCGCGCACCATCCCAGTACCAAGGTTCTGGGTGACAAGCCATTGCTTCATAGGTGACCATGCGTAGTCAGGTCATAGTTGTAAGACTGGTTGTTCACAAAGCTCACGCATTGAGTAAAGATGGCAACCCCACTCGATCAGGTCGTTCTTGAGGTCGCGTCACGCTTGCAGCGGCAATACTGGACAACTTCAACCCATTCCATTCAAATTCTTTCAAGTGAGCACTCTCACCAGCGAACAAGCCCCCAGCCCCAGGGAACTGGAAGCTCTGCTGCGCCTATTGGATGATGATACCCCAAAAGTAAGGGAAAAGATCGAAGAGCGACTGGTATCGAGTGGAGGAGACATCAGCGAATTTCTTGCATCGCGCAGCGAGCGCCTGAGCATCGAGGACCAACGTATACTCAGTGAGTTACTCTGTGAGGGACGCCGTCAACGCCTGCATGATGTCTGGGAAAGCCCAAGCTCAGGCGCGCTGGGTCTGCGTGAGGATTGGGAACGATTCGAATCCATGTTGCGTGACCTCTCTGACTTTCTGCATGATGGGGTGACCTGTCGGCAATCGCTTTCCGATGCCCTCGACCTGACCGCTGAAGAAGCCCGTGAAAAAAATATTGTTGATAGCAATATGTTGCGCAATCACCTCTTCAAGCAAGGCCTGCTACAAGGCAACCACAAGGGCTATGACGATCCTCGCAATTCCGACCTTGCTTGGTGCCTCTGCGAAGGCAAGTCGAACCCAATCGGGTTAGGTGTGCTCTTCACTTTGATCGCACGGCGCCTCGATCTGGTGGTGGAGCCTGTCCCGTTCCCACAGCACTTTCTTTGTCGCATCCACGAAGGCGGACGACCGGTCATTGTCGACTGTTTCAATCGCGGCCAACTGCACCCTCAAGAGGAACTCCTTAAAAATCCGGACCTCAGTGATACGGAGCGGGATTCTCTCAAAAGAGTAGCCGATCCGGGGTCCATACTGGTGCGGATCCTCAATAATCTGCACTCGGCCCTCATGATTGCGGACCGTGAAGTAGATGCCGAACTCATCGCGCAGTTGCGGCAGACACTCACGCACGTCGATGGCTGATCAAGATTCGGGTGCTCCTGTAGATCTAAAAGTGGGTTCCTCAGGCTCTGGCAAAGATTTGAGACTCTTCCATTTTCGTACCACCAGAGTGTCGACGCTGCCCTGCGCCCTGCCGACGACACTTCCTCCATCAGCGGGACCGAAGGTCTGAATGGTTTTCAATTTTTCCTTGAGAATGATGGGGTAGACCAGGGACAGCCAGATTTCACCCGACTCAATCGTGACCTCCTCATTGATCAGATTACCCTCCAGATTGGGAAAACCATTGCGTCGGTATTTGCCAGTCACGGAGAATCGACCGCATGGATGACCCTCAATTTCTTCGACAGCGTCGAGTTTCATGTTGAGGCTGCCGGAGGTCTTGCCAGACACGATCATTGGCATCGCGGTCTGAGTTACTTCAATCTCATCACCGATTTTCATGCGGCTAGACGAAAACCATATGCCTCGGGGTGTCAGCGCGTTATCTATCAACAGATCCCCAAACACCGGGGAAAGCTGCAAATTCATGGCCATCAACTTAAACTCGCGTGCTCCTCTGCCTTTCCAAGCTCCGTTCTGTCGAACGAAAGTCATGGTTTTTTTTGGAGGCGGTGCCTGACTGAAGGGATTGTCGACAGTCCTGGATCCAGTCTCACCCCCGTCAGTGGATGGCGTTGGAATCGAGAAGCTGCTGTCCTTGATGGTAAAAAGCACAGTGGATCCTTTTCGCTCAAACTCGGCCGTGATTTCCTCCTTACCAATGATTGCCTCAACCTTACGACCCAGTTGAGACTCATGAAAGAGCCGGCCGTTGAGATGGCGCTTGGCCACCGTGGTCACGATCACCTCCGATGGAAACGGCAAATCCTTGCGAAACACATAGCCCTCGTCGGTCTGGTCGACCAAGTTCAGTAGCGGGTTATCATACGAATTTGCCAACGAATTCTCATGACTACCTCCCAGCTTGTCGCCGATAGTGGTCGACATCTTGTCGGCAACCTCCTTAAGCCCATCGCAAGACGAGCACACAAGTGCTGACAGGATTAGGCATGGAACACGAAGGGAAGTCATCAGCGAGGATTCATGCTAGTATTTATGATTCTCGACAATCGAGTTGTTGGTTCATTTCGATAGCTGGATTCAATTCCTGAGATTCGCCTACAATGGTAGCCGGCACACCTGCCACGGTGGTATGAGCTTCAACGTTACTCAATACCACACTGCCGGCACCGATCTTGGCTCCGGTGCCGATCTCAACACGCCCCAAGACCTTGGATCCTGCACCGAGCAGCACGCCGGATCGCACGATGGGATGACGATCGCCCGTTTCCTTGCCAGTACCCCCGAGAGTGACCTCATGAAGAATGGAGACGTTATCTTCAATGATGGCTGTTTCGCCGACCACGAATGAGGTCGCATGGTCGAGAAGGATACCGCAGCCAATGCGAGCCGCTGGGTGGATGTCCACAGCGAAGGCCTCACTCGCCAGACTCTGCAGATAGAGCGCCATCCAACGACGCTGATCCAACCAAAGTTGGTGGGCTATGCGATAAGTCGCAAGAGCGAGGAAACCTTTGTAGAAAAGCAAGGGTTCGAGCAATGATGAACATGCTGGATCACGTTCGTGCATGGCTACCATATCACAGGCCGCCTGCTCGACCGTTTTTGGATTCTTGCGAAAGACGTCAGTTAGTAGGGGCTCCATCTCAAGCCGAGGCATGTCCTCGCGCGAGAGGCGGCGGGCCAACCTGGCACCCAATGCCTCAGCCAGATTAAGGCGCGACACTATCACATCGCCGATCATGTGACCCAGCGAGGGCTCGTCGGCGCCCAAACGGGCGGCCTCTTCCTGCAAATTGTCCCATAACTCGTCCACGCAAGGCCTGATCGCTTTATTCATGCTAGCCCTGCTAGCTTCATTCTGGTGGGATTCACTCATGAAGATTTCTCAGAAGTTGGAATATGCCTGCCGTGCGCTGGTCCAGCTTGCAAGACAGCATGACATTAAGACCCTTACACGTCTTGAGCAACTTGCAAAACGGGAAGCCGTTTCTGCCAATTTTCTTGTACAAATCCTCAACGACCTCCGCCGAGCGGGCCTGATCGAGAGCCGACGCGGCAAGAGCGGCGGATACTTGTTGGCCATGCCTCCAGAGGAAATCACGCTGCGTCAGGTGGTCGGAGCCGTGGAACCGGGCCTGCTCCAGTCTACAGTCAGTGCGGAGGGTGAGTCAGGTGGGGGTGTTCGCCAGGCTTGGGAAGGTGTTTCCAATGCTCTCTGCAACGCCTTGGACGCCACCACCATTGCCGACATCGCTCAGCAGTCCGGTGGCCCGATGTTTTACATTTGATGCGATAACAGAACAGTTGATCACGTATACCACGTTTTGATGTTCGATTCACGCCCACGCAGACAAGCATCGAGTCGCTGTCCTAGAAAGCCTTTCTCACCCACTCTCCACTCAATATGATCCGCTGGTTTGCCCGCAACGACATCGCCGCGAACTTCCTGATCATTGCCATCCTGATTTGGGGTGGCTACTCGGCCATGAACCGGGTTCAACTCGAGGTGCAACCGGCTCTTGATATGGGGCGCATTGATGTAACCGTCAGTTATCGTGGCGGATCTCCGGCAGACATTGAGAAGGCCGTCGCCATCCCGATAGAGAATGCACTGCGCGGTCTGCAGGGAATTGATAGCATCAACACCGACCTCAGGAGCGGCTCAGCTTGGATCCGACTCTACACGCGAGACGGCGTGGAACCTGAGAATGTGATTGATGAAGTAAAGTCGCGCATCGACCGAATTTCCACCCTGCCTCCTGAAACGGAGCCACCCAAAATCCACATCCCCGACAGCAAGATGTGGTTCGATGTCATCAAGATTGCCGTCTCGGGGAACCTGGAAATCGGTGAACTACAGCGCACTGCGGAGAAAGTCCGAGACGATCTCGTCAACATGCCCGAAATCTCACAATCGCTGATGCAGGGCACACGAACCTATGAGATTTCTGTCGAAGCAAGTCCTCAGGATCTGCGCGATTACGGCCTGACCTTCAGTGATCTCACCAATGCTATTCGTCGTTCCTCTGTCGACCTACCTGCGGGAAAAGTGCAGACTCAGGAAGGATCTCTGACCATCCGAAGTAAAGGCCAGGCCTATGATCGAGAAGATTTTGAGAACATCATCATCAGTAGTAGGGATGGATCGGAGGTCAAACTCGGCACAGTCGCCACAGTCAAGGATGGGCTGGACCAAAATCGCAAGATCATGCGTTTCAATGGGCGCCCTGCTCTGCTGGTTGAAGCCCTTTGTCTCGATAACGAAAACGCCCTTGATGTTGCAGCCGCGGTAAAAAGGTATGTCGCAACTGCGCGTGAGCGTTTCCCGGAGGGTGTCCACTTCAATATCTGGGACGACGCCTCGGTGGAGCTTGAGGGCCGACTCAGCACATTGGTGGGCAGCCTGCTGCAGGGCAGCCTATTGGTGATGATTATACTAGGTCTCTTTCTAAGACCCAGTATCGCCTTCTGGGTTGTCATCGGCATCCCGGTTTCATTCGCAGGTGGCCTGATCATGATGCCATGGTTCGGCATCACCGCCAACGTGATGAGCATCTTTGGCTTCATCATCGTGGTCGGCATCATTGTCGACGACGCCATCATAACTGCGGAGAACGTGTACGGCCATCTAAACGAAGGTATGAAGCCACTCGATGCCGCTTCGATTGGTGCCAAAGAAGTTGCCACTCCAGTGACTTTCGGTGCGCTGACTACCATCGTCGCTTTCTTTCCCTTAATGCTCTTCGACGGAACTTATGGCAGCTACACCAAGCAGATACCACCGATTGTCACTGCGGCGCTGATCTTCTCGTTGATCGAGTCCAAGCTCATCCTACCCGGCCACCTGAAGCATGTGAGAGTCGGTAGGCGTCAACTGGGACCCATTTCTCGGGCCCAGCATTGGGTCGCGGGCAGCCTCGAGCGTTTCGTCAAGGTTGCCTATGAACCGGCACTTCGCTTCTGTGTGCATCATCGCTATTCAACACTGGCTGGCTTCATTGCGCTGGCCATGGCCTGCCTCGGCTATGCCAGCAGTGGTGCAATGGGCTTTGAAAACATGCCCTCGGTGGACCGCAACACCGTCCGAGCCTATGTTAGGATGCACCGGGACACGCCTGTTGAGGCCACAGATGAGCGGGTCAAGAGAGTTCACGCTGCAGTTGAACAATTGCGTGAGGAGTTTGTCGATCCTGGCACCGGTAAATCCATTATCGAGAATGACCTGACCTCGTCGGGTGGCTGGCCGGCCAGAAGCCGCATCGACCCACATACCGGTTATGTGGTGATCAATGTCACCGATCCCGGTCACCGTTCCGAACCTGGGCCTGACAACCAGGCCATCGCCGACCGCTGGCTGGAACTGGTTGGCGAAATGCCCGACGTTCAATCTCTGAGTATCACAGGCGACTCCGGTAAACGACGGCGAGACGAGGATGATATTGAGAGTATCACCATTGAGTTGCGTGGCCCTGAAACCGAGGCCAAGCGCGAATTGACTGAGCAAATCGTTGAGGTCCTCCAGTCCTATGAGGGGATCGGTGGTGCCCATAGTCGGTCTGGTGGTGTTCGCGACGAACTATTGATCCGTATCAAACCCGAGGGTGAGGCACTGGGGCTCACTCAAAGCTCACTGGCCCGCCAAGTGCGAGCCGCCTTCTTTGGTGAGCAGGCCCAACGTATCCAGCGCGAACGGGACGATGTACGGGTGATGGTGCGTATGCCCGATGAGTTGCGTAACTCGCTCCATACTCTCGAGAGCTTCCGTATCCGTACTCCGAAGGGTGGCGAAGCTCCCTTCCATTCCGTGGCCACCGCCGAACTCACCATGGGAAGATCCTCAATTGAGCGCATCGATGGAGCTCAGGTAATCACCATCAACGGCCGAGCCAAGAGTAAGTCGGTAGACGTAATCCGAATTGCCCGCGACCTTTCTGAGCGACTCGATCAGATGCTTGCGGACCATCCCTCTCTCTCTTGGCGCTATGATGGTTACGTCGCTGAACACGAAGAGACCCGCCGCAAGACCATACTCGGTTTCGGCGCGCTCTTTCTCGTCCTTTACGGACTGCTCGCTATTCCTTTCAAGTCAATCTATCAACCTCTGTTCGTGATGCTTGCCGTGCCTTTTGGAGCCATCGGCGCCCTTGCTGGTCACCTGATTCTCGGCATCACTCCTTCCTTTCTCTCAGTCTTTGGCATTCTCGCACTATCTGGCGTAGTGGTGAACGATTCACTGGTGATGGTGAATTTCATCAACCAAAAAGTACGCGAGGGCGAACCCTTGTTGGACTCGGTCATCCGTTCTGGCACCCGCCGCTTTCGCCCGATCATTCTGACCTCACTAACCACCTTTGCTGGCTTGCTTCCCATCCTCTTTGATGCCTCTCTTCAGGCACAAATGCTCATCCCCATGGCCGCATCACTGGCCTTCGGCCTGCTTTTTGCAACCGCCATCACCTTGCTACTGATTCCGACTGCCTATCTGGTGGCGGAGGATATTCGCGGAGCATTAACCAGAGCCTGGCATTGGTATTTCAGACCAATGAGAAAAGAAGATTAATGTCAGTCACAAGCGGCTGTAAATCCGCTGGTTCTGAATCCTTATTCATTAAGAAATGTTTAATATTTAGCTGGAAATCGAAGCGAGGATTGGTTAATGGAAAGTTCTAACCGAACACATTTCCGCCATGTCTTCCCTCTCAGACCACACCCAGCACATCCGGATCCGTTCGACCCAGATGGAAATGCCTACTGCTTCTCATGAAGTTGCGGAAGGCAACAATGAAGATTATGAACGCAAGCTACTTCAGGCTCAGAGTGAACTCGAGCGTATTCAGCAGCAACGTGAAGAACTCGAGCGTAAGAAAATTGAGCTGGAAGAATTGGCCAGTCGCAAACGGGCCTTCGTCTCTCAGCAGGCTGAGTGGACCGAGCGACTGACCTCTGCCCTGACCCTGATCGACCGCCAACTCTACGAAATCCGTAACGAGGCTCAAGATCTTGAACAGTGTCGCACTTGTTTTGCCGGCCATCTGGACAAACTCGAGGCCATCAATCCGGAAAGCTGGACCCGCGAGAATACCTCAAACAAGCTCGATCGCGCGAGTGTTGCTCTTGATCTCGCCTGCGATGAATATGATCAGGCGGCTTCCCACTTCGATGGCAGTCGCAGCAGCGCCATCTTCGGTCGAAACGCCAAACGTGGACGTCAAAGTGGAAGCAGCGAATTTGCCGCCAATCTGCGCAACGGCTTCGCGTTCAACCTTCCCGTGGTCCTGCTTGGGGGTGCTGCCATGGCTCTCTACGTCTTCAAAACCTTCTTCGGTTGATCGCAGCTACCAATCCATGCTCGCCTCAATCAGTTCACACCAGCATGAGCCGAAACACGCCCATTAAGGAAGAGCTCGAACTCGACGCTTTGCTGGCGCATGAGCAGGAGCTTATGGAGCGTGAACGCGAGTTCGCCCGCAATCAGGAACGTATCAAACGCGAGCGCCATGAGCGAGAGCACACCATGCCGCCCCTCGACGAACTCAAGGACAGGGAGCGCCGACGCAAGCACGAGGAAACCGTCTCGCGGGGCGAAGTGGCCAACATTCGCAGGGTTCAGAATCGAAGCCTCATGATGTTATTGCTGCTGGTAGCCGCTACGGCAGCACTCATCTGGTGGGGTATTCGGTTGATGCAGAACTAATGTGGATTTTCGGATTCAGTAGAGCAGATCAGTTGCTTGCCTCGGCCTTCTTGGATCTTTTTGCCTCGTCCTTGACAGCCCGCTCGGCGAGCTTCTTTTCGAGCTCAGGCCACTGATCCTGACTCACTATGTAGCCAACGCAATTGTCCGTGCCACAGAGGCAGGGATGCTCCTCGAAGCAATCGATATCGAAGCCGTAATCAAAGCAGAGTTCCTCTCCCCGCTCGATGTCTCGGAGGGCATGAATAAAAATGCGGTCATCATCAATCCAGGCTTCACAGTTGGGCTCGCAGGAGTGGTTGATCAGACGTGCAATGTTCCACGGCACGTTGCCATCCAGATCATACTTCTTGGAGAGCGTAAAGATGTAGACGGCTGCATCACCGGTCTTCTGGGCATGTTCGTGCTGAGCATTACCGCGTTGATCACTCTCTTCCTTGTCGATAATTTCGCCGACATACTCGATAATTTTCTCATCCTTGGGGATGAATTGAGTCGAATACACACCTCGCCCATGAATCTCTGAATTTCGGACTTCACACAAATCACTCTGTGCGCGCTCCCACATCTTGATGAATTCGCGGGTCAGCTTCTGCTGCTTGCGGACGCGTTCTTGTCTTTTTGATGCCATGGGGGATTCAGTTGTTGATCTGTCGTTTCTTCACCTCAGGGAGCTGAATGTCTTTGGGTAGAGTCTTGTAAAGACCGCAGAGGCGAGCAGCCGTGAGGCTGGCGCCATCGATAAAGGTCCAATCTTCTTTGTCGCGGCCAGAGACCGCGACCTGATAGCTGATGCTTTCAATCTGTATCCATTTGGGTGGCTGGCCTTCGACCCGATGCATCACCTCGAAGCGCGTCACAGTAGGAACCAACACGAGCCATTGACTGTACAACCAGCGGCTCACCTTCTTGCCCTCAACTTCATCAGTCACCATTACTGGCTCAACACCATATGCAGTGGGTTTGCCTTGTGGCTTTGATGATAGAATGCGCACGCCCTGTTTGAGCATCTCTGCCGCAACTCCCTTGAGTTGATCTTCAACAGCCGCCAAGCCGCCAAGCTGTCTGGCAAGACGCTCTTTTTCCTTCGGATTCATACGCTCCAACGCAAATGCATAGCGGCCTTGCACCACGGACTTGCCGAGATCACCGACAGCCTTGACGGCAGAGATAATCGCGGCATCTGGCACTTTCTCGGCCACAACATCGGATTCAGCCAAGGCTTGTCCCGCTGCGATGCGAAGCGTGAGCAGCAGCGAGGCAGCAATGATAAGGACAGATTTCACGCTGCAATGGATGCCGACTTGCGCCCTGATCGTCAAGCATGGGAGAGATTCATAAAAGTAAGTTCTCGCCGAATTCGAAATGAGCTTGGAATCGCTCAGGGAATTGGTTCACTCTATTTCCCCATGGCTAAGCAAGCACTCGGCAAAGGACTCGGCGCGTTGATTAAAAAGAACGCAAATGCAACGGAAGGAAACTTGTCTGCCGATGACAGCAAGCATGTGCGTGATGTCTCACTCGACATGGTGGTGCCAAGCACGCTGCAACCCCGCACCACTTTCGTCGAGTCCCCTCTCGATGACCTCGTCGATTCCATCCGTCAGCACGGCGTTATTCAGCCACTCATCGTCCGCAAGGTGGACGGCAAACTCGAGTTGATCGCGGGTGAACGGCGCTGGCGTGCCTCCAAAAAACTTGGCCTGTCCACCGTGCCAGTCATCGAGCGTGAAGCCTCGGATCGCGACGTACTTGAAATGGCTCTGATCGAAAATCTCCAACGTGAAGATCTCAACCCCATTGAAGAAGCCAAGGGATATGTGCGACTCGCCAAGGAATTTATCCTGAAGCAAGACGAGATCGCCGGTCGTGTTGGGAAGTCCCGCGCCAGTGTCGCCAATGCCATGCGCCTGCTTGATCTCCACAGCGATATTCAGGCCATGTTGGCACAGGGTCACCTGACTGTCGGACACGCCAAGGCGATACTCTCGATCAAGAATCAGGAGACCCAAAAGCTCATCGCCGACCAGATTATCCAGCGCCAACTCACCGTCCGCGCTGCAGAAAAGCTGGCTCAAGACACTCTCAAGGGAGGTTCTGACTCCACTAAAAAGAAGGGAGCAAAGCCAATCACCGGCAGCACGATAGATACCCAGATTCGTGCCATTTCCAACCGCCTGCGCGAACACCTCGCCACCCACGTGGTCATTCATCACGGAGCCAAGAAGGGTAAGATTCAGATTGAATACTACGGCGATGACGACCTTCAACGCCTGATCGATCTGCTCGGTCTCGATGGAGAGTGATGTCGGCCATAGCCCGATCATCGGTCAACAATCACGAGTCAGCAGCATGTAAGCATTGCATCTGCGAAGCGCATCTCACACGGGCTATAAGCCATTGGAACTACTCCGGGCCTGTGGGACTGATACCAACTGACATTGGGTAATGGCCATTTCGCAACACGCCAAACCCCGACTTGCGCTTGCGGTCGTCTACAGTCCCAGTAATCTCAGGCCATCAAGCATCGCTCTTTCAGCCTCCTGCTCGCCCGGCGCTACCTAAACCCGCGACGGGCGATGCTGTCCTCTTTCACACTGATCTCAGTGATCGGCGTGATGCTCGGCGTACTGGTGTTGGTGGTGGTGATGGCGGTGTTCTCCGGTTTGGAGAGGCAAGTCAAGGAACGCATCCTTGGTTTTACCCCGCACATTCTGGTCCAGGACAGTCTCATGAGCGCGGATGGACTCAACAGAGATGGCTGGGAAGAGGTTGCGAGTCGCAGCCACCAACTGTCCCAGGTGCAAGCTGCAACTCCGTACATCTCCGACCACGTCATCATGGACGTCGCTTCGTGGCAGCGCCCGGTGAAGTTTCACGCCATCGACAGTTCTGACAAATCTCAGGTTGAGGGCATAAGTCAGATGCTCGACCGCAAGAATCATCCAAAATCGAGTGCGGACTTCGGCATCGATGACCGCGCGGTGATCTCTTCCACCCTTGCCGAGCAATACACAATCGGAGTTGGAGCCATCATTCGACTTTATTCCACCCGAAACTTTGAAGAGGTCATGCAGGCCTACAAAAGTACGGAAAATCCACCCATACGCGAGTATCAGGCAGCCAGGTGGAAATCTGCGACAAAGATCCTGAAAGTCTTGAGTGAGCCGAGCAAAGCTGCAGCAGGCATACTTCAAGGAGACCTCCAGAACGCCTATAACCAAATCGTTGAAATTCATGGTGAGGACATTCGGCAACCTGAACGCGAATTGCTAACAGACTTGATAATTGCCATGGAAGATGGCTCCAGAGAGAACGGTCGATACACTTTCACTGTTCAATCCATCACTAAGATACTCAAATCCATTGAGGCTCTTGAAAATACGGACAGCGAAGAAATGGATGCTGACATTCTCAAAGGTCTCAAATCCTTTGTTCTGCCCAAAGAGCTGGAAGTCATCGGTATCTACCAATCCTCACAGATGGCAATGACTCCCGACCTCTTTGTGCCGCTGCACATTGGTCAGGATCTTGCCGGCCTTGAAGATGCCGTGCAAGGCGTGGCATTACGCTTGAAAGATGCCTACCTTGCCGAAGAGGTTGCCGCCGAAGCCTCTGAGTTTCTGGGGCCAAACTGGGCCATGCTCACTTGGGCTGAGGAGTACCGACCGTTCTTTCTGCTTGTGGCACAGCAGCGCGTGATGATGTATTTCGCCCTGTCTTTTATCGTCTTGGTATCTGCCTTTTCGATGATGGCCGTCATGTTCACGGTCACCGTTCAAAAAAAGCGCGAAATTGGTGTCATGAAAGCACTTGGGGCCTCCCCCAGCCAGATCGTACGGGTCTTTCTCTACCAGGGGATGTTGCTGGGTGCGATCGGTTCGATCATCGGTATCTCCCTAGGCCATGTCATCATCTACTTTCGTGGTGGCGTTCAGGCATTCATGCGCAAGCTGGGATTCGACCCCTTCTCCGCCTCCCTGACTGGCTTCGATACTCTACCGGCCCACCACAATCCTCTTGAGCAGGTCTTCATCGGCATTGCCGCTTTTATTCTTTGCTCGATGGCCGCACTGGTGCCGGCCTTCTTTGCCGCACGCAGCGATGCGACAAAATCGCTAAGAAATCTTTGAGACTCAACGGGTCCACTTTCTGACGATGAAGTCGTCGAACTCTTCCAATACCTCACTGTGGGGAAACTGGCACTCAAATTCAGGAAAGCGGGTGTCGCCTTCATACTCCTGTTTCACATGACTCACGATCAATTCATCAAGATGAGGCAAGAAGGCAGCATAGATCTCTGAGCCACCAATGATGAAAATTTTTCCCTCGATACCGTTCATGGCCCTGAGGGATTCGGGCGAGTGGATCACCTCGACTCCCTCCGCGCTCCATTGCTCATCACGCGTTAAGACAATGTTGCGGCGCTTTGGTAAGGGGAAACCAATAGAGTTATAGGTCTTGCGGCCCATCACAACGGGATGACCAGAAGTCGTGCGTTTGAAGAATTTGAGGTCCTCCGGCAAATGCCACGGCAAATCCCCTCCCCGACCGATGATGCGGTCTGGAGTCATGGCAACAATGGCGGAGAGCTTCATCATTTAATCAACTAGGAAACCGGTAAGCGGGCTCGTGGCTCTGGCTTCATCAAAGACTTCAGGCAAACCCAACTCATAGGCCTGCCGACCGGCACGCACGGCCAGATCGAAAGCCTTTCCCATCTTCACTGGATCGGAGGCGATCGCGATGGCAGTATTCACCAACACAGCGTCGGCACCCAGCTCCATGGCCTCGGCAGCGTGGCTGGGCGCCCCAATTCCGGCATCAACCACTACAGGCACAATCGCTTGCTCGATAATGATGCGGATTTGATCGCGGTTAGCGATACCGCGGTTGGATCCAATGGGTGCACCGAGAGGCATCACCGTGGCGACACCAACCTCCTGCAAGCGCTTGGCCAGTACAGGGTCGGCGTTGATGTAGGGCAATACGGTGAAGCCTTCATTCACGAGCATCTCAGCAGCCTTGAGGGTCTCTATGGGATCGGGTAAGAGGTAAGTAGGATCCGGATGAATCTCGAGTTTTACCCATTTGGGAAGCCCGGCAGCCTCGGCGAGACGGGCCAAACGCAGAGCCTCTTGGGCATTCATGGCACCACTGGTGTTGGGAAGAACTAAATACTTTTCGGGATCGATGAATTCCAGAATGTTGGCATGTGGATCTCTCTCTCCACTCAAATCCGCCCTGCGCAGGGCGACAGTCACCATTTCGGTTCCACTGGCTTCGAGCGCATCGCGCATGGACAGATTGGACGAAAATTTACCGGTTCCGACAAAGAGGCGCGAGTCAAAGGAACGTCCAGCGATGACCAGAGGTTGGTTCATGGAGATAATGTATCTGCTTGCTGCAGTGCTTTGTCCAGCCACAGCTCAAAAGCTTGATGATTGTTGAGTTCATACTGCCACGAGTTGAAACCTGCAGCACGCCCCGCTTCAATGTTTTCAGGCAGATCGTCTATGTAGAGGGTCTCTGAGGGGGATAAGCCGTGGCGTTCGATAGCGTATTGGTAAATCGCAGGATGCGGCTTGATCTGACCCACCTCGAAAGACAGGACATCCCCGTGAAAGAGCTCGAATTCCGGCCAGGTTTCAAAGATCCACGGCACGTGGATTGCATTGGTATTGGAAAACAAGATCAGCTTGTGATCTGCCGAATGCAATTGGCGAACCCGTGCCCACATGGGTTGATTGGGAGTAAAGATATCTCGCCAGGCAGCAATAAATTCGTCGGGTCCTGCTTCACTCTCCATGATATCTAAGGCCCATTCGATGTAGGCATCGGGATCGATGGCACCGGATTCGAAATCGTCTTTGCGGGTCAGCAAACACTCGAGGCGTTGGCGCGGATGATCGACCTTATCCGGCAGCAACTTCGAGAGAGAGGTCTCGAAATCAAAGTCCAACAGCACCCGGCCGATATCGAAGAGAAAATTCATGAATTGTATTTGATCTGATCGAGCACAAAACGGGCCGCCACCTGCGCCCCATCGATACAATCGTGGCGAATCAAGCCACGTTTCATTTCGTGCCAGCTACCAGCGTCATTGGCCAGAAGGCCAGTGATTTTACCCTTCAAGAGTCGAGGCGTATCAGCAAGCGCACCACCGCCTATCGATTCAAGCAACTGCAGATTGCCTTCCTCCTGACCCGGAACCAGATGATGAATCAACATGGGGCAACGAGCGGCAATGGCCTCATGCACGGTCGCTCCACCCGCCTTACCGACCACCAGATGATGCTTGGCCAGCAACTGCGGCACCCGCCGCGTCCAACCAATCAGGCGCACACGACCGGGGTAAGCATCTCTGAGAGCCTGAGCACGGCGAACCAATCTGCGCACATTGCGGCCCATCACAATGGTCAAACAGATGTCGGGGGAAGCATCGAGCATGGCGCGTCCGTTCGCACTGAGCATACGCGGATTCGCAGTGGCGAAATAGAGTATACGGAAGGGGCTGCAGGCATCATCCTCGGAAACCGTGCCCTGGGTGGCAAATCGCGGGTGCACTGGAAATCCAGTAGCGGTGATTTTACCGGCAGGCAGTGGTGGATTCATGCGCTTGCGCGTCTTCTCGTCAGTGACAAGCCAATGGTCCGAGGGAGAGCGCAGCCATGATGCATTGATTTCAATGGAGTCGGTCACAACCGTAATGACCGGAAATTCACCATCGATGCCCTGACGAATACGCCGCAGAAAATAGGGATAAAGCGGATAGGTAGAAACAATGGCATCGGGCTTGAATTGATCAATGAGTCGACCCAGCGCTTTTTCCGGCAAGCGCATGATGGGCGATTGGCGTTTGGAGAAATCGCACCGATCCGTCGATTGATAAATCTTATACCACAACCATGGTAGCCGAGTGGTCACAAAGCGATAAGCTCGGCTCACAATGGCCGTCGTCATGGGAGCACCTTGAAGAATCGGATCCGCCACCTGACAAACCGCGCCTTCCGCATCCAGTGCGAGGGCCATATTGCGCGCCGCGCTGTTGTGGCCTTCGCCAAAAGCGGCGGTGACGATCAAGATGCGCGGAGTATCGTTCATGGGACTTGCTCCTGATCTACTGCCCAGCGAGCCGGAGGTCGATGGTTTTTGGGCACTTGCTTGTCTCAATTCCGATTGTCAGACTTCCGATCTCTTGAGCGAACCCACTGCCAAACCCGAGAGATCCGTAAGTATCAGCGCCCCCTACTGGCAGGTGCTGACGGGAGTTACTGTGTTCTTGGCTGCTCAATATGGGTTCTCGCTGTGGAAACTGGCTCGAAGCTCGAACGAAATGGCCAATAAATTCAGTGCGTTGGCCCGCGAGAAACACCTCATGTTTCTGATCCTCCAGAACCTATGGATGCTGGTTGCCTACATAATACTCGCTCTGGCAGGCGCCATCATCTTGCAGCCATTCATTCACCACTGGACCGCCCGCTCCAGGCGCATTTCCATCATATGGGTGATGGGACGCACGTTTCTCGGCGCCATGGCGCTGCACATGTTCTTTACGCTGCGGCTGATGCACAGCCGCCCCTACTTCATCAACGAGGCAGAATTCGGTCACTGGTATTACAGGGCCTTCGACTTCATACCCGATAGCATCCAACCAGCGGTTTTTTTCGTTCTTTTCTCTCTCCTACCCATCCTCGGGGTGATTGCCGTGCTGGCCTGGCAGGCTCAGCGCTTGTTCGGACGCAGGGGCTGGATCGGTCTGGGTGTCGTGGCCACCCTGATCATCGCCAGCACTATCTTGTTCAAACAGGGAGACAGCACAAAAGTAGAAAACACGGACCGCGACCGCCCCAATATCATCATTATTGGATCCGATTCCCTGCGGGCGGACCGCCTCGGCTACACAGGCTTCCGACCCGCGCGAACCGATGGACTCGCCGCCGCCGGAGTCTCTCCCAACATCGATGCCCTGGCCGCCAAGTCCAGACGCTTCCAACACTGCTACGTCCCCATCGCATCCACTTTGGAGTCTGGCATTTCATTGATGGCCTCGCAGTATCCACACACTCATGGTATCCGGCAGATGTATCCTAGCCGGGAGAACGTCGAATCCACCCAGCAGCGCATCATCCCCCTTGCCAAGTTGTTGCGCGATGAGGGCTACGACACCGCCGCCATCGGCGACTGGTGCGCCGGTTACTACGAACTTATGCCGCAGGGCATGGAACACGTCTCGGTTTCGAGCTTCGACAACTTCAAGATCTATATGAGTCAGGCGGTGGTCATGGCTCACTTTGTCATACCGCTCTATTTCGACAATCAAGTCGGCTACCGCCTCTTCCCACAGCTGCAGTCCTTTGCTCAGTTCGTCACTCCCAAGGTCGTCAACCGCCGCGTGGAATCCCGTCTCAATATGATGGCCCGCAGTGGCCAGCCCTTCTTCTGGCACGTCTTTTTCTCATGCAACCATCTGCCCTACCGCACTCCGGAGCCCTACAACTCCATGTTCGCGGAACCCGATTACGAGGGCCCCAATCGCACGGGAGTGGACTTCGACATCGACAACTTCATTGGCGGCACCGACCTGGAATCCAAATGGAAAGCCCTGCCTCCCGCAGAAGCAAATCAGATGCGTGCTCTCTTCGATGGCTGCACCCGATACTTCGACGACTGCGTTGGCCAGATTCTCGACGCCCTCGAACGCACCGGCTTGGACGACAACACCATCATCGTCATTACCTCCGACCATGGCGATGACCTCTACGAGCCTGGCGTGACACTCGGCCACGGCCTCACCTTCAATGGTGGACTACATTCCAATCGCATCCCCTTGCTTATTTACGTACCCGGCGTTGAAGCCGGCGATCATGCCCAGACCGTGCGCAGCATCGACATCATCCCCACTCTCGCCGAACTCGCGGCGGTGGAACCCGCAGCCAACTGGGAGGGCCGCAGCCTCGCAAGCTGGTTGAAGGACGCGTCGCAGGCCAGCGATCGCCCGGTCTACATGGAAACCGGATTCCCATTCATCCAATTCAGCGTTGAAGGCGTCGAACGCCCAAATTTACCACCCATGGACGAAGTCACTCTCATCGACGAAGGCTTCAACTATCAGTTCGTGGTCAAACCGGAATACCGCCAACTCATCGTCGACGCCAAGCAACGCTGCTTAATCACCCGCAACTGGAAACTGATCTGCACACCCACCGCTGATGGGGGACGCCACTTCGGCCTCTACCACATGAGACTCGATCCAAATGCAAAG
>JBMYMN010000005.1:0-33594 GCA_049597355.1 Luteolibacter sp.
TCCCAAACAGGCGATCGTATACTTGAGATCCGAGATGGCAGAGTTCATTGATTCTGATCTCTTTGCGGGGCGATGTGCATTAGCTTAGAAAGTCCGCGTCGCAATAGTTGGGCATCTACGGTGTTGGTAACATTTTCATCAATGTAAATGACGAGGTGTTCATCCAAGAACTCAATGGCGTGCATCTTGCCGGAGTTTGAGTTGAGAGCATCAGCCAGATCTTGCATATCCTTAATTTCATGGCCATTTACCTTCCGGACGATCATGCTACGCAGACGTTCGTAGCCAAGAGTTGCTGGGGTGGGGATGACCGTGCTGAGGAAAACCACGCGACGCATCTTCTCCTCGTAGCGTTGTGGATTGTCGTAGGCATCTAAGAGGTTGAGGGGAGCACGAGATTTCCAGTCTTTGCCGTATCGCTCGAGGATTTCCCGCGTCAGTTCCTGAAAAACAAGGCCACCCTTGACCAGATAGCTGGGCTGTTGATCAAAAAGGTATTCAGGAACCAACTTATCCTGAGGTGGCTTGCGTTTGAGGATGGCACTGACTTCGAGCTCCTTTCCATCACGCATGAGTTTGAGTTTGAGTTCATCACCGACAGCTTTGGTGCCACGGACAAGGTGAACCCATGATAAATTACCATAGGATTGATGCTCGTAGTAACCACGACGATCGATAGGCTTGCTATCGACCTCAAGTAGGACATCGCCGCTGACAACACCTGCCTCCTTCGCAGCCGAGTTATCGCCTACGCGACGTATGTAAAGGCCTCCATGCTCATCGGTAAGGTTGAGCCATTGGCGAAATGAGTTGTCTTCGGTCGTAGTCACTTGCACTCCAAGGCTTGGAAAGCCTTCGTAATCGCTACTTGAGGCGGCATTCAGAAAGCGTTGGATGATGTCTGAGGATGTGACGTCGCAGATCTGATCTTTGCTATTGTAACTCAACAACACGCCGGCAAGTTGTTGGTTCTTGATGACCGGCAGTGTGTAGCTACTGGCCGCGCTCTGCATGGAGGCCTTGACCATATACGTTAGGAAGTGATGACTGGGAAGAAAGCTGCTGGTGAGTTCAATGCTCTGGAGTGTGCCGGGTGTTACCAGAGCAGTGCCATTGGCTTCAAGTTGCAGAATCTCTAGAGTATCGCCTTGGATTGCTGGTTCAGATAGCTGGAGAGGGATGGTATCCTTGAAGAACTCTTGTCCATCAGATTCGTTGGCAGGACCTAGCAGCGCCAAATTGACTTCATCGTCGCGAATGAGGACTTTCGCAGGAATAAAGCGGGTGCCGTCAGCTGATTCAAATTCAAGGTAAGTCGCGTTGGCCGCGATCTCGGCCGTTGTGATGACTTTTGCCTGCCCGATGATGGCGGCGAGGGCGCGACGTTGTCGGGGAGGGTCTTTCTCCCAAGGCTGCCATTGATTCCAATCCTGCTGGGTCGCATTGATTCGAACTATCGAATGTAGCAAACTTTGCGGATCAAAATTGGACTCAACCGTTAGAGAGTTCAGAGCAGTAACGCTTTTCGAGGCTTCGGAGGTTGGAGCCGGCTTACAAGACGGAATTACCAGGATAGCAAAAAAGAAAATAAGATATCGCATGTTGCTCACTATGTGGGAGAAGTGATAAAGGCTTATTTCAAATCCAACACATCTTGCATGTCATATAGCCCACTTTCCCTGCCTTGCAACCAAATGGCGGCGCTTACAGCTCCTGTTGCGAAGGTCATGCGGGAGGATGCCTTGTGGTGAAGTTCTACACGTTCGCCATCTGCAGCAAAGATTACGGTGTGATCACCCACGACATCACCGCCGCGAAGGGTGTGCATGCCGATTTCTCGTGGTGGTCTAGCACCGATATTGCCGAAGCGCCCATGAGCCACATCGTCGTCATATGAGGTATCGGTTTCCTGATTGAGAATTTCCAGAAGCGTGCGCGCAGTGCCGGAGGGAGAGTCGATCTTGTGCTTATGGTGCATTTCCACAACTTCAATATTAAAGCGTTCCTGATTCAATACTCGTGCTGCCTGCCGGGTGAGCCAGAAGAGCGTGTTGACCCCGACCGAGAAATTTGAGGCAAAGACAATGGGGATTTGTTTGGAGGCATCTTCGATTGCAGCCCTCTCTTCATTGGTATGTCCAGTGGTGCCAATGATCAGCGCCGTTTTGGTGGTCAGCGCTGCCTCAAGAATCTCGTGGGTGAAGGAGTGGGTTGTGAAATCGATGGCCGCATCTACGCTTGAAAAGGCGACGGCGAGATCCTCACCTTGATCGTGAGTCGCGGCAACACAGGTATTGGCATTCTCTTCAGCGGCCTTGATTAAGGCCTGTCCCATTCGACCAGATTTTCCGGTAATCAGCAGCTTCAGCATGCAACATTGTGATTCACTCTGGGTAGCGGGTCAATCTTCCCAAATCATATACTTCAATTGAATCTGATTTGCCCGGGCGGCAGCTTCTTTGCTGCGAGGCCCCTTAAAAGATGCGATTTTTCTCGCGCAGGCGATAGCGGCATCCCAGCGTAGAGATTTCTCGAGTAAAGCAAGAGCACGGAAGCCGGATGCTTCGAAATACTCCCACTGTGTGGGCGTTTTTTCGCGTTCGAGAACTGAATAGTAGGCAATCAATGCCTCCTTCTCGCGTTTGATGTCGGGAACCTGTGGATCCGGAAGCTGTTCCAGAGTAAGTCCACGCAGATACTGCAAACGATCATGATCGGGAGTGTGGCGTTTGGTATGAATGAGAAGGTTGTCGTATATGGCTAGTGCCTGAGGGAGAGAATCGGGGTTGAGTTTTCCTTGAGCGTAGATGGCTTCTGCCATGAGCAATCCGGAGGCAAAGTGCATCGGGTCACTCTCCTCAAGTTTATCATGCCAGGGCTTCAGAAACTCGACGGTTTCTTCAAGCAGATTGATATCCATCATCAGCCTTGCTCGCTCCAGTTTGGCGATGCTGTTGAGTGGGCCATCAATGGCGATTGCATTGTCAAACAGCGTGAGTGATCCCTTCTGCGATTGAGAGGTGGGAATGAGTGCTGCCGATCTTGCGGCTAACAGCCATGCCGTCTGAACTCGGTGAGTGTCGCTCATTTTTTTGGGTAGCTCCTGATAGATGAGTAAGGCTTCGTTATAGTTGGCCGTCTCAAACAGGTTACGACCCAGAATAAAGGATGCCTCGATCGCTTGCTTGGATGTGGGGAAGTCGTCAATCAAGGTTCGTGACTCTCTGATGGTGTCCTCAGGTGTCCCGGCAAGGTCAGTGATGCGAAGTTTGGTCAATGCGATGCGGACTGGGGATACTGGATCTGAATTCTTAGGATTTGCTTCGAGGGTTTCAATCTGGGCTTTGGCGGCGGAAAGATCAGGCGGATTGATGATGATTGCGGACTCTGCAGCATTGATTCTTGCCTCTGCTGCGCGTGGGTGGTTCGGGTGAGAAAGAAGAAAGGCCTCGATGGCGACCAATCGGACTGATGGATCATCATTGGCTAATGCCCGCTCTAGTTCTAGGCTGGCACGGATCACCGGATCATTGATGGTCGCATCATCATCTGTGGCAACCACATCAGTTTGAATTAACTCAATCAGATTGCTGTTGAAGCTCGCCACATCGGATTCGGTGCCCTGCAGCAGATCAGCAGCCTCATAATAAAGTTTTGCTGCATCTGCGGGACTACCGCCGCTGCCTGCAATGGAGTGGGCCTGCATGAAGGCAGCCCTACCCTTGATTAGTGGTGAGGTTGCGGATTCACGGAGTGTCAGAAATAGCTGGTGAGCATCTTCAACACGATTTGCATCAAGGCGCCAATCAGCCATGACGAGAAGTGAGCGACTCGACAGAAAGTGCGTCGGGAAGTTCAACCAGAGACGCTTGAGAAGTAAATTCGCTTCGTGTTTTGACTCATCGCTCTTCATGCGATGTAAGCCAATGGCACGCGTGTAGAGGCAGAAGGCTGTTAAATCGTCACTTTCAATGGGCTGTGGCCAAGCGGAGACGGCTCGACAATCCATATGGCGGATCGGGCCGAGGGATGGAAGGGGTGTTGGCATGATCCAGTTCTGAAGTCGACTCAGGATAGGGTCACTTGTTGTCGGCTCGTCAGGGAGTGCGGCAAGTAAACGCTTGAAGATTTCTTCTAGCAGATCGGATTCAGGATGCTTTTGGATATAGTTAAGGAGTAGTTCCGCTGCCTCGACATCCTTGCCTTGGAGAAGCAGAGAGTCAGACCAACCGATCCAAGCTTCATGATATTGCCGTAGAGAAAGATTCTGGGGATTCTCTACCAAATCTTGGTAGCGTGTGGCAGCGTCTTCGGCTTTGGACTCACGCAGCAGGATGGCTGCTTCAGTGAAATTAGCTTCTGATTGCAAGGATTGAGTAATCTCACTTCCGGTAGGCATTAACTCACGGGCTTCTGTGATTCGCTCCAGATCAAGGAGGATGTTGATTTGAAGCAGTCGAATGCGTTGCAGTTCTGCACCTTCAATGTCCTGAGCGACCAAGGTCAGGGTCTTGAGTGCCTCTTGAGATTTTCCCAGCGCCAATTCAAGACTGGCTGTGGTTAAACCTGCCTCCATTCGGTGAACTGAATTGATGAATGCCGAATCACTTAGAAGTTTTTTCAACGTGTCAACTGCGCTGATAAAACGCCCCGATGCAGCGAGGGCCTGGCCTCTCCAAAAGGGCATTTCCGGGTGATTTTGCATATGGGTCTGCTCCATAAGCGCAAAAGCCTCATCTGGTCTGCCACTTCGGATCATCGCCTCGATCAGACGGATGGATGCCTGAGAGCGAATCGTTTCGTCCTGCTCTGGTGTGGCGAGGAGGATATTGTAGTGATGTGCCGCCACCTCCCACAACTTCGCTCTCATGGCATCTTCGCCGAGTCGCAATTGTTTTGCAGTAATTTGATCGGGCAGATTCTCACCTCGGCTCAGCGCCGTGTTATGCACGGTAAGCATGATAATGAGGTGGAGAGCGACAAACTTCATGAGTCAGAGTCTAGTCCAATCTGGAGAAACTGGAGGTCGATGACCAGTGCAAACGCAAGCAGAACTCACTTGGCGAGAATCTGCCGAAGTTCGGCCTGACTTAACTTGAGAGCAATGGCGGCTTGCTTGAAGTTGCCATCCGCTTGCTCAAGAACTCGAGTAACCATCTCACGCGCTGCCCACTCGAGTGGCTTTTCATTGTCAGGAACATCGCTGAGTAGTTGATCGATCAGTGAGTCCATGTCACCACTGGAAATGCCGGGTGCAGAAGAGAGCGGTATGTCTGCTGGAAGAAGAACATTGGATGATGACAGTGCGCAGGCACGGGCAATAGTGTTCTCTAATTCACGCACGTTACCAGGCCAGTGATGGGATTGGAGGATAGCAGTAGCCTCGGCAGAAAATTTGATTCGAGCCATGCCATTTTTGCGGGTGGTGCGCTGAAGAAAAAATTCAGCCAACAGCGGGATATCCTCAGGTCTCTCACGTAAAGGGGGAATTTTCAATTCCACAACATTTAGCCGATAGTAAAGGTCTTCTCGGAAATTGCTATTGGTAACCTCGTCGGAGAGGTTTTTGTGGGTTGCGGCGATGATGCGCACATCTGACTTCAAGGTTTCGTTGGAACCGACACGTGAAAAGGTGCCGTCCTGCAAAACTCGCAATAGTTTGACTTGGATGGACAAGGGCATGTCGCCGATCTCATCGAGGAAAAGAGTGCTTCCATCTGCCTGTTCAAATCGACCTGAACGACGAGCGATTGCTCCGGTGAAAGAGCCCTTTTCATGACCGAAGAGCTCACTCTCTAGAAGGTTATCTGGGATGGCTCCACAGTTGATGGTGATCATTTCGCTCTTGCGGCGTGGGCTGTATTCGTGAATTGCCTTAGCTACAAGTTCCTTACCAGTGCCACTTTCTCCAGATACTAAAACCGGTGCATCAGAGCGGGCGACACGGCCTACCAGCTTGAAGACCTCTTGCAGTGGCCGTGAGATGCCGATCATTTTCACCCGGCTGTCTGGCTGTGGGAGTTCGGCATTGGACTCGTTGGCGCTGGCGCGTTGCTCGTACATTTGCAGTGCGGATTCGACCAGTGGACGGAGCTCAAAGGAGAGCGACTCCTTGCGCAGCACGTCATGGGCGCCTTTTTGCGTTGCCTCGATGATTTGGCTGGTGGTGGGAAAGCCGGTTGTCAGCGCAACCAGAGTATTTGGGCTACGCTGGATGACTTGACTGAGAAACTCCATGCCATCGAATGGCTGCAGTTCCATGGCAGCAACCACGACGGCAATCTCAGTCTTCTCAATTACTTTGATCGCCTTAGCGGCATCATCACAGCGGAGAATACGGAGTCTGTCGGTATGCAAATGCTTGGTGGCCCAATCTAGGAAATCCAGATCTGGATCCACCAGTAGCAAGCTGTCTTGCTCAGGCGGGGGAGTCATGGGGTGGGCTGTCGTGAGGCCGACTTGGAGAGAAAAACACCAAAGTTCATCAAATTGCAGCAATAAACTTTGCTCGTGAACTATCTAGGCAATCCATTTCAGTGATCGTGATTGAGCGTATGTTCGATTTGAGTTGCACGTCTTTGCGGCTGAGCTAATATCTCTTGCACTGCTGTGTTCGTCGATAAATGGCAATGGCCCGAACCGATAGAATACCTACGGGATCATCAACTTGCTATTCGATGTCATGCCCATTGACGGGAAGGCTGAAGGGTGGCAGGCGATCCCACTTTCTGAGCTTACGGAACGTGGCTCCTCAGCCATTGACGGCACAGCGGTCTGATTTCTTTGATCCCTCGGCAGTGACGATAACCGATTTACTCGCCGAGGACATTTTGCCATTGGTCAGGCTTGAAACCTGCCAGCGCGATGTTCTTACCGATTACAAGAGGGCGTTTGATCAGGTTGCCGTGATTGCTGAGTAGTTCTAGCGCTTCGTTCTCGCTGAGAGTTGGCAGCTTTTCTTTCATGTTCATCGCACGGTAGTCCATGCCGGATGTATTGAAGATTTTCTTGAGATCAACAAGATGCCTCAGAGCATGCTTCAGTTCAATGATACTGGGAGGGGTTTTCCGGATGGGAAGGGATTCGTATGCGATGCCCGCCTCGTCCAGCCATTTCATGGCCTTACGGCATGTGCTGCACTTGGAATAAATGTATACCTTAATCACATTTCGATTGAAACGGTAATAGGGATGACCCGCAAGCACAGTGCTTGAATCAAATGATTGTTCCGTGAATGCTATGGGGATGAAGGAGGGTCTGATCGATGTGATCCGCAAACAGTTGAGTAATCAATTGGAGAGTTTGACGCGTGCTGCAATGGAATGTCAGGAGGCCGCAACTGATCCTGACAGCAAGGCAGAGAGCAAATACGATACACGCAACCTGGAAGCATCTTACCTTGCGGAAGGTCAGGCGAGACGTGTTGAAAACCTGACTATGGCGGTCAGGATATTTGAGCGGCTGTCGCTTCCAGACTATTCAGCAATGAGCGCGGCGGGTCCTGGCGCCTTGGTTGAATTGAAGGTCAGAGATGGCAGTAATTGGTATCTCCTTGTTCCTGCTGCTGGGGGCATGGAAGTGGTCCATGGAGAGTGCCATATCACACTTCTTTCTCCTGAAAGCCCGCTTTATCAACAATTGCTTGGCTGTGCATTGGATCAGGTCCTAGACGGGCCGGCAGGAAGGGTTCGTAGCATTCTCTGATCCGTCTTGTCAGCAGTGACCGTTCACAACACTCTGAATCATGGTTTCCGAGACGAAACATCAATCCTCATCCGAGCCGGGCGTATGGAGTGTGACGCAGCTATTGCGGCGCATGAAGAACCTGATGGAAATACATGTGGGGGAAGTCTGGATCGAGGGCGAAGTCTCCAATCTTAGGAGGCAGCCCAGCGGTCACTGGTATTTCTCTTTAAAGGATCAGGGGGCACAAATCTCATGTGCCATGTTTGGTGCAAGGAAGCGACTAGGTTCTGAAATGATTGAAGATGGAGCCAAGGTGAGACTTTTTGCTGAAGCAAGTGTGTATGAGGCTCGCGGACAGTTGCAGGTCATTGTGACCAAAGCCAAGTCAGTGGGCGCGGGAGAGCTTCAAGCCAAGTTAGAGGCATTGAAGTCCAAGTTACAGGCTGAAGGACTGTTTGATGCCGATCGCAAACAGGCCATCCCCAAATATCCTGAAACCATCGGCCTCATAACTTCCGCTTCTGGAGCGGCGTTGCAAGACATGCTTAACGTACTCTCGAGACGAGCTTCATGGGTTCAGCCCGTATTGATGCCAGTACGAGTGCAAGGCAAGGGTGCCGAAAATGAAATTGCCACCGCAATCGAGCGAATGGGACGACCGACAAAGCATAATCTCCCAACCTGTGATCTCCTGATTGTCGGTCGTGGTGGGGGATCGCTGGAGGACTTGTGGAATTTCAACGAGGAAGTGGTGGCTCGAGCCATTTCGGCTTGTTCCATTCCAATCATTTCAGCAGTTGGGCATGAGGTTGACTTCACCATCGCTGATTTTGTGGCCGATCTTCGCGCGCCAACACCAAGTGCTGCCATAGAGTTAGCAGTGATAGATGGGGAGGAATTGAAGAATGAACTTGGCCATCAAGGCGTCAGATTGGCGCGTCGCGTTCAAGATCGTTTGACCCATATGAATCTGATGCTCGAGGGTTTGTCTCGTGGCTGCCTTCGCGAAGGAGATAAACTTTTGAGAGAGCCGACATTGCGTATAGATGCTGCGAATGCGCGGATGGATCGGCAACTCACTGCCAATCTCAAGTTACTCAAATCAAGACTCATGCGGATTGGTCAGATGCACCAATCCCAGCACCCACGTAAGGTTCTTAATCGCCGAGTGGAAAAGCTGAATGCGCTGCATGCTCGAATAGGCAGAGCCACTGAAGATTCACTTGTCTCGCGCAGGCACAAACTCGAAAGGGAACATGACCTATTGCGGGCACTCGGCCCCGAAAGCGCCTTTCAGAGGGGTTTTTCCATTACAATGGATCAGCGAGGCAGGATTGTCAGGTCGGTGGATGGCTTGATTCCGGGGCAGCGGATCATATCAAAATTTGCGGATGGGGAAGTCCGCAGCGATATTGTGGAGGAATAGGTCGAGCAAAAATGCTATTTTTTGCTGAAGTCAACGGCCAGTAGGCATACATCATCGTCGAAGTGATGATTGTGGCTGAAATCGAGTACAGCGTTGAGAATGGCGTCGAGTAATTCTTCTAGCAGGACATCTCGATTACTTGAAATGATATCAAGCAGGCGATTCTCAAAAAAAGGTTCTCCCTCCCGATTTTCCGCCTCTAGGACGCCATCAGTGAATAAGACCAAACGATCCAGTTCTTTGGTGGAAATCATAAGAGACGGGTAAGATGCATTCCGGATCAGACCAAGGCCCGGTCCTTTTTCGTCTCGATGTGCGGCAATCTGCCGTGCCCCGTCATTATCGATGACAATTGGTCCGGGGTGGCCAGCGCTTGTATAGTGCATTTCACCACTTTCCATATCGATGAGCCCATAAAATGCGGTGGCAAACATGGTTACCCCTGCGCGTTCCAAAATGGCTGCCAATCCCTCATTGAGCCCATGCATGAACTTACCAACATCCTCAGTCTGATCACTCTGCTTTTCGATTAGCCCACGAAGCATGGCGACAATTAGGGCCGAGCGCACGCCGTGGCCCATGACATCACAGATCAGTATGCCAACTTTGGTCGGGGAGACCTGAATCACTTCATAAAAGTCTCCGGCTAGCCCAGATATCGGCACATAGCGTGAACCAAATGTGATGAGTTGTTGATCGTGTGTGATTGGCTCCAATACGCCAAAGCTAAGTGCTTGTTGGATTTCACGAGCGAGTTGTAGCTCTTCTTCGTAGTTCTGATTCTTGATTGCCAGCTGGCTGGCCAGTTGGCTGGCATCTCGCTGAGCCGTGACCAGTCTGGTGACGTCACTGGAGACTCCGAAGGTGCCTTTGATTTGGCCTTGGCGGCCCCGCCATGGGAATTTAGAAGTTAACACCCACGTGCCCTTTCCCTCACGATGGGTTTCATGTTCGAGTTGACCGGTAATGGGTTTGCCAGTCTCGATGATGCTGCGCTCATCTTCCTGAGCTGGCTGCCAGTGATTACGGTCGAAAAAATCGCGATCATGCTTACCCACCAGATCATCTCCCGATTCGAGGCCAATCCACTCAGCCATGCGTTGATTGGCCATGACGAAATTTGAGTTGAGATCCTTGAAGTAGACCTGAACCGGAATGTGATCGGTGAGTTGGCGAAGTTGATAGCGTTCCTCGTCAATCTGGGCTTCGGCATTTTTGCGGCGAGTGATGTCAACCATGGATCCAGAGATGCGCCGAGCCTTGCCGTTGTCGTCACGCACCACTACTCCGCGGATATACAACCAGCGCCAATCCCCAGATGCGGTTCGCACGCGGCTTTCAATGCATAGGATCTCAGGACCCTCCTGCTTGAGGGCTTCATCGAGTGAATCACAGAACATCTTTCGGTCATCCTCGTGAATAGCAGTGAAGGGAGAGATGAAGAGATTAGGTGCTTCGTGTTTGTCGCATTCGAAAAAATCGAGGACTCGCCTTGAATAGATGATATCTCCTGTGACAGCACACCAATCCCAAATACCTTCGTGGGAGGCGCGCAGGGCCAGCTCCAGGCTCTCGAGGGTGAAATCGTTACCGTCGATGTGGATCTCGGTAGGTTTGGCCATATACGGAAAATAATACGATCCATTAGCAGTTGCATCAAGAATGAGTTCGCATTTTCAGCGCGCTGTTCTTGCCGAGCAGGCCACTCAATGGTTGGCTGGCTTTATGACTGATCAAGTGTTGCTTGGCATGCTTAAAAAGGTGTCGAGAACCTTTTACCTGTCTCTGCGGCTACTGCCAGCCTCCATGAGGGGTGGAGTTGGCCTCGCGTATTTGTTGGCACGAGCAAGTGACACGATTGCGGATAGCTGGAAGGCTGACCTCCAGCTGCGTTTGGATAGCTTGGATAATTTTACCTCACAAATAGAAGGACAATTACCATATCAACTATGGCCACGTGAGCTGATTTTTGCAATTGAGCACGTTGGGGAGCGAGAATTGTTAAACAAGACCAGTCAGCTACTGGAATGGCTTCGGGCCATGCCAGAGTCTGAGATTATCCTGATTCGGGAAGTCCTGCGCACCATCATCAGTGGTCAGCGTAGGGATCTGGAATTATTCGGTTCCGCAGATGAAGCGTCCCCAATCGCGATCGGGGACCGGCTTGACCTTGACGAATACACGTATCGAGTGGCGGGATGTGTTGGTGAATTTTGGACCCGTTTTGGTTTCGTAACACTGGGCGATCAATTTTCAGAGGCAGACGAAGAGGAGCTATCTACTCTTGGCAGGGAATATGGCAAGGGACTGCAATTAACCAATATTCTCAGAGATGTGCCTGAAGACCTCAAATCGGGCCGTTGCTACCTGCCCGTTGAGCAAGCCCATGACCGGGATCAGATATTGAGAGAGCATCAGCACCAACGGTCCGTTGCAATCATGGCGGTAAGCAAGGGAATGGATTATGCATCGCACCTCAAGGGGCGCCGCCTACGCATGGCTTCTGTCATGCCGGCATTGCTAGCAAAAGACACGCTTGAAATGATGCAAGAGGCGGATTGGGGCGCACTTAATCAAAGGGTTAAAATATCCAAACGGCAGGTGTATGCCAATCTCATCAAATCCATGCTATTCTGATCATGATGTCTCTATGGCTCTCATGGCTCGTAAGCGATCAATCAGTGGCGGATGGGAATAATCAAGCATGACTCTCAATCTGGATGGAGTAGGGTGTGCGAGCTGATCAGCGGTCATCTTGCGTAATGCATTAGACAATGATTCCGCTTCGCCTGTCACTTCAACTGCATAGGCATCGGCTTCATATTCATGTTTGCGTGACCAAGCATTAAGGACAATTCCAAGCAGACGAGTCACTGGCTCGAGTAGGATCATGAAAATCACTAATCCGACATGGGGTGAAATATCAGTCACTCCAAATGCCTCGAACAGGTAGGGCGCAATGGAACCATTGGGATCAATAGCAGCACCCAGGAGAAAGAAGATGACCGCAGTTTGAATGATTCCACCAATTAGGCGTTTTTTGATATGCCCTCGTCTGAAGTGTCCGATTTCATGTGCGAGTACAGAGATGAGTTCCTTGCGGCTGCTACCATCGATTAGTGTGTCGAACAGTGCAATTTTCTTATATTTTCCAAATCCAGTAAAAAAGGCGTTCGCCTTACTGGTGCGCTTGGATCCATCCATCACGTAGACTTCATCGAGCGGAAATCCACACTTTTTGCCAAGAGTTTCGATCTCGTCCTTGAGATCGCCCGCCTGCATCGGCGTAAACTTATTGAATAGAGGGAGAATGTAGGTTGGCGCTAACCACGCCAGGATTAACTGCAGCATCGTAACGACAAGCCATGCCCAAAGCCAGGCACGCTCCACCTCGTGGAAAATACCCAGAAGGGCAGCCACCAAGGGCAGGCCCAGAACAGCGGAGAGCATGAGGCCCTTGAAGCGATCTGCGATGAAGGTTGAATGAGTGGACCGATTGAAACCAAAGCGCTCCTCAATGATAAAAGTTGCGTAGTAGGAGAATGGAAGCTGGACTAAGCTTAGAGCAATGAAGATGGCGCTGATGTAAATCAAACCGATGACGATGTCATACTCTTGGAATGGACCGGCAACCTGCATCGAGAAGGTCTGCAGCCATTCAAATCCATCCAGCGACCAGAAGGTGAGTAGGATTGTAAGGCTGATGATGGACTTGAGGATGTCAAAGCGGGCATTGACTCGCAAATAGTCACGTGCCTTGGAGAGGGCCTGCTCATTGAGTAAAGAACTGAGCTCTTCAGGCGCTTGTGAGGGAAAAGCTTTGAGATTGAGTATCGTCGCTACAAACTCGAGTTTCCATAGCAAGAACAAGGCGAGTATTAAGAGGATGGTCAACACATTGCCGTCGATCATGGGCGGAATGAAACATGGAGACATTGGCACGGCAAGCGCATGATTCAAGATTGCCTGAACTGCCTACCATGGCTATTGTGTTGCGTGTTTCTGCATTTTCATCACAAGTCGGAATGGATTGTCGTTTCATCGTTTGTGTTTGCTGTGTGTCTCTCAGCTCAAGTGATTGAACCACTGCAACCAGGCGACAAAGCTCCAGTCATCAGGCCCCAGTCGATTGGAGATGCCAATGACGGCTCCATACAGACTCGTAAGGATGCCAGAACAATCAGTTTAAGTATTCCAGCGCCACGCGGTATGATTGTTGGCCGCAACGGAGGAGTTTTCGCTCAGAACCGTGTCGCCTACCGTCTTGCCCTCCAATTCCGCCAATTTCAGACTGATGATAGAGACTTCATCGTCAAATGGGGTCGTGAGCGTCTTAATAAACTCAGGGTGCTAGCGGAGGAATTACCAGCTGTTCGTGAATTAAACGCTGAAGATCTATACAATCACTACCGCCATCGGCGCTGGCTGCCACTCTATATCAGCCGTGATATTGACTTGGATGCAGCCAACCAAGTGCGGGGTCGTCTACCTGATGGCATCATTCTCGCTCCCGTCTACAGTCGATATTATCCCAACGATCGAACAGCAGCTCACATCATCGGCTATTCTGGCAGTGCCGGCAAGTTGCCAAAGGGGCCGATTAACTACGATGAGCCATTGTGGGAGGAGATGGAAGGGCGTGCCGGTCTCGAGAAGCTTTTCGATGACCGCCTGAGTGGCGAACCAGGTAAGAAGCGGATGATTTTTGATGAGTATGGAAACAAGTTAATCGAGGAACAGGTCAAACGACCCAAGCCGGGTGGGACTGTAGTGACCACTCTGGATTTGAAGTGGCAACAAATTGCAGAACAAACACTCTCGGAAGGATGCGAGAGGGGAGCTTTCGTAGTGATCGATTGCATCACTGGTGAGGTATTGGTGATGGCCTCGTGGCCGTCATTTGACTTAAACGCCTTTGTGCCTCGCATCAGCACTGAGGCTTATAAAGCCCTCATGGACGATCCTGCTGCGCCATTATACGGCCGTGCTTTTCAGTCTGCTTATCCTCCTGCATCCACGTTCAAGCCCATCATCGCAATGTCAGCTCTCAACGAAGGGTTGATCACAGCCGATACCCTCGTCGATTGTCCTGTGGCAATAACTGTGGGAGATGTGGAGTTCAAAAATTGGTACAAAGATCCTGAGGGAGAGATCAATGTCATGCGTGCCATTGCGCGTTCATGCAATACTTGGTTCTATCAGGTTGCGATTGCGCTGCGTCCAGAGCCGTTCGTGGAGCTATCCAGACGCTTGGGTTTTGGCGCCAAGAGTGGCCTGCCACTGATTGGTGAAACACCAGGTATCCTGCCGGATAACAATTGGATGATCAAAAACGAAAAGCGCCCCATATTGGATGGTGACACTGCCAATCTATCTATTGGTCAGGGTAGTCTTTTGTCTTCGCCACTTCAAGTAGCTCAGATGATGGCGGGTATTGGCAATGGGCGGGTGCTTCCTAAGTTGATGCTGATTAACCAACTGCAGGATAAAAATGGTCGTATTGAAGATGCCATGGCCCCAGAGCCACGCGAACAGTTGGATTTGAGTGCCTATTCGGTAGCGGTCACACGCATAGGTATGTCGGATGTAGTCAATCGTGCCGGAGGGACTGGTCTAGGCGCCCAGATTAGCTACGCTACGCTCTGTGGTAAGACTGGAACAGCACAATGGGGGCCTGAAGAAAAGAATCAGCGACTAGCATGGTTTGCCGGCTTTCTGCCGGAGCAAAATCCCCGCTACGCATTTGCGGTGCTTTATGAAGGTGAACCAAATGAAACGGTGTCGGGCGGTCGGAAAGCAGCTCCTATGGTCAAAAAGTTTTTTGAGTCTATCAAGGAAGACATTGAGGAAAAAATTGCTCCTCCCAAGAAAGCATCAGTTGTGATCGAGGAGATTGATGAACAAAAGATCCGCAGAGCGGTCCCAGTCGAAGGTGCCGAGCGTATTGATATAGCTCCACTTCAGCCATTGAGAGCACTACCCGTTGAGCTATTGCCGCCACCGCCCGGTGTAGGTTTGCCGAAGCGGGCCGTTCCCGTGCATGAGTCCATCAATGGAAATGGATTTGAGCCCTGACGAATCACGATTTTGGGACGTGCGGCTCGAAAGTCATGGCTCGTTCATGATCGCGGTCTTTCGCAGCCTTGCTGGCTTCCGCATAAAGATGTTCTTGCAGGCGAAAAGCCTTTGTGCCTTTCTTGCGCTCAATACGCAACGACTCCCCATTACTCATAATCTTGTAAGCTTGTGTGTTATCTTTGAAGCAGCACTCAAGAATTCTGATAAGTCTTTTCTTAAGTCTACTGGTCTCGATGGGTATCATTAGCTCAACTCGCTTTTCAAGATTGCGGGTCATCCAATCAGCGGAGGAAATATAGACTTTGGCATCGCCGCCGTGATGGAAGCAAAAAGCTCTCGCGTGCTCCAGATAGCGATCGATGATGGAAATGACCTCAATATTTTTTGAGAAGCGGTTGTCCCCGGTCTTAAGGCAACAAATTCCGCGAACGTTCAGCTTAATTTCGACACCTGCTCGTGAGGCCTTATATAGTGCCTTGATGATATCGACGTCCTCGAGCGAGTTTAATTTCGCCATGATTTTGGCAGGCATGCCCTGTTTGGCCCGCTCGGCCTCGCCATCGATGAGATCAATGAGTGTGGATTTGATCTGGGTGGGTGCCGGCAGCAGGCGCTGGAAGCGCAATAACTTGGAGCGACCCGAAACCGCATTGAAGAACAAAGAGGCGTCTTGCCCGTATTCAGGTCGGCAGGATAGGTAGGACAAGTCTGTATAGAGACGGGCGGTAGATTCGTTGTAATTGCCTGTACTGAAATGAACGTAGCGGCGCAAACTGCCCTGTTCACGGCGAACGATCATCAAGATCTTAGCGTGGGTTTTTAGATCCCGAACACCGTACACAATTTGGGCACCTGCTCGCAACAACTCATCTGCACGGTCTAGATTTCGGGCCTCATCAAAACGAGCTTTTAGCTCGACTAAGACAGTAACATTCTTGCCGTTTTCAGCCGCTTGAATGAGGGCATCGATGATGCGAGATTGCTTTGCAGTACGATAAAGAACTTGTTTGATGGCCAATACATCAGGATCTTGTGCAGCTTCCTCCATGAGTTGCACCACAGGCTCAAAGGATTCGTATGGATGATGGAGCAGCACGTCTTGCTTGGCAATGATGTCAAACATGGAAGCGCCGGGTGTGATGGAAGGGGACAGTTGCGGAGGCCATTCAGGGGTTCGTAGATGATCCAAGTCCTCAAGAAGTGCGATTTCCATAAGGGCAGCCAGTCCAAGCGGGCCATCGGCGGTATGAGTATCACGTGCGCTGGTCTGAGTGACTTTACGAATCATGCGCTGTAAGTCTTGAGGAGCGCCAAGGTCTAATTCGAGACGAACCGTATCAGAAAAGCGGCGTGCGGCCAACACCTCCTCCATTTCGCCGGCGAGATTCACTGCCTGGCGGTCATCGAGCACGATGTCATTGTTACGTGTGACTCGAAAGGTAGCGGTCGCTCTCAAATCTTCTTCAGGAAAGAGATCCCCAGCATACATTCCAACTACATCTTCGACACGAATCAGGTGGAGTCCGGGAAGTTCGGATTCGACTACAATGAATCGGCTCAGTCCGTCGGGGATGGGAATCAAGACGTGGCGAGTCTTGCGATTGGCAGCATCACGAAGCCGACATGCCAGAATGACCTGCATGGCGGGAACCAGTGGGGCTTTTTCGTCCTTAGGGACGGCGAGGGGAGTGAGAAGAGGTAGTATCTGCTTGTCGAAAATTTCACCGAGATAGCTGCGCTGAATGGCATCTATATTTTCGGGTTTGAGTAGATGAATCCCAGCCTCTACCATGTCGGGCAAGAGGGTCTCATTCAATAAGCTATATTGATCTTTGCTCATTTTGAGCACCCTTTCGCGAATGGCTGCGAGGCATTGACTGGGAGTGTGGCCAGAAGGAGCAGTGCGTTTTAGGCCACGGTGCTTGATCGCCATGAGGCCGCCGACGCGAACTTGAAAAAATTCATCCAAGTTGGTGGCAGAAATAGCCAGAAACTTTATTCGCTCCAAGAGTGGTAGAGTCTCGTCGAGAGCTTGATCGAGTACACGCTGGTTAAATTCCAGCCATGACAATTCGCGGTTAATGAATGGTGTAGCCATTGGCGTGGGGTATAAACTATGGATTAATGCTTCCTTGGTCGTCTTGAATGACGATTGCCAGACCAAAGATTTGCTCGAAAAGATCGCCTTTGGTTTTCATGGCAATTCGTTCCACTGACGCATCGGTCAGACCTGGGAGACGGATGTGCAATCTACCATTGTTGATGTTTAGCTTGATTTGCGAGACTCGCTGCGCATGGGTGCGCTCGAGTGCATCGGCTACTCTAAGTAGTGCGGAGAGCTTGCAGACACGGATGCGGTCATCAGTATCAAGTGATGCATAACGACTATGTTTGAGGCTGGGCCCGAAGTGACGGTGGTATCGTGCGATGAGCGCGATGATGGTCACATCGTGGCGATCAAGCCCAAATATCTCGGAGTTCAAAATTAAATATTCCGAATGTTTGTGGTGAGCCTTTGGGCTGACGTATGTTCCTACTTCATGGAGAATAGCCGCGACTTGAAGTAGCAATAGATCGTGGGGATCTAGTTTGTGAAGATCCTGAAGCTGCTCGAAGAAAAATTCACAGAGTTTGCGCACGTGATTGCCGTGGCTGGGATCGGATTGGTAGCGGCTGGCTAATATCTTGGCAGACCTCAGAACTTCTATCGCCAATTTGCCTGTCAATTCGCGCGATACCAGCAGGTCCAGCAGCAAGCCTTGTTCGTATTCGCTGGAGGGAATGTGGATCCGTCGGAGTTTGAATATCTGGGCGATGGCAAGGTTGATCTCCAGTGCGGGCAGCAATGCCTCGGCAGTTTGATAGTCCAGTTGAAAGCGCTTCACGAGAGCAACATCGCTAAGCACGGCAGCCTCATTGGTCAGCATGGACAGTTTCTTCATCGTGCAAGAGGTGCCTGATTTGATGATTGAGGGACCAATGGATTGTAATTCGTTACCGATCACGACCATCGCCCCGATCTTTTCATCGGAGTAGTCATATCTTAACTGTGATAGATTACTCGAGATATGCTCACGAATGACACGCTGCAGGGTGCTGCCTTCGGCGTTCGCTGCATCCACTGCTTCACGGGTGCGGTGTGTGCCGAGTCGATAGCTTGTGTAGCGGCTGATGCTTCCTTTTTTGAAGAGTAGGGCACGAGTGTTACCGGGACCAACGTGGACAAGCAAAGTGGATTCCCCGCGCATTGCTGGAATATCACGCAGTCGACGCCTGGTTTTCAGGTAAATGAGACGAGTCATTTCTCCGTCGTCGATGGGATTAACGCGGAGACCACAGGCCATCCGAATCCGGTTGATGAAGCGTTCGTGATTGGTGGCTTCAATCACAATGTTCGTGGCCGCAGCCCGGCTGATGTTGTCGGCATCGATTCCCAATTCGCGGATGGCGCGTTGATAGCCATGAATGATATCAACCACGGCTTCGGTGGTCTTATGAGTAATCACACCACGGCTGAAAATATCACTACCCACAGGCGCGGGCTTTTCAAGAAAATCGATGACCTTGAAGCTTTGACGCTGACCCTCCGCGATCAGCATTGAAACCGAGCTGGCACCGATGTGGATGGCAGTCAAGAGCTCAGGTGGGGTAGCTATTGAGTGAGCTTTTTTTCGGGCGATAGACATATATTTGGCGGAGAAGTATGAAAAAGCTTAGATCATGCAATCAGCCGAGACCACAGAAGTTTTAGGTATCTGGATTCAGGATAATTGGAGAGCGTAGGGTGGTCAGCACCCGGACCTGTGCGATCAAAAATTTGAAGGCGATGCTGCAATTTGTGGGCTGATGTAGTGACGATGCGCTCAAAGGAATCAACTCCCAAAAGACCTGAACATGAGCAACTTACGAAAAGCCCGCCAGGCTCGATCACTTGGAGGGCGAGCTTGTTTAGATCGGCATATTTACCCTGACCGGTCGGATCTTCTTTGGAGTGAATGAATTTTGGAGGATCGGCGATGACCAGGTCCCACTTACGGCCATTATCGATCATGGTTCGCAGCCAGGTAAAGCTATCAGCATGTGTGAATTTAATTCTGGCATCGTTGAGATTGGCATTGCGCTTTGCCATGGTGATGGCGTTCTCATCGAGGTCTACTGCGGTCACTTCCATGGCGCCGGCGAGAGCAGCCGATATGGAAAATCCACCGCTGTAACAACAGAGATCGAGAACACGCAGACCTTTGGCAAGTTTACCGAAACGGCGGCGATTATCGCGTTGATCACAGAAGAACCCTGTCTTGTGGCCTCTACTGAAGTCGATCTCATAACAGATGTTATTTTCTAAAATTTTGGTTTTACGGATGGAATCACTGCAAGCCCCCCCCTTACTGGGAAGTCCCTCAATACGTGCCAATTGAGAGTCAATGCTAATGAAAGTTTTCCTTGTATCGAAACATTCGTGCATCAGTGACAGCCATTTCGGAAGACGCTGCCATGCTGCTAGACTGGTAATCTCAATGGATAGCACGTCACCAAATTTGTCTGCGACAATCCCCGGCATGAAGTCAGCATCACCGTGAATGACACGATAACTGTTCGTCTGGTGGTGAATTTGATGAATTTGCTGTCGCAGGCTAGCAGCACGACGAATTGCAGTCTCAAAAAAGTGGTATTCATTAATTTCTTCGCTGCTGTGGCTGACAATGCGCAATGGCATCTTGGATCTCGGATTGTAGAGTCCCCAACCAAAACGCTCACCGTCTTTGTCAAGGACTTCAACCCAGTCCCCAGCTTTCGCATCGCTTGATGCCTTACCCACCATCTTGGGCCATATGGAGGGATGGAAACTTACAGTCTTAATCTTAACACTAGGCACGTTTAAAAATTGGACGTTACAAGTGATGTTTGTCGATATCTATTGAGTTGCTACATATGCGAATATCGCAATGCTAGCGTGCCATGAAAATTCATCGTGTACTTGCGGAGGCTTCAATCGTCTTGTTAAAATCGGTATTTCGCGATGGCAAGGTGCTGGACCAAGAGGTTGCCGATGCTTTTCATAAAAATCCCAAATGGGGTAAGCGTGATCGCGGTTTTATTGCGGAGACAGTCTATGAAGTGGCGCGATGGAGGAGAGCTTTGTCGTTTGTGGCAGACTCAGAAGAAATCTCATCTCTCTGTGCCGCTCAATGGCGAAGGATGGGTTATGACATACCTGATTGGTGGAAATATCGCGGAGCCTCCATTTCGGTCATGGAAAACCGAGAGTCCTACTTGGCAAAACAGCCGCGGCCAATTCGAGAGTCTATTCCTGACTGGCTTGATGAATTTATGGTCAAAGATATGGGCGATGAACTATGGGAAATGGAGTTGAAGGCCATGAATCGAAAGCCCAGAGTGATGTTGCGTGTGAACTCACTAAAGTGCACACGTGAGGAAGCCATGGTTTGGCTTGCTGAAAACGGTGTCATGAGCAAAGAAGTGCCAGGTATACCTCAGGCACTCATATTACCTCATGGGAAAGTATTGCCCAAGCCCTTGAGATTTGATGGACGCGTGGAAATTCAAGATGCCGGATCGCAAATCATCGTACCGATGATGCAAGCCAAGCCCGGCGAAAAGGTAATCGATGCATGTTCTGGTGCTGGTGGCAAGACACTCCAACTCGCTGCAGAAATGAACAACGAAGGTAAAATCTACGCCATGGACATCAATGTGAGTAAATTGAGGGAACTCAAGAAGCGTGCGAGGCGTGCAGGAGTTCGATGTGTAGTGCCTAAACTGATCACTGAAACGACTGCCTCTGATTTTGCGGGAGTTGCAGATCGATTGCTTATTGACGCTCCCTGTTCTGGTATTGGCACACTTCGCCGGCAACCCGATCTGAAATGGCGGTTGAAGCCAGCTACAATTTTTCGAGCGTGGAAGATCCAAGAAGAACTTCTGCTGGAATACTCGCGCATGCTCAAGCCAGGAGGACGTCTGGTATATGCAACCTGCTCAATTCTGGACACGGAGAATTCCTTTGCCGTCAGTGAGTTCTACGGCGTGGGAGACTTTACTTTGGTTGAAGAGCGTAAGATCTCTCCGGCAAAAGACGGCTTCGACGGTTTCTACGCAGCTGCCCTGATCAAAGATCAGTGAGCCATCGGGTTTTCACCAGAGGCCTCTCCGAGTGCTTCAGACCCTTGGGGAAGAAATTTCTTGAAGCGAGTTTTGTCGATTGCCTTCATGTATGCCTCCTCGGGTGATATCATGCCTTCTCGAAGTCGACTCCAGATGGCTTCGTCCATGAACTGCATACCATCCGATTTGCCTCCCGTAATGACATCGTAGAGTTTCTGGGTTTGGCCTTCACGTATGATTGCTGAAACTGCCGGGGTGGCAAACATGATTTCATGGACCGCTGTTCGACCTGGTTTGTCCTCGCGCTTGCATAGTAGTTGTGCCACCACTCCACGTAGGGAGGCAGCAAGCATGGTGCGAACTTGGGACTGCTGGTCAGATGGAAAGACGTCGATAATGCGATCCACTGTCTTACGGGCATTATTGGTGTGTAGAGTGCCAAAGACCAGTAGTCCTGTTTCAGCTGCCGTGAGCGCTAATGAGATGGTCTCAAGGTCGCGCATCTCGCCTACAAGGACGATATCCGAATCTTCCCGCAACGCCGCGCGAAGGCCATCGGCGAAGCTGGGTGTCTGGATAGGAACTTCGCGCTGAGTGATAATGGATTTTTTACTCGAGTGAACAAATTCGATGGGTTCCTCGATGGTGATGATGTGGCGATTAAAGTTTGAATTAATGTAATCTAGCAGAGCTGCAAGAGTGGTAGATTTGCCGGATCCGGTGGGGCCAGTTACAAGCACTAGGCCCGAGCGCATGGTCGCGAAATCTTTGACCGCCGGGGGTGCACCGAGATCTTCCAGTGAGGCAATATCGGTGGGGATTAAGCGGAAGACCGCTGCAAGTCCGTTTTGTTGCTTTAGGTAGTTGCAGCGAAAACGGGATGATTCATCCATTTCATATGCGAAGTCGAGATCGCCGGCATCAAGGAAGAGCTGAAAGGCTTTTGGATCGCAAATTTCCTTCAGCATCTCCTTGAACGTCTCGTTGCGGAGAGTTTCTTCACCCGGTATGACAGACACAGTGCCATGAACCCGGATTTTTGGTGGCTGTCCTTCGGAAAGATGAAGATCAGATCCTTTTTGATCTATCAGGTATCGGAAAAGTCGGTCAATGGTGGCCATGGATGTTGGTCAAAAAGGGTGGTGGTTCAGGATTGAAAATAGGATTTCATCTGTGCCTTATCCTCAGAGCGGAAAAAGGCTTCCTCCTGTGTGATTTTTCCTTTTGCGTAGAGTTGTCGGAGAGATTCGTCCATCGTAATCATACCGACGTTCTTGCCTGTCTGCATGACGCCTGGAAGCATGAATGTCTTACCTTCCCGAATGCAGTTGGCAACAGCCGGGGTATTGACGAGTAACTCAAGAGCCAAAGATCGACCGGAGCCATCGGCATGAGGCACGAGTTGTTGAGAGATGATGCCACGCAGTGACTCGGAGACCATGATCCGAATCTGGTCGCGTTGGTCAGTCGGAAAAACGTCGAGCACCCGGTCCAAAGTGCGCGGAGCATTGCCGGTGTGCAGGGTGCCTAGCACGAGGTGGCCCGTCTCCGCGGCAGTTAGCGCGAGCTGAATGGTCTCGAGGTCACGCATCTCGCCTACCATAATAACGTCAGGGTCCTCTCGCAAAGCACCTCTGAGGGCTTTTCCGAAAGACTCAGTATGCTTGTGAACCTCCCGCTGGTTGATGTGGCAGCCCTGCGACTCAAATACATATTCGATAGGATCTTCCAGCGTTAGAATATGATCTTCACGGTCATTATTGATGTAGTTGATCAGGGCCGCCAGGGTGGTTGATTTGCCTGATCCGACGGATCCGGTCACCAATACAAGGCCATTCTGGTAACGAGTAAGGGGAATGATGTGATCTAACGGCAAACCAATATCTTCCATGGTGCGGATCTTGGTATTGATAATCCGAAAGACGATATCGAGACCAAGACGTTGTTTCACTACGGACGCCCTGTAGCGTTCGCTGCCCGATGAGTAAGCGAAGTCGACGTCACCCTTTTCTTCCAAGCGCGTCCACTCCTTTTCGGTCAGGAAGGACTTGGCAAGACTTTCGGTATCTTCAGCAGATAGGGGTTGGTGATCGCTCCAAATTGGGAGAAGTCGACCGAATCGCCTCCACGCGGGTGGAAAACGAGTAGCAAGATGAATATCGGAACAATCGTGTTCGCGGCCAATGGCCAAGTATTGGTCTACGTGATCAAGGACCTGATGTTCGGGCATGTTTTGCAGTTGAGTAGGGATTTTTCTTAATGGCCGGCTCAGGTTCAATTTGAAATGGTGAAGTCGTGCGTTTCACGCGATCCTCAATCCATTTGCTGCCCAAGCTTTTGATTTGTTTGCTGAGCCACACTTTTGCGAGTGCGCGGGCCGCGGTCAAGGTGAGACCAAGAGCCTTTTTCTTGAAAAATGAACTCTTTTTTTTGCGACTGGTAAGTTTGCCAAGGAAGGCACTTCCAATAATACCTGCTCCCACTGAACCAATGAGCCAAGCCACAGGGCTGTTACGCATCACACCGAGAACTCGCGCTGGTTTGCCAAGAGTGCGACGAACGCCGACAATTTTGTCACCCAATTGATCGCGTGACTCTTCGGATATACGAATCAACTCTTGGATTTTCTGTCGTTCTGTAGACTTTCCAGCCATTCGCAGTCTTTCTTAAATTCGGATCGTGTGTGTGGGAACGGTTCGGTCTTGGCTGCTGAGGATGCGGCTTTAACCAGAATGATTGCGGCCATCAAATGTAGCGCAGCGAAGACCAAAGATACAACATGCCATGGCCAGTTACAGGCGATTGATATCGCTGCAATGGATCCTGTCAACAAAAGCGCCCATGCGAAAAATGCAAGAAACGTGGCGATTACAAAGGATGTTATGGCCTTGGTGCGATCGCGCAGTGCGCTCTTGCATTCATGACGGATCAGTGCAAAGCGCGCTGCAATCAGGGCATACAGTGATGACTTTATGCCCTGATTGCAGGACACTTCAGGCACGTGATTTTCGGATTCCGAGCACATCATGGATCGAGGATGGCGCAGGGTAGACGCCTATCCAAATATCAGCGGCGCATGATCAAACCGGCGAGAAAGCCGATGCCGAGGGCGCCAAGAACACATGCAGTAGGATTCTCTCGAATGTAATCCTCGGCGGTGGCATGAAGTTCCTTGGCTCGAACTCTGGTGCTCTCCCATTGCTCGGTAGCAGCCGCCTTGAATTGTTCAGCTTGTTTGGTGGCGACATCCTTGATTGCCGTGGCCTTGTTGCCGGCCACTTCGCGGAAGCGGTTGGCTTTTGCGCCTTCGATGATTTCTTTGGCCTTTTCACCAACTGCGGCGCGCAGTTCGCCAGCAGCTTCACCCACTGTGGTGGGTGTGAAGCCTGCTTCTGGGTCCAATTGATCTGAAGTAGTGTCGGACATAATAATGTGAAGTTAGTGTGATTGAGGTGGAAGATCCTGAGTCGTGTGAGACAGATAGAATCTGTTCCATGAGACCGATTTTGCACTCCAATGGGTGATAGCGCAAGGAATGACTTGGTTTTCCAGGTTGAGCGATTTGGATAACAATTGCTAGGGTTTCTCCAACAGCATCTGCTGCACCTTTTCATTGGGCTTGGTGAAGGCCACGCGTTCCCAGTTTGGCTCTTGGATCGCTCCTGTGCCACGAAACTGAAACAATCCATAAAAGGGACGAAATGGCATAGTGATAATTTTAGCAAGGCCACGAGCATTCATGCGCATGGTCATGTCCATGGTCTTTTGGTGGAGATCAATCCAGCCTTCACCAATGAAGTTGAGAGAAGTAGTTGCGGTATTGAAATTGTTTGTCACGACAACGCCGTCTTTGATGATAAAATTTGCGCTAGCAGTCTTGGCTCGCTGGGCTCCAATTCTCTTATCATTCAACACCGCCTGCATCAAATGACTGAGAGGTCCAAATATCGGCACCGAAAACAACTCACTTTTCACTAAACTGAAATTTCCATCACCAGTCATGGTGTCGACTTCAGAAGGCATCATGCTGAAGTTTGTGTTGCCTGACAGCGAGCCTCCACATTCCAATTTGAGTTCGTAAGTCGAATTTATGGTGTCCATGGAAAGATTGGAGACTTTGATCTGACCAGTCATGGCTTTGTCACGTGGAAAGTTGAGATTGGCATGAATGTCGCCATCAAAAGCCATCAACTTCATGTTCTGAATGCGAGTGCCTTCGTCCGTAACAATAACATTGCCACTCGGATTGGAGATCTCAACTGGAGCACCCAGAAAGTCATACTCCGCGTGATGTGCGCTGCTGAAGCGAATATCCAACAGAGTGCTCTGATTTGCTTCCAAATCCACTATGCCTTTGATGTGAATTTTCGGAGGTTCATGAAATTTATATTTTTCCAAATGGTCTGAGGTCTTATTTAAGAAGAGACGGCAAAGTGGTGCCGGCCAAAAAGAACCCTCAAGACCATCGATATTGAGAGTGCGATTTTGACCACGCAAGTAGCGCACGGAGTCAAAGCGAAGTGATCCTTGATCCGGCCCTTTAAAACGTATGGCCATTGGATAGTCACTATAGTCAAAAACGATGCTTCCATCGGTAAAGTCCATTAGGTCCGAGCTAAGTGAGACTGAGCTTTGCATTTTGGTAAGGCCTACACCGCGATATTTTACATTCTCGACGGTTGCCATGCCTGCATAAGCCCAAGATCGTAAGTCTGTGCGATCAAATCCACCCTCCAGCTTAAGCTCCATAGAGCTGCCTGCATGAACTGCAAACTGATCGATAATTTTTTCAACTGGAGTGCCAAGAAATAAGGGTCGGTATTGATCAGGCAGCAGCGTGCTTCGCAGTTTCATGCGAACTAAATTCCCCTCGATCATCGCCTTGCCCTCAACCATGCCATCGTGACGCGAGAGCATGAGATCTTTCAGATAAATATCACCATTGCGCCATGCGAAAGAGGTCTGTATCTGATCAAAGTTGATTCCACTCAGGTGGGCTGATTCACAAATGACGTGTCCAGTGGCTCGTATGTCTGGAGATACACCGGGCTTCATGACAAATTGCCCTGATGCCGAGATAGTCTGGTTGCCCGCAATAGTGAGTCTGTCGATGGGATTCATTCCAAGCCACGACCGCAAAAGTTCAGGAATCTCAAGCGATGATTTCAGGTCAAATCGGCCTTTATGCTCATTAAAATTGTAGTTCAGCTGGGCCTGAAGGTTTTTTTCACCATTGCATACGGTCAGGCTGTTAATGCTGAGAAAATTCTGATGAAGCTCGGCCTCCAACTCGAGCCGTTCCATGCTGTGCTGGTTCTTCTCCATTGAGCATGCCTGAAAATCAATGGATGCCCTCGCTAAGTGCATAGCACTGCGACGGCCAACTATCTCCACACGAAGTTCTGGGGGATGGTCAGCATCAAAAGTCCATTGTTTCAGTTCTTTCACCAAGCTGCTTACCAACTTTCGTTGGCTATGCTGGTTTGTGGGTGAGTATGGAATGAAATCAGGGGTAGCATCGTCTTTGATGCTGGCATTGATTACCAATCGGATGCCAGCGATGGTGCCACGAGCATTGCGAATTTCGATGTTTGAGTTGCCAGGAGGAGTGAATTCTCCCTCGATGTCAGTGATTTCCAATGGCTCAGAGTCAGGGTCATTCGCATCAATTGCCAGCAGGAGACGTGCTTTGGTCAGCTTCACTTTTGAGATTTGAAGGTCGCCCTTAGCCAGTTTTGCGTGATCGATATCCAGGATCAGGCCCTCAAGACGTGAAACGACCTTTTTGCGTTCTGCATCTGAAAAGACTGTAATCTGCCGTGCGACGATTCCTTCGAACGGGTGATAACTAAGACCCCCAATTTCGACATGCAGGCCATGCCGGGAGATGGCGTTCTCGACCGCTTGTCGCCATGACCTTGGCATTCCGGTTGAGTTGGCCCAAATGAGTGCACACAAAGCGCCGAGAGCCAAAGTTACAACCAGCACGAAGATGCCAATTCGTAGGTTATGGATGACTCTGAGGCGGGACATAAGTGTTCTAATGGAGGATATTCGGTTGAGACGCGAAAATCAATACACTCATTTGATGATTCTGCTGGATTCTCTGAATGAAAACCAAGGTTGGCGTCCGTTTTCGTGTCTCCCGATGATCACATGATCGACGAAGCGAAATCGCATTAACTCAGCAGCTGCCAGAACCCTGCGAGTCACCTCATCGTCAGCGGGCGAAGGTGATGGATCGCCAGACGGGTGGTTGTGGACTAGCACAAATCCATGAGCTCCACGAGCAAGGACTGGTCGAATGATGTCTCTGGGTTGGGCGATAGATTCGTTTACGCTACCAATGGAAATGAGGTTTGTGCTGAGAACACGCAATCGACAGTCGAGAACAGCCACCATCACTTGCTCATGGGCAAGGTGCTGAAGCTGCGGACTAAAGCAGGAGTAAATGGTCTGCGGTGAATCCAATATGCTTGTGTGCATTTGCTCCCGTGCTGCTCGTGCTCCGAGTTCGAAGGCAGCGACAAGACGACTCGCTTTGGCCAGCCCAAGTCCATGCTCCTTGGCCAATTCGGAAGCGTCTATGGCACCAATTGAACTGATTGATCCATGCCGCCTTATGAGTTGATCAGCGAGTTGGATTGCATTTACACCACGCACTCCAGTGCAAATAAATAGGGCGAGGATTTCAGCGTCCGAAAGGCATTGTGGGCCTCGCTCAATTAACTTTTCCCGAGGCATTTGTTGTATTGGCAAATCTTTGATTCTTGAGCAGGCTGCTGTGTCATTAACCTCATTGCAGTTCATATGAACACTTATTATTTGCCAGCTTGTATTCGATCAAGAATATCTGAGTGTGAAATCCACTTTGCCATATACGCTTAGTCATGGCTTGGGTCCTGTTTTACGATGGAGAGTGCGGGTTTTGCATTCGGTCGGTTCGCTGTCTTGCCAACTTGGACAAGCAAGGACGTATTCATTATGCGCCATTGCAGGGTAGGTTAGCCAAGCTAAGTGGCTTCGAATCGCATCTGCAGGGAACAAATTCCAGCCTTGTCATCATTAACGAAGACGAGGGAAAGGTATATACGCAATCTGATGGAATACTACAAATCCTTCAAATACTGGGCGGTGCATGGAGCCTGCTTGGAATCTTTGGTTTTTTGCCTAAGAGATGGAGGAACGCACTTTATCGCCTGATAGCGAATAACCGCCACCGCATTGGTGTAAGCCGGTTACGTGACTGTGATATGCCCGATGAGGAATTACGCAGCAGGTTGCGCGATTGAAGCAAAAAGGAGTGGACGTGAATATCACGAGAATTGCATAGTCAGCGTATACATCATCAATATGATTTACGGGTTTGTCATATGATGACATGTGAAGAAATTCCTAGGATATGAAGTTCGTTAAGGTTTTCACACAAGTCTTTGCGCTGACAATATTTGCCAGTTCGTGCACAACACAGCCTCCAGCATCTCAGCGCCTACAGGGCAAAGGAGTTTTTGTCCCAGACGTCCTTAATGATCCAGTTGAACCATTGAATCGTGGCGTTTGGGCATTTAACCACGGCCTGCTGAAGGGAGTGATCATGCCAGCATCTCGTGGCTATCGCTTCGTCGTGCCAGCTCCAGCAAGAAATTCGATCAAAAATTTTGGCTATAATCTGGGTTATCCTGGACGAGCAATTAACCAATTGCTCCAAGGCCGCGTGGGTGATGCGGGTAATGAGTCAGTTCGGTTTGTTACAAATACTACCGTTGGATTACTTGGTTTGTTCGACGTCGCCTCTGAGTGGGATATTTCAAAGCCAAGCGGCACATTTGCCCAGACATTTAATGCCTGGGGTTGGACTGGCAAAAACTTCATCGTGTTGCCGCTTTTTGGACCCAGTGATGAGGTCAGTGCTGCCGGCACATTGACCGATCGCTTGGCGGATCCGTTAACCTACAGCGATGAAGGGAGGCTAGTGTTATACGGAACGACTTTCAACAATCTCACTGCAGACGCAGAAAATACACTTCGTATCCTCAAATCAGATTCTGACTCCTACGATACTGCTCGGTCATTTTGGACATTTGCTGCAAAACAAGAGGCTCCGAACTGGAGCATAAGCAGTCCCCGTCATTTGCCATCTCTTGAGACGCTGGCAGTGACGACTTTGAAACTGCGCGATAGTAATTTTCCAAAAAAGATGAAGGAATCAAGAGTGAAGGTTTCAACTACTGGAAAACAATTGGCCTTCAACTACCGGCTCCAAGAAAAGTGCGCACCACTGGTGTATGTCATGCCAGGACTGGGCTCGCATCGATTGGCGATGCAATCTCTATACATTGCAGAGGGTCTATACGATAGGGGTTACTCCGTAGTTACCATTTCGGGCAACTTTCAGCCTGAGTTCATTGAGAATGCATCCAGTGCAAAGGTCCCCGGTTATGCTGCAGCAGACCGGAAGGATTTGAAAGTCATTCTGAGCGACATTGATAAGTTACTTGAAACGCGATACAGTGACAAACTCGGATGCCGCGCCATGGTCGGTTCATCCATGGGTGGATTTCATGCACTATCCATGGCCAGCGAGTCCATGGACCAAACCGATGGTATTGAAATTAAGTATTTCTTGGGCATCAACCCACCGGTGGATCTTTTCTATGCGCTGAAACAGTTGGATGCATACCAAGAGAGTCCTGCCAAGTGGCCTGAAAGTGTGCGTCAAAGTCGGATCAACAATTCGGTTCACAAAGCGGTGGCTCTCATCAACAAACCCGAAAGTGTTGATCTAGACGCTTTGCCACTCGATGGTATCGAGTCATCTCAGACATCCATTGTCTTGGTGGAGTCGGCAAAAAGTATACGATGAGATTCTCAGTATGTCTTTTGCTGATTATCTCAACCAAATTGTAATCCCGCATTTCAGTGCTGAGGGAGTCAATGAGGCAACATTACGCAGAGAGAGCGACCTCAAGCGTTTTGCATTAAATATCGGCAGTTGCTCTCATGCTCACGTAATTACCAGTAGCAATGATTTTCTTATGTCCGCCGATGATCTGGCGTGGCTGAGACGTAGTTTCGGACCATCACGCCTGACCGTGCTAGAGAGAGGAGGCCATCTCGGAAGTCTGGCCAACCCTCAAATGCACGACCTAATAGATTCCAAGCTCAAACACCTGAAATAGTTTTTGCGACCGGTAGGTTTGTAGAAACCATGAAATTGGGGAGTTTTAGAGCCAATCGCGCCTTGAAATGCGATTTGCGCCGTGCATTCTCCCCGTCCACCATGGCAACACCGAACTTTCAAGCCCTCCCGGGATTCCGAGATTTCATTCCTCAGGAGTGTGCGGTGCGCAATTATCTCTTTGATACTTGGCGTCAAGTGGCCCGACGCTGTGGCTACGTCGAGTATGAGAGTCCAATCTTGGAGGATACCGCGCTGTATCTCAAAAAGTCTGGCGGTGAGTTGTCGTCACAACTCTTCCGTTTTGAAGACCAAGGCGGTCGCGATGTAACACTTAGGCCGGAGGTCACAGCATCATTGGCTCGATTGGTGGCAGAGCATCAGCGCAACTATTCCAAGCCACTCAAATGGTTTGAGATCGGTCAATGCTTTCGATACGAAAAACCTCAAAAGGGTAGGGGACGTGAGTTTCACCAGTTCAATGTCGATATCCTCGGTGAACCTGGTCCTCAGGCTGATGCTGAACTGATTTCATTGGCGATCGAAACCATGTTAGCCTTTGGCTTTGAGCGGGGTGATTTCGTGGTCCGCGTTTCCGACCGCAACGCTTGGATTCGCTTTGCCAAGGAGAAGGGAGTTCAAGATAATCAGGTGCAAGACTTCCTCAACCTTATTGACAAAATTGAACGTGTGAAGACTGAATTGCTTGAGGAGGCACTTGATGTCTATGGGTTGTCTGTAGCCGAGGTAAAGGGTTTCATCGAGTCTTCCGATGGAGTTTCCGAGGATTATGAAAAGATATTTGCTGATCTCAAGGCTCGGGGCTTTTCCGATTTCGTTGAACTGGATCTTTCGATAGTGCGCGGTCTGGCATACTACACGGGCGTAGTGTTTGAGGTATTTGACTCGTCCAAGTCCATGCGTGCCGTTGCTGGAGGCGGGCGCTATGATAGCTTGATTAAAACCATCTCAGACGAAGCGGTCGATCTTCCCGCTACAGGATTTGCCATGGGCGACTATGTGATCCGGAATTTGATTGAGGAAACACCACACGCATCCATTCGGATGCAGGCTTGGTTGCAGAAGAAAGCCTCCGCTTGTGATGTCTACGTGGTGGTTGCTGATGAAAATCATCGTGGCAAAGCCCTCAAATTGATGACAGATCTGAGAAGGGCGGGCGTCTCCGCCGATATGCCTCTAACGCCTGGCAAGGTCGCCAAACAATTCAAGCAGGCTCAAAAATCTGGCGCTCGATTGGCCTTAGTCGTTGGTGATGAATATCCTGAGTTACAGCTGAAAAATCTCTCCACTCGATGTGAAGAAAGCGTTCCGGCAGATGGCGTCGTTGAAGCCATTCAGACGCTTCTTGCAGCGCCTGATGGGCCACTGATTGCCTAAATCTATCCATTTCTACAAAACCACAACTATGCGTACCCACCACTGCAACCAGCTCCGCGAGTCCAACATCGATGAAGTCGTCACCCTGATGGGTTGGGTGAATTCCGCCCGTGACCACGGCGGCGTGATTTTTATCGACTTGCGCGACCGGGAAGGCCTGACTCAATGCGTTTTTCGCCCCGAGGACAACCCCGATGCGGCCAAGCTGTCCCACAGCTTGCGTGAGGAGGATGTGGTGCAGGTAATTGGCAGGGTGGCTTCACGACTTGAAGGAACTGCCAATAGTTCCATCGCTACAGGTGAAATCGAAATCATCGCCAGCGAGTTGGTCATCGTCAACAAGGCCGACGTCTTACCGTTCCAATTGGATAAAGAGCTCTCCAATGAAGATATTCGTATGAAGTATCGTTACCTTGATCTGCGGCGTCCACGTATGAGAGAGAACATGCGCTTGCGCAGCGTGATGACTTCAGCTGCTCGCCGTTTCCTTGATGATTCTGGTTTCTTCGAGGTGGAGACCCCCATTCTCTCCAACCCAACCCCTGAGGGTGCCCGTGACTTCCTTGTTCCATCTCGACTCAACCCGGGCCGTTTCTATGCGCTTCCGCAAGCTCCTCAGCAATATAAACAGATGATGATGGTTGCAGGCGTTGAGCAATACTATCAGATTGCCCGCTGCTTTCGAGACGAGGATCTTCGAGCAGACCGACAGCCTGAATTCACCCAGATTGATATCGAAGCCAGTTTTGTCAGTCAGGACGATATCATTCGTCATGTGGAAGGTCTTTTGGGCGCAATGTTTAAGGCTGGAACGGGTGAGGAGATTCAACCGCAATTCGAGCGAATGACATTCCAGGATGCGATGGATGTCTATGGGTCAGACAAACCCGATACTCGTTACGACATGAAGATTACCGACCTCGGGCATATTTTCGAAGGAACTGAATTCAAGATATTCCGGAGCATACTCGATGATGGTGGCAAGGTTCGTGCCATCAACGCCAAAGGCTTTGCTGGCATCACTACTGGTCAGATGAATCGTCTCAACGAAATTGCAGTGATGGCCGGATTGCCGGTAAAGAATCTCGCTTTTATCAAATACGAGAGTGGCGAATACAAAAGTCCACTGTGGAAAATATTCACTGATGAGGAAAAGCAGGGTGTTATCGAGGCAATGGGCCTAGAGGAGGGCGATATTGTGTTCTTTGCCGCTGGTAGCCGTCAGAGTGTGTCCACCATTCTTGGCCGTGTGCGCACTGAATGCGCTGAGTTGATGTGCCTTAATGATGGCAACAAGGACCTGAACTTTCTGTGGATTGTTGATTTTCCACTTCTGGATAAAGATGATGAGACCGGTCAATGGCATGCTGTTCACCATCCCTTCACTAGGCCAAATCCCGACGATATGGAAAAACTCGAGGCAGGTGACTACGCAAACGTTCGCGCCATGGCCTATGACGTGGTTCTCAATGGCTACGAGTTGGGCGGTGGCTCTCTCAGGATCCATGAGAAGGAACTCCAGGCCAAAATGTTTGAGATACTGGGTGTCTGCGATGATGAACAGCAACTGAAGTTTGGCCACATTTTAGATGCCTTTCGCTATGGTGCGCCACCTCACGGTGGTCTGGCCCTCGGTCTCGATCGCATTATTATGATTGCAGCAGGAGAGGAAAGCATACGTGAAGTGATTGCATTTCCAAAA
>JBMYMN010000006.1:0-33188 GCA_049597355.1 Luteolibacter sp.
GCTCAGGGCCTGCTCCATCAATTCCATGTTTTCGATCTCAAGCACTTCCTCTAACTTACTGCTCGGCAGCTTTGCGGTGTGCATAGCCGAAAACATATTGCCGCCGGTGCGACGAAAGCTGTTCTTTGCCAAGCGCTGAATCTCTGCCGTCTCCATTTTGTCCGCAAAGGCACTGCGCAAATTTCTCATGACTATTTTTCGACGCCTAGGCATCACATGCCACACAATTCCTGCGATCACTTCACCAAAATAAAAAACCCATGCTCCGGGCAAAAGCCCGGCAACGGCCTCAATTACTGAGCATAGTGCACATTCCAATCTCCACTGGAATCGCTTCAATAGAGATGTGGGTCTACGCGGCATTTACGAATGAGCTTCTATTTCGGTGAAGGATAAAACCAAAGGACCTGATAACCTCAGCATTATCCTGATGCAAGACCGATGCGCTTCTTGAAATCTGTCTGGTGCCACCCTTTTCAGATTGCCCCTCCACGGTCAGTGAGCAGTGGATCAAATCCCTAAGACAGGATATAGAAGAGAACCCCACCACTTGCGTGAGAGACGCTGATACAATACATCGTCAATTAATGATTCAGAAGTGCCCCTGCTGGGGCCATTTACAAGTTCATGGCTTCTTGCGCGAGCCAGCAAAGTCGTAGGCCTTGGCAGGATTATTCACAAAGATATTCTGCCAGTGGTCATCGCCGATTCCACGCTCTTTCATCTTCTCAGTGAAAGTGGTGAGTAGGAAGTTGAGGCCGGGTGAACCGCCATAACTTTTCCAGTAGGATGGGCGCGCTGCATCCATGCCGAGCATGATCTGATTGGGAAATTCATCGAGGAGATCGACGAGGAGATCGAGCGAAGGATTGTTGGCTGTCTGCCAGCGGAAACAACTATCATACTCTACACAGACTCCAGTGGACAGCACCTCGCGGTGATAGACAGGATCCGGCTTGCGGTCGGTGTGGGACAACACCACGTGGGAAAGGTCGACGCCATGCTCACTGAGCAGCGCGGCCTGAGCCAGAGCCTCTTCACCCTGCTCGCAATGCGTCAGGATGGGGGCTCCAGTTTTGCAATGGGCAATGGCTGCCGCCTCAAAGACACGCTTGGCGCGCTCCGTAATGCCGCTGCCGCCAGTGGCAATCTTGAGCAAACCGGCACAGTGCTTGGTACGCTCCACAATCGGGCCAGCATAATCAAAGCGATCGATGCCTTGCTCAATGTCCGCGACAAAGAGCCCGGCCATTTGCTCGGCCGTATAGTGATTACCCCAATGATTAGGGTCGTAGTACTTGGCCAGATGCACTCCGGTAGGACAAAGAATGTGCACTCCGGTTTTGCGCGAGATCTCGGCCAACTTGATCACGTTGCGACCAGCGTCGCAGGGCATGGAGTCCACCATCGCCCGACCGCCGACAGCATGAAACTCCTTGAGCTCGGCTATAGCGTTCTCAACCGACTCGAGCTTGAAATCCGGATAGTTTATGGTCGCCACACTGGCGTCGATGATGAGGTGCTCGTGAGCGTAGCAGACGCCAAGGTCTGCGGGCTCAATGTCGCCCAAGACAGTGCGGATCATGATGAGGCCTCCTGCGATCGGTTAGCGACCCAGCCGTCGGCTTCGAGCACGGCCTCCTTGTCGGGCATCTCCAGCACCGCGCCTTGAGCACGCAGGGTTTGCTGCAGCTCGCCGATGGGCACCTCGGGAGCCTCGCAGCCATGTTTGAGGGCAAGCGCGGCAGCAGCCCCCACGGCATGACCCATGGCCATGGTCTGGGCCATGGAGCGGCAGGAGGCGTGGGCATCGTGGGTGGCACTGAAGCAGCGGCCGGTGACCCAAGTGTTGGTCGCGCCCTGCGGCACCAGCGTGCGGTAAGGCACTTCGTAGACTCCACCATCCGGCACGTAGGCCCAGTGAGTCTCCTCTTCCCCGCCAGACGACTGACGATGATCCTCGATGGGTGCACCACAAATGAGGACCTTGTCTTCGAAGGTTCCACAGGTGAGGCAGTCTTCGCGAGTGAGGCGGTAGAGCCCTTCAACTCGACGGCTTTCACGCACACCGATGCTCGAGGACAGACCGATGATGTTGGAGTCTGCGAAGCCGGGCACGCAGTCGCGGAGAAAATCCTCGTAGATGAACGCCTGACGGCGACCTTCCTGTTCGGCCTTGGTGAGATCAGCGGGATGCAGGCCGGAGAAACCGGCCACGCGCACGGCCACCGTCGAAATGCAGCCTTCGACGTTCATGGCGTGCACACTACCCGCCTTACGAGGCAGCGGATGACTGCCGTTTTCTACAGCCTCGGCCATTTTTTGCATCAGGAGCTTCTTGCCGCCGGACTTCTGATAGAGATCGAGGTCCACGTTCGCCATGCGGAAGGTGGTGGTCATGGTCTGCACCGGACTACTCTCCCCTGCCGTCTCGAAGGGCAGACCGGCGAGTTGGCAGAAGTCGGCGTCGCCGGAGGCATCGATAAATTGCTTGGCGATCATGCGACTGAAGCCGTGCTTGCCAGAGATGATGATCGACTTAGGTTGGCCACCCTCGCTTTCCACTTCGACAAGCTGGCTGTGCAAAAGCACTTCCACGCCGGCCTCATCGAGCAACTTGTCCCACACCCATTTGAGACGCTCGGGATTGTAGTTTACACCGGTGCCCGCACCATAGGTGTTGGGACGAAGAAAGATCGCCCCGACTCCATCAAGGGTGTCGACCACCTTGTCGCCGATGCCGCCAGCCACCTTGCGGGGTGAGTCACCGGGGGTAAAAAAGCCATAGAAGGTATCCAACGCCTGGGTGGAAATGCCGCCGGGAAAGCCGGCGCGCTCGACGAGCATCACCCTGTCGGCTCCCGACTCTCGGGCGGCAATGGCAGCGGCACAGCCAGAACTGCCGGCGCCGATCACCAACACATCGACTTCGGCGAGGGTCTCGAGTTGGTCGGTGATGACATTCATTTCTTGAAGTGCTCGAGCACCTTGTCCGCCGCGGTTTGGGCCGAAAGACCATGAAGCTCGCGCAGAATGTCCACCTTGCCGTGCTCGACGAATTCATCAGGCCAGCCGATGCGTTCCACCGGGGTGTGGATGCCTTTGTCGTGGAGGTGCTCGATCACCGCGGTGCCAAAGCCGTTGTGCAGTACATGGTCTTCGAAGGTGCAGACCACCCTGCACTTGCGACCGTAGCTCTCGATGACTTGGGAGTCGAGCGGCTTGATAAAGCGCGGGTTGATCAGCGCCACCGAAAGACCCTTGGCTTCGAGCAGCACCTTGGTCTCCTCGGCCATACCAAAAAGCGTGCCGAGGCCAAGAAGTGCGACGTCCGCACCGTCAGCCAGCACCTCGGCCTTGCCAATGGTCAGCAACTCGGGCTCATCCTTGGGCTTGGCGCCAGTGATGGAGCCACGCGGGTAGCGGATGGCCGATGGGCCGTCGTCGTGGGCGGCCATGGTGTGCAGCATGTCGACGAGTTCCTCCTCGTCCTTGGGCTGCATGAAAATCAGGTCGGGCACGTGGCGCAGATAGCCAATGTCAAAGAGACCATGGTGGGTCGGTCCATCATCTCCAGAGAGACCAGCACGATCCATGCACAGACGCACCGGCAGGCCCTGCAGCGCCATGTCGTGGATGATCATGTCGTAGGCGCGCTGCATGAAGGTGGAGTAAATGGCAAGGAATGGACGCTGCCCATGGGTAGCCATGCCGCAGGCAAAAAGTGCGGCATGCTCTTCGGCGATACCCACATCGTAATAGCGCTCCGGCACCTCCTTCTTGAAGATGTCGAGCTTGGTGCCGCCGGGCATGGCGGCGGTGATCGCCACCACCTTGGGGTCCCTTTTGGCAAGATCCGTCACGGTGCGACCGAAAACCTCGGAGCAGGTGAGATGCTCGGCGGCGCCGGTCGAGCCGTCGTCAATCTGATAGGCACCGAGGCCGTGAAACTTGCCGGGATTGTCGAGGGCCGGTTTGTAGCCGCGGCCCTTCTCAGTGATGATGTGCAGGACCACCGGCTCGTCGAGGGTTTTGAGATGCTCGAAGGTCTGCACCAGCAGATTTACATCATGCCCGTCGATGGGCCCGTAGTATCGCATGCCAAACTTCTCGAAGAGCACGTTGGGAAAGAGCAGGTTCTTGGCGCCCTCCTCAACCTTGTGGGCAAGGGCTCGCGCCGCCTTGCCGGCAATCTTCTCTACAAATTCTGCGGCCTTGGCACGCACGGTGGCATAGGTGCTGTGGGTCTGCAGAGCGTTGAAATAGCGGGCAATGGCTCCCACATTGCGATCGATGGACCACTCGTTATCGTTGAGGACGACGATGAAACGACGGGTAGTGCCTGCGATGTTGTTAAGCGCCTCAAGCGTCGGCCCGCATGTGAAGGCCGCGTCGCCGGCCAATGCCACCACGTGTTCATCACCGCCCTGAAGATCGCGTGCGGCTGCCATGCCGAGTGCAGCTGACAAGGCAGTGCCGGCATGTCCGGCACCATAGGCGTCATGCTCCGATTCGCTGCGCAGCAGGAATCCATTGAGGCCCTTGTACGTTCTGATGGTATGAATTTGGGACGCGCGGCCAGTGAGCATTTTGTGAACATAGCCTTGGTGTGCCACATCCATCACGATCTTGTCTGAAGGCGTGCTAAAAACCCGGTGGAGTGCGATGCTGAGCTCTACGACACCCAGGTTGGGCCCAAGGTGGCCTCCAGTGCGAGACAGCGAGGCGATCAAGGTTTTGCGTATCTCGGCTGCCAGTTCCTTCAGCTGTTCATCAGTGAGTTTTTTTACGTCATCCGGATGCTCAATACCCTGCAACAGCGGGCCTAGCAGCGCAGATTCAGGGTCAAAAGAGTCGGATGTCATCGTCTTCGGACTCATTGGCCGGGGCAGAGTCAGACTCGACATCGCCGCTGTTGGACTCATTATCAAGTCTCGATTCTTCCGGATTGCCCAAAGAAATTAACTCAATGCGGTCCTGAGCCGATTCCAATACCGACTGGCAATGCGCCATGAGCTTGGAGCCCTTCTCGTAGTTGGCAACCAGTTGCTCAAGCGGCAGCTGATCATTTTCCATAGCGTCCACTAACGATTCCAGCTCCTCCAGTGCCTCCTCAAAACTGAGTTTCGATTCAGTGCTGGCTTTGTTTTTCGTGGTTTTTTTACGAGCGGCCATGATGAAAAAATGAAATCAGGGATTGGAGGTATTCTTCTGGCGGTCCGTATAGAAAATCATATCTACTCCGATAAGTGGGATAATGCTGGGATAATTGGCCGTCACTTCGCTGATCACATTGGCCTTGTCATGCAAAGTGGCAGGATTGGGAACGGTAGCTCGGATGGCTCCACCATTAAGTACAAGCGCGGCAAAGTCGCGATACAACTCTACTGTCTGATTTACCGGCTGCATGCCATGAGATGAGGGCGATATCAAAATACCAGCCGATGGAGTCTCGGCCTGGCGGGCGACAGTCTCAAGCTTGATGAAATCATTCTTGGTTGGAGGCAGCCAGATACTGATTCGATCGGCATACCATGCTACCGCCCAAGGCTGATCAGAAAATACGACCTCGTTCGAATTGACCAACCCCCGCAGGCCACCCTCGAGGTTGTGTAAGGCGGGGGCATAGTAAGGCGGCCAATGCGGAACACCCCCTTTCTCTCGATGATTCATGCCGAGGCGAAACTGACGGGGAAGATCCAACGCCAGCGGAGCAGCACACAACACGCAGATGACAATCAAGTGGGCGTTGCGCAACACAGGGACCTCACCCACAAGTGATAGGCGCGTCCAGAGGATGGAGATAAACGCCACCCCATAGGCGGTCATCAGGGGTGCGAAAAGAAGGTGAGTTTGGTTGGGGTCCAACTTTTTGTCGGAAATACCGAAGAAAGCAAGGCCGAGCGCTCCGGTTAACCACATCGAAAACAGTGCCCACCGCAACATCCCAATGCTCTTGCTTTTGAATCGGTGGAGCAGCGAAAGAAAGAAGACGGGGGCAACAATGATACCCGCCAACAGCGGCACAATTTCAGAAGTCTGAACCAAGATTGCACGCAACACCTTACTTGTAAGACCCCTGATGGCCAATGGAGTGGCATCGAGATCAAAGGTTCTCATGACAGAGGCCTCCGTTCCATTGGCAAGACCGTTGTAGAGGGTGAGAAAAGCGGTGCCGAACGGTTTGCCGCTGACTTCTAAATTGTGAACGATGGTGAAGGCTCCGGCCACTGCAAGCATCAGCAGAACCAAAAACCCCACCACCCCACGCGGCCGGAAGGCAATGGCTGCGAATAACACGTAGCCCAGAGCGATCCAGATCGTTACCCAGTGAGTCATCGCGAGCAGTGTGAAGAATAAACCGGCCAGTAAGGCGGGCCTCAGAACCGCCTTGTCGTGGTTCACTCCCTCAATAGCGCGATAGGTAAAATAGGCGCCACAAGAGAACAAAAACAGCATCAACATCTGCGGCAGGCCACTTAGGGAAAACAGCCAGAAAGTCTGACTGGAAAGCATGATAATTGCACAAACTCCGGCCAACTTGGCATCAAAGATACGCGTGATCAGCAGATAGTTCACTCCAATCGCCAGAAGGAAGAAAATGGTCGATACTGTCACCACCACTCGATCGAGTTGAAACACAATCTGATTCTTGCCCATGGCATAGGCGTTGGGATCCTCGGCGCCGACGATTTTGAATACAATAGCATTAACCCACAGATTGAGGGGTGCGTGGTAGCTGTCCTCAAAACCCTTTAGTGAAACCGCACCGTCCTCATTATTTTGAGCGAGGTAGTAATCAGCTGGCCGGATGAACTTGGTGGTCGCACCGTTGCCACGTGCAATCTCACGGGAAATTTGAGCCTGATCCATGGCCTGCGGTGAATTGAGACCACGAAACATCACAAAAAGGTTGGCCAAGGTAAGCAATAACAGGACCTGAAAGAAGAGACTTCGGCGTATGAGAATACCGAGGTCGATATGGCTTTTGCGGGTTTTCATTCCTGTGGATGTCTGAATCTGCTTAAAGCCCGAGGGCCTTCAGTTTGCGCTGAAGGGTTCTGCGGCTGACACCGAGTAATTCGGCAGCATGGGTTCGGTTGCCGCTGGCGGCAATTAGAGCAGAGCGTATGGTGCGATTTTCAAGCTCATGCAAATTGAATTTGTCGGCGGCATCAAGGGACTTTTTGGCATCGACTACGCTGGCGGACTCCGACTGGCCTTCAGCGGCTGAATGATTGAGAAATCGCGGTAAGTGATGGAGATGAATGAGGTCATCGTTGCTCATGACCACTCCGTGCTCAATGGCTGTACGAAGCTCACGAACATTGCCGGGCCAATCGTGGGTGGTCAGGCGCTGAAGTGCCGCATCGCTCAAGGGTTTGAGCGGCCGGCCGTTTTCTTGGGCAAATTCCTTGAGAAATGCGTTTGTCAGCAGGACGATGTCCTCGCTGCGGTTACGCAATGGCGGCATTTCAATACTCACCACGTTCAGCCGAAAAAAGAGGTCCTCACGAAAGCGTCCAGCGTCGACAAGAGCGCGTAAATTTTGATTGGTCGCGGCAATCACCCGCACGTCTACTGTGATCGGTTCATTGGAGCCTACGCGCTCGATAGTGCGCTCGGAGAGAGCGCGCAACAATTTGACCTGAGTGGCTTCATCAATCTCGCCGATCTCATCAAGAAAAAGAGTCCCTCCATCAGCCTGCTCAAAACGGCCGATTCGACGCTGCGACGCGCCAGTGAAGGCACCCTTTTCGTGACCAAAAAGTTCACTCTCCAACAATTGAGCGGAGAGCGCTGCGCAATGGACCGTCACCAATTTGGCAGCGGGCCGCCCCGACATGTGGTGCAGCAGGCCGGCGACCACCTCCTTTCCCGTGCCCGACTCTCCCTCAATGAGAATGGTTGTCTTGGTGGGTGCTACCTGATGAATCATCTCGGACACACGGCAAATCTCCGGTGAACTTCCAATCAGTCGGTCGAGGTCATTGGACTTACGGACCTGATCAGAAAGCTGTTGATTTTCGGTCTCTAATGACTTGCTGCGCAGTGCGCGCTTCAAGATCATCTCCACCTCGTCAAGATTAAGAGGCTTGGTGACAAAGTGCCAAGCGCCACGGCGCATTGCCTCCACCGCGGTATCCACCGACCCGTAGGCAGTCATCATCAGGGCCGTCGGCGGCTCAGGCAATTCCATCGCCCGATCGAGCAAATCCATGCCAGTCTCGCCACCAAGTCGTAAGTCCGTGAGCATTAATTCTATTGGCTCCGACCTCAGAATAGCCATTGCCTCTTTGACACTGGCTGCAGTGTAGACATCGAACTCGCCCTCCAAAGCGCTGCGCAAACCCTCGCGGGTGGAACGCTCATCATCAACAATCAGGAGTGTCGAGTTCATTCCAAATCAATCACGGGATCGGGGGTTTCAAGAAGGCGTGCATTCTTCTGCTGGCGTGGCAGATGAATGGTCACGCAGGTGCCCTCTCCTTCCTCACTCTCAATTGAAATCTCTCCACCGTGCTCACGCACGATGCGTCGAACGATGAGCAAGCCGAGACCACTGCCCGAACTCTTGGTGGTTCGATACGGCTCGAAGATTGCACCCATGTGTTCGGGAGAAATGCCGCTGCCATTGTCTTCAATGGATAACTCAACCTCGTAATCGGTATGGCGACTGCGGAGGGTGATGCGCCCGTCGTCACCGCTCAGCGCTTGGTAGGCGTTGCGCAGCAAATTGTAAAAGACCTGCTGAAACTGGCCTGGGTCGAGATCCAGCAGTGGAAGTTCTTGAGCCAGTTTGAGCTCCACCGCAATGGAGCGCGACTCAAGCTCGGGTTGAATGAGCTTTAACGAATCGTGTAGGATGGCGTGGAGATTGCGACTCTCGCGCTTGGGAGTTGAGGGTCGCACCGCCTGTAGGAACTGCTTGAGGATGGAGTCGAGGCGACCAATTTCATCGCGAGCGGTTTGCAGATGCTCTTGCAGGGGTTCACGCACGCCAAACTCGAGTTTGGCAATCTTGCGCTTGAGTAACTGCAGATGAATATCCAGCGAGTTGAGTGGGTTGCCAATCTCATGAGCCACCCCTGCAGCGAGGAGAGTAAGCGCGTTGAGACGTTCGGTTTCCAGTGTCTCTTCCGCCTCGGCCTTGGTCCGGGTGAGGTCACGCACCAGCATGACATAACCGAGCGTCTCGCCCGCGTGCTCCTCGTCATCTATGGGTGAAAGGTAAAAATTGAGAAAGCGGTTCTCTGGATAGAACACCTCAAGGTCGCGGCTGACCACCTTGCCGGGGCGGATCAGGTTGTTCCAGTCGAGTCCGCGGACTTGGGTGGCGATCGCAGCCCCCACCGCGCGCGCTGGATCGAGGCCAAAAAAGCGACAGGCAGCCTGATTGACAAACTCAATCTCGCCCTCTGGATCGAGCAGGACAACCCCCTCCTGCAGCGCCTCGAATACCTTCTCCAGAAAGCCTTTCTCGTGAATCAGACGCTTGACGATTTGGCGCACTTCTCCTTGCTCGACACGGTCGAGGCGCTCCACGAGTTTTTCTAGGAATCCAGACTTCACAGGGTGCTGCGTTGGGGGTCCAATCGGGCCATGAGCGAGGTCAAAGTCATACTCTGCACTTTCCCCGACGCTGTCGAGGCGCGACAAATTGGCACAGTGCTGGTGGAAAAGCAATACGCAGCCTGCGTGAATTTGCTGCCTGCCGTGGAGTCCATCTATCGTTGGAATTCTTCAGTTTGCAAGGAGACCGAGGTCCTTGCCATCATGAAAAGTAGCGCCCAGCAGCTATCTGATCTGGAACGCGTGTTGACAGAGCTGCATCCCCACAAGGTCCCTGAATTTATTGTCCTAGACCCAACCCACGTCTCCCAGCCCTACGCCAAATGGGTGATCGATTCAGTCCATTGAACAAGCTCGGAGATCCACCACGTAGATAAGCCGCCCATGATCAAACCATTCCTTTTCTTCACGATTCTATTCTCTTCCCTGATTCACGCGCAGGAATTCAAACCTCTTTTCAAAGACGACCTCTCCAACGCCACCTACAACGAGGGCATCTGGACTGTCGATAAAGTTGGTGTGATGACCGCCTCAAAGGACCAGATTATTTGGACCAAGGCCGACTATGAGAACTTCGTGCTCAAACTCGAGTTCAAAAACGGCGAGGGCACCAACAGTGGTGTCTTTGTCCACGCCAGTGACACGAAAAAATGGGTCACCGATTCGGTGGAAATTCAACTCGCCGACGACTTCTCAAAAAAATGGTCGAGTAAACCAACCAGCTGGCAATGCGCCGCCATCTTCGGTCGTCAGGGCGCTTCGGCCAAAGCTGTGAAAAAACCCGGCGAGTGGAATCAAATGACCATCACCGTTTCAGGCTCTCTCATCACGGTTGAGCTCAACGGCCAAAAAGTGAACCACGTCGATCTCAAGGATTTCACGGACGCCAAGATCAACCCCGATGGTACTAACGCTCCCAAGTGGCTGAGCAAGCCGCTCGCGACCCTGCCCCGCAAGGGCAAGATCGGCTTCCAAGGCAAGCACGGTGGTGCACCCATCTACTTGCGCAACGTGCAAGTGAAGGAGCTGTAAACCATCAATAGCGCGCCATCTTCGGGTCGATCATACTTGCCCACAACTCGATGCCACCCACCATCGAAAACACCCGCTCAATGCCATGCTCGCGCAGAAAGGACGAAGCGTGCAGGGAGCGCATGCCATGGTGACAATAGATCACCATTCCCCTGTTCTCGGCTAGAGACTGTAAGTGCTCCAGCATGCCCGGTATTTCACCCATCCGTATGGCCACACTGCCTTCAATGCGACAGATATCGATTTCTTCGGGCTCGCGGCAGTCGACTAGACATGGCCGTTCATCAGAGGGCAGTTGATGCCACATGGCCACCTCGGCAGGCATCACCTCCATCGTTGCGGCGGGATTGGGTAACTGTGTGGAGTCGCACATAAGGACTCAGTCAACAATCACCGGAGTGCCGACTACCACGTTTTCGAAAAACTTCTCCGACATATGATGGGGCATGCGAATGCATCCGTGGGAGGCAGCGTAACCCGGCAGGTAGCCGGTGTGCATTCCGATACCGCGATGGAAACGCATGAAGTTTGGCATGGGTGCAGCGAAGAATTCTTCGTTGGGTCCAGGCGTATCGACACGAGTGTCAACATCATCATTGGTGGTTATCCCAGTTTCTTTGTCCTTGAACACTCCATAAAGCGATGACTTGTGGTCTTTGCTCTTCTGGGTGATCCGGTAGCGACCGGGAGGCGTGACATGGTCCTCGTTCCCACTGGAGATGCGGGAGACCCCAACCAGAGTATCGCCTTTGTAGAAAAAAGCCTTCTGCTGACCGCGATTGATGCGCACTAGGGCGGCTCCACTGACGCCATCCCCGTCCCAGTAGGAAACGTCGTCTGGGATTGCCGAACGCGAATGGTGCGGCCCGTTATCATTCGGGCGATGCGAAGGTTTTCCGACTCCAGCCATGTAGCCCGAGTTGCCGCTGATGAGCATCGGGTCACAGGCACTCAACAGTGCGGTCGTGATGGTCAAAATCAGAGCACGGAGCATGGAGAACAGATTCATTTTCATGTCGCAGATTAAGCTGGAATACAAAGCGTATGGGGTCAAGTTGGGTCATCACGATCTTGGTCTTGCGCATGTGATCCTGTCTCAGCACCGCAACGGTAACTCACACGGATGCCCGTTGATCGATGGCTTGGAATCCCTATGTGACACGGAGGCGTCCGGATGTAGGCGGCGAGAAACAGTGCCCAAGTTGGCATTCTTCCATGTGGATATCCGATAGGTGCTGGTGGGAGAGATCGACTGGCTCGTTGCGTAGTCGTTGCGTAGTATAAGTTAGCCTATAATTTACGTCAGGTCGTTCTCTCACCTAGATAGGATAAAGTCATCATGAAGCCAATCCTCTACATCCTCATAACATCGATCCTCTTTTGGGTCGCAGTCGCTGTCGGTGACCACTGCAAGAATACCAAACTCTTCGATGGCAAGACCCTCATCGGTTGGAAGGTAGCCAAAGAGCAAAATGCCAAATATTGGAAGGTGATCGATGGTGTGATCACCGGCGACAATGACGGCAAGAAAATGCCGACCAACACCTACCTCATCACCGAAAAGGAGTACGGCGACTTCGAATTCCGCTGTACCTTCCGGATCAGTGGCGACCATAAGACCGGCCTCATCAACAGTGGCATTCAGTATCGCTCCTTTGTCGGTGATAAAGGCAAGATGACGGGCTACCAAGCCGACATTGGCAGGGGTTACTGGGGAGACATTTACGATGAACATCGCCGTGGCAAGCTGATCAAGGGCAACACCACAGAGCTGTTTAAGGAATTCGTTGAGGATGGTTGGAACGACTACATGATCCGCTGCAGAGGTCAACGCACCGAACTCTTCATCAACGGTCATAAGACAGCCGACTACAACGAAACCAAGGAGGGCATACCCGCAAAAGGTATCTTCGGCCTCCAACTCCACAGTGGTGGCGTGGCCAAAGTTGAGTTCAAGGGCATCAGCATCAAAGAGCTCTGACCCCACGATCCCGAATCACCATGAAATGCACCATTGCCATATCCATTGCATGTCTGGCGCTGCTGAGCCCCTGCGTTCTCGCCAAGAAAACTGGGTCACAACGCAGCAAGGCGATGACTCCTGAGGAGCAACTCAAAACCTTCAAGCTACCGGAGGGATATGTCATCGAACTCGTAGCGAGTGAACGCGATGGACTCATCAATCCGATCGATATGGCCTTCGACGATGCGGGACGCCTCTGGACCCAGACCGCTCAAATGTATCCACTCGATCCCGGCAAGGACATCGGCTGGGGCCAGTTGCTCAAATTGATGGCCGATCCGGAACTGCGGAAGAAAAACCCCGAATTGGATAAGGAATTCACCCGCATCCAAGACCTCTACCAGGGTAAGACCAAGGGTGAGGATAAGATCCTGATCTTCTCAGGCCTCTACAACGGCGGCAAAACCAAGACCCACGTCTTCGCAGACGGCCTGACCATTCCTCAAAGCATCCTACCCTACAAGAACGGCGCCTATGTCACCCAAGGTTCGGAAATGTTTTTTCTCGATGACACCAATGGCGACGGCGTGGCGGACAAACGCACGCCTCTGGTCACAGGCTTCGGCTATACCGACAGCCACACCATGACTCACACACTCGTGCGCGGACCCGGCAACTGGATCCATTTCAGCCAGGGCGCCCTCAACATGGGTGAGGTCACCGCAGTAAAAAGCGGAGCCAAGGCGCGCTTCGACTACTCCAAAATCGGCCGCTTTTCCATGGACGGCAAAAAAATCGAGGTCATTGGCAGTGGCCTCAACAACATCTGGGGTTTCTGGATGCGCGCCAACGGCCAATGGTGGGGCACCGAAGCCAACGACTTCGGTATGTCCATCGTGCCGATGGAGCCCGGCACCGGCTACAAGGGTATCGGCAACCAACGTATCCGCCCCTATCAACCATGGCTGCCCATTCTCCACAAGTTCCGCGTCGGTGGCACCGGTATCTCCGGCTTGGCCTACAGCGATGACCTCGGTGCAGGTTTTCCCGCCGAGTGGAAGGATGTCGCCTTCCTCGCCAACCCCATCACCAGCACCGTCAACGCCGTGCGCATCGTGCGTCAGGACAATGGCACTGTAAAAGCGCAGCACCTACCCGACTTCCTCAGCTGTGACGACGACTGGTTCCGACCGGTCAATATCGAATTCGGCCCCGATGGCTGCCTCTACATTGCCGATTGGTACAATAAGATCGTCTCTCACAACGAAGTGCCCCGTACGCACCCCGATCGCGATAGATCCCATGGCCGCATCTGGCGAATTCGCTACACGGGTGCCAAGGAGCGTGTGGTTCCCGACTTGACTCAGACTGAGGAAGACTTGGTGGAACATCTCAAGTCACCCTTTGCTTGGGAAAAACGCGCTGCCTCTCAACAGATTGTGGATCGCGGTATTGTCAAACTGGCGCCAAAAGTCGTGGAGCTCGCCGCCGACGGTTCCGCCCATCCGCATTCCCGCATTCATGCGCTATGGGCCTTGGAAGGTCTTGGTCATTATGATTCCAAGTTAATGGATGTCCTGCTGAGTTCAGAGGACTCTAACATCCGCCGCGAGGCTGTGCGTTCCATGATCAAACTGGCGCCCAACCTCAAGACCTTCAATCAGTCCATGGCCGCTGCGATCGAAGACGCCAATCCCATGATTCGTTCTGCTGCACTGCGGGCCATCGCCGAACGCGGCGAAGCCGATAACGGCACCATTGACGTCTTGGTGACCGCATCCAAACCCGAGCTTCCTGGCGGTGAAAAAATGGGTGGACCCTACGAACGAAAGTTTGAGCGCTACCTCGCCCGCATGGCCATGGAACAATATGTTTCACAACTCCCGGACTATCTCGGTGGCGACCTTGCCGCTAAACAACACGCCACCAACCTGCTCTGGGCAAGTCAAGCGCTGCCCGAAAAAGAACGCAACGCGAGCTTCGGCAAGATCTGGAAGCACAAGAACCCGGCCAAGGCCATGGATGAAGCGACCTTCATCATTCTTGCCAAGTCGCTCGACAATTCAGAAGCCACCAAGATCGCCAAGCCTCTCTTAGAGCATCCGCTCAACGGCCCCACATACGTCGGCTACACCATCAAGAACCAGTCACAGGTTCAATCACCTCAACTTGCTCAACTGCTCACTCCCGTGCTGACCAGTATGCTTGAGGATACCAAAAAGCGTATGGTCGCCCTGGACGCAATCGCGCGACTCAAGGCACCGGTTGCCTCGGACAAACTGATGGCGCTTCTCAACGATGCCAACATCGAGGTAGTGTCTGCCGCGCTCAAAGCCATGCAGGCTAACTCTGGGGCAAACCTGACTGCGATCGAAGGCCTCGCGACGGACACCTCGACAGACCTCGGCATCCGCTTGAGCGCCTCGCACAGCCTACTGCAGATTGATGGTAAGAAGGGGCACGCTCAACTCGACGCCCTGCTCGCAACCCTTGCCGATGATGAGAAGAAGCAACTGGTTCAGGAGTTCTCTGGCTCGAAAGCCGGTGCCGACCTGATGCTTGCGCGCTTCAACAGCAAGGCCATTGCCCTCACCTCCATCGACCTCTCCAGTGCTCAGCGTATCCATCAATTTAATCGCCGTAGCCAAGCTGCGCAGCAGTTGCTTGAACGGGTGAAGGCGAGTGATGCCATGGCCAAGCAGGCCATGGCCGCCCGCATGAAACATTTGATGTCGGTGACTGACCAAATGAAGGGTGACCCGCAGGCTGGGAAAGCTCTCTTCAGCTCGTGTCTGCTATGCCATCGCGTCGGCGAGGATGGCTTTGACATCGCCCCCGCTCTCGATGGCTCCGCCCACCGTGATAAGGAAGCGCTCCTGACCGCCCTGATCGATCCCGACGTTGCCGTGGAGGCGGGCTACCAACTGTTTCGCGTGCGCAAGAAGGACAACACCACCCTCGAAGGCTATCGCGCCAAGGACGACGAAACTGGTGTGACCTTGGCCTTCATGGGCGGTGCCACCGTATTCATACCAGCAGGGGACGTCGCCTCCAAAAACTTTGTCGATGGCCGCTCCTTCATGCCCACCGGACTGATCAGCAGCTTCAACGACCAACAAGTCGCCGACCTCCTCGCCTTCATCAAGACACTGAAGTAGTCAGTGATATCTCTACCGCACCTGACCCCGAGCACGGTATTCCGAGGGCCTCCAGCCCACCCACTTTTTGAAGGTGGTCGAAAATGTGAAGGGATTGCGGTAACCAACCTCGCGCGCGATGGTCTCCACCTTCTCGTCGGTCGTCGCCAGCAGACGACTCGCGCGGTGCATGCGCAGAAAGGTGACATGCTGAATGGGACTGCGGCCCAGCTGTTGTTTGCAAAGTCGGCGCAGATGCTCTTCACTCATCGTCGCCAGTTCAGCCAATTCATACAGGGTCCACTGTGCACCCGGATTGGCGTCCACTGCATTCCAAACCCGGCCTAGTCGGTCATCAGTCTTGTAAGGCTCTGCAAAGCGCATGACGTAGCTTTGAATGAGGTCTACCCAGAGCTGCATGGTGCCGGGATCCGCCATGCCGCTCGCCTCAGCATGCAGGCCTTCAACGGCACGCTTGAGTGGCGCCCCATCATAGACCGACGAAACCGGTGAGTGAGCAAAGAGGATGGGCTGACGCTCTCCACCCTCACGGTAGCGCACCCAGGTGAACTTCCAAGCCTCGTTACTTTCACAACGAAAGGCATTCATCACGAAGGGTGGCAGCAGGTAGGCCTGGCCGGCCTTCATGATTTGCCAGTTGCCATCCACCAATACCTGTCCTGAGCCTTCATGGCAGACCATCATGTAGGTCCCCGATTGGTCGTGACGCACGATTTCAAATGGCTTGCGCGCCTCCATCAGTCCAACATGAGCGATATGGTGCTGGGCCAACACCGGGCAAGCCGGCTGGTTATTGAGCCAATGACGTTCGTCATCAGCATTGCCCACCACCACGCAGTATCGCGTGCGGCTTCCGAAGCGATTGATGTCCTGTTGTTGGTCTCTAGCCATGCAGGGAGGGCGGATAGGCGGCGCCTGAACCCATGTGGTCAGACGAGATGTGGATTTCCAATAGGTTATAGTGGGAGGTCTCTTCTCGCAAGTGACGAAGTAGGTGCCAAAAATCACCTCATGCCAAACCCTTGGACTGGAATCGGAAACCCCTACACCCGCGAGGAAGTCCTGCAACGTCTGCAGGCCACCTTGGATCGTGGAGAAGCCATCATTGCAGCTGGTGCCGGCACCGGCATCAGTGCCAAATTCATCGAGAAGGGCGGCGCCGACCTTATCATCATCTACAACTCCGGTCGTTTCCGGATGGCTGGTCACGGCTCTACCGCCGGTCTTATGGCCTATGGCGATGCCAATGCAGTGGCCATGGAGATCGGTGAGCACGAGGTTCTGCCCGTGGTGCAGGAGGTGCCTGTGATCTGCGGAGTGCACGCCTCTGACCCCCGTCGCCGCATGTGGCATTGGCTGCTGCAAGTCAAGGATATGGGCTTCTCGGGCGTGAACAACTTTCCAACCCATTCCATTATCGACGGTAAGTTCCGCCAAATCCTGGAGGAAACTGGAATGAGCGTGCAGAAGGAGATCGATATGGTGGCGCTAGCTCGCAAAATGGACCTATTTAGCATTGTTTATGTGGATTCTACCGAGGAGGCCAAGGGCATGGCTGAGGCCGGAGCAGATGTCATCATTGCTCACGTTGGAACCACTGTTGGCGGCAGTATTGGAGTCGTCGATGCCACCATCACCCTGGAAGACGCAGCAGCGCGCACCCAAGAAATTATCGATGCGGGACGTTCTGCGCGCGAGGGCGCACATTACCTTTGCCACGGCGGCCCCATCAACACTCCGAAAGATGCCGAGTTCGTCATCAGAAATTCCGATTGCGTGGGCTTCGTCGGTGCGTCTTCATTGGAACGCATGGCAGTTGAAGAATCGCTGACTTCACTGACCCGCGAGTTTAAATCCATCACTCTCGAATCCAAAGTTTAGGAATTATGGCTACCATCGCCGTCATCGGCACTCTCGACAGCAAGGGCAAGGAACATGCCTTTCTCGCCGATCACATTCGCGATAACGGCCATGAAGTGCTCCTGATCGATCTCGGCACCGGTCGTGACCCGGAAATCATACCCGATATCGACCGATTCCAAGTGGCGGCTGCCGCCAACCTCGACCTGAAAAGTCTGATCGAAAAACAGGACCGTGGCGAATGCGTGGTCGCCATGTCAAAGGCCGCACCCCTAACTGTTACCAAACTAGCCGAAGAAGGCCGAATCCATGGCATTATCTCATTGGGTGGTGGCGGAGGCACTGCGCTCGCCACCGCTGCCATGCGCGCGCTGCCCCTTGGCTTTCCCAAGCTGATGGTTTCGACCCTGGCTAGTGGCAACACTGCCCATTACGTCGGGGAGACGGATATCGCCATGATGCCCAGCATCGTCGATGTGCAAGGCCTCAATCGCGTGTCCAAGGGTGTCTTTGCCCGTGCTGCTGGTGCCATCTGCGGCATGGTGGAGGCCGAGGTTGATGAGAGCGACGCCAAACCTCTCATCGTCTGTTCCATGTTTGGCAACACCACCGATTGCATCGATCACGCTACTCCTATCTTTGAGAAAGCCGGTTATGAAGTATTGGTCTTCCACGCCACCGGCACCGGAGGGCGCACCATGGAGAAGCTCATTGAGAGTGGAGCCGTCAGTGGTGTCTATGATGTCACCACCACCGAGTGGGCCGACGAACTCTGCGGTGGCACCCTATCCGCAGGACCCACCCGTTTGGAGGCCGCAGGCAAAGCTGGGGTACCTGCCATCGTTGCTCCAGGCTGCTTGGATATGGTAAACTTTGGCGAACGCGAGAAGGTCCCCGCCCAGTTCGAGGGTCGCTCGTTTTACATTCACAACCCACAAGTCACCCTCATGCGCACCACCGCTGCAGAGTGTGCAAAACTTGGTCAGATCATCGCTGGCAAAGTGAATGCCTACAGCAGTCCGGTGGAAATCTTTATCCCCAAAGGAGGCATCAGTGTGATCAGTCGCGAGGGTCAAGTCTTCCACGATTCCTCAGCCGATGAGGCCCTCTATGATGCCTTGAATTCGTATTCAAAAGTGCCTGTTCACCAATACACTCAAGACATCAACGACAAGGTCTTCGCAGAGGCCTCGGCCAAGCGTCTACTCGAACTCATCAACGCGTAACCTCAAATACAATATCATCATGGTCAGACACTTCGGAGTATTCCAATTTAAACCAGAGATCACCCCCGCACAGATCGATCATTGCTTTGTCGAACTAGAGGGCATGGTCGGCAAAATCCCCGGCCTCCTTGACATTGAGCACGGGCCATACCAAAGCGACGAGGGCCTCAATGAAGAGTTCACGCACGGTTTCATTATGACCTTTGATACCCTTGAGAGTCGCGATGCCTATCTGCCGCATCCGGTTCACGAGGCAGTCAAAGACATCGTGGTGCCCTGCTTAGAGCGCGTGGTGGTCTTCGACTTCGAGGTTGCCGGCAAATAAGTCTGCCACTCGTTGAAGTTGCCCCGCAACACACGCTAGGTCTCCCCCATCTCGATCAGCGGATCAGAAGATTTCGGACTCTACTCGATGTTTAGCCTGACTGGCGTAAATCTCTTGGGCTTGGCACGATTTAGGCCGAAAAGCTTCTTCTGGAGCGCTTGGTAGTCCGTCCAGTCATAGCTCCTGCCTTCTTTTGCGGCCTTGGCAGCCGCCACCTTGTGGTCAGCGAGGTGGTTGTAGATGTTGGCTTTGTCAGTGCTGCCGTTCTCACGGGCATGATGAGCCTTCTTGCGATACTCGGCGGCGGCACGGAGAAAGCCGTTGTCGGCCTTCGCAGCCATGCGGGCCTTTTCTGCGTATGCTCGCAGCGCCTTCTCGGCCCAATCTTGGTTACCCTTGTCATCGGCAAAAAGGGTGGCAGGAATCAGCACGGTGCTCGCGACTGCCAATATGGTGACGAGGGTGACGATTTTCATGACGGCAAAAAACTAGCTCCACTCATTATGGACAGATTTGGAGCCGATACTACTACAAAGAGGCTCTCAAGACCTACGCAATCGCGTTGGAAATTTCGTCCGATTTTAGAATGCTCAGGTGCTTGCATACCCCATACAAGCAGCCATAATTCTTTAAGTGAGAGGAGTTTTTCTAGCACCGATTGTCATTTGCCTGGCCATGATGGCAGGCGGCCAATTTGTTCAGGCTCAGGGTTCACCAAACATGGCCGGTAATGTTGCTGACAGCTCAAAAAAAGTGATGGTCATTCCGGTTCGCCATGGCATCGATAAACCTGCTCTGTATGTGCTCCGGCGCGGTCTCAAAGATGCCATCACCATGGGGGTTGACACCATTGTCATCGATATGGAGACACCGGGCGGCCGATTGGATGTCACCTTCGATATCCTCAAGGCGATCGAACGTTTCCCGGGAAAAACGGTTACCTACATCAACTCTGAAGCCATTTCCGCTGGAGCCCTCATTTCTGCAGGTACTGATGAGATCTGGTTCGCTCCACAAGGAGTGATCGGCGCTGCCGCACCCGTAATGGCTACCGGTGGAGAAATCGATGGTACGATGCGTCAGAAAATCATCAGCTATCTCAAGGCGCGTATCCGTGCGATTTCTGATGAGAAAGGTTGTTACCGCGCAGATGTTATCTCAGCCATGGTCGACAGCGATATGGAATTCAAGATCGGGGAAACCGTGATCAAGCCGGAAGGCGAACTGCTCTCGCTCACTGCCAAAGAATCCATGGAACTCTATGGTGAACCTCCAAGATCTCTTCTGGGTAAGGGAATTGCTGAGAATATCAGCGACCTACTCAACCAAATCCATGGCGAAGGCAATTACAGCGTAGAGATCATCGAGCCCTCATGGTCTGAGGATCTTGCCCAGTGGATCACGGCCATCACACCCGCGCTTCTGGCCTTCGGGCTTCTCGGCCTGTTCATCGAATTCAAGACGCCCGGATTTGGCATCTTTGGCGTGGCCGGCATCATCTTACTGTCAGTCGTTTTCCTGGGCCACCACACTGCCGGGCTGTCAGGTCACGAACCCCTGCTCATGCTCCTACTGGGTCTGGTTCTGATCAGTCTGGAGATCTTCATTTTTCCTGGCACTATCGTCCCGGGGATCACAGGAGCCGTTATGGTGCTGGCCTCGCTGATCTGGGCAATGCTCGACATCTGGCCGAATCAACCCCTCGAATTCAACAGTGAGTTATTGATGCGCCCGATGATCAACTTGGCTCTCGGAGTGGCGGGAGCCATCGTGCTATTTATCGCACTCCTGCGTTTCCTCCCCAGTGGAGGCCCATGGGGTGGTATGGTTTTGCAGACGGCAGTGGGAGGCGAACCCGATGGAATCCATCCAGTGCATGCCCCCGTAGAGGCCGGAACCGCCCAGGCCAACTTGGTCGGCAGTATGGCGGTGGCCGCAACCGACTTGTATCCCAGCGGCCAAGTCACCATTGAAGGCAAGCGCTATGAGGCCCGCCTGCAAGTCGGCAGCGTGGAAGCCGGCACCGAACTGATGGTTACCCGCCTCTCTGAATTTGGCCTGATCGTAGAAGCATGTAAAAAGGAGGCAAACTCATGATGTGGGTCATTCTGCTAGCTGCCCTCGGCATCACTTTGCTAAGCTTGGAAATCATCATTCCGGGAGGTATTCTCGGTGCGATCGGTGGCGCCTGCATCCTTGGCGGCTGCGTGGTCTCCTTCGTCGAGTTCGGCGCCACAGGAGGACTCATCAGCACCGTCATCATCTTCGCCCTCACCGGCCTCATCATCTGGCTGGAATTCAGGCTGGTATCGAAAACCTCCCTCCGCAAGCGGGCCTTCCTTGATAAGAGCGTGGATGCTGTTAGCGCCGCTTATGACGAGGGCGCCAAGGAACTGATCGGCAAATCTGCAGAGGCTGTGACCACTCTTGCTCCGAGCGGCTACATCTCCATCAATGGCAGGCGCTATGAAGCCTTTTGTGAGAGTGGCCTGATTGAGTCCGGTGCCGCCCTCAAAGTAGTGGGTGCCGACAGTTTCCGATTGATTGTCGCCTCGGCATCCCCAAATTCAGGGGGAAATATGTAACGCTTATCTCCAGCAATTTCTTGTATCTAAACGAACCATTTACCCAAACCACACCCACCCATCATGCTCGATCCATCTACCATCATCATCATTGTCGCCGCCATCGTTGGCTTGGTGATCTTTGGCGTTATCATCTCATTCTTCAGCGTCTGGCTTCGTGCCTGGTTGGCCGGTGCCTACGTTGGCTTCACCGAGTTGATTGCCATGCGCCTGCGCCAAGTGCCCTACGGCATGGTCGTCGATGCCCGCATCACTGCAACCAAGGCCGGCATCAAACTGCCGATCGACGACATCGAAGCTCACTTCCTCGCCGGCGGTAATGTTATCCCCACCGTCCAAGCGCTCATCGCCGCCCAAAAGGCCGGCATCGTCCTGGATTGGAATCGTGCCTGTGCCATCGACTTGGCCACCAAAGGCTCGGGCAAGAGCGTGGTCGAGGCTGTCAGAACATCAGTCGATCCCAAAGTCATCGACTGTCCCAATCCGGCTTCCGGCCGCGGCACCATCGACGGTGTCTCCAAGGATGGCATTCAAGTGAAGGTCCGCGCACGAGTGACCGTCCGCACCAACCTCGACCGCTTTGTGGGTGGCGCGAAGGAAGACACCATCATCGCCCGTGTTGGTGAGGGCATCGTGACCACGATCGGTTCGGCAGACACATACAAGGTCGTGCTCGAAAGCCCCGATACCATCTCCAAGGTCGTGCTTGAACGCGGACTGGATGTCGGCACCGCCTTCGAAATTCTCTCCATTGATATTGCGGACGTGGATGTGGGCGAGAACGTCGGGGCTCAACTGCAGGAAGCTCAAGCAGAAGCCGACAAGAACGTCGCGCAAGCCAAGGCAGAAATCCGCCGTGCCGCTGCCGTCGCTCTCGAGCAAGAGATGGTTGCCCGCGTGTCGGAGATGAAAGCCAAAGTGGTCGAGGCCGAAGCCCAGGTGCCATTGGCCATGGCTGAAGCCTTCCGCAACGGTCAACTCGGCGTCATGGACTACTACCGCATGGAAAACATCAAGTCCGATACCACCATGCGCGGCAACATTGCAAAGGACGAAGAGTAAGTCATTTCTGAGTGAGCCCCTTTATCCGGGGCTCATTTCCACTAACCTGCATCATGGACCTACTCCTCGAAAACTTCCACTTCTTGGTAATGATCGGCCTTGCACTTGCCGCATGGCTGAAAAATCGTGGTCAGTCCAAGGAGGAGGAAGAAGCCGAGCGTCAGGTCCGTGAGGAAATGGTGCGCCAGCTACAGGAGTTGGACAAGAGACCGACTGACCGCAGGGCTCAACGCTCCACCCCACCACCAGTACCCCACAATTGGGACACCCGCCCGCAATCACCTGACCAGTCCGGGCCCAAGCCGCCGCCCCTGAGGGAAATCTTTAAAGAGATGATGGGGCAATCCGAGTCGCCACCCATCCCCCAGCCCCAGACAAGCTCCAGCGCCTACGATGAGGAGTCCGCTCCTTGGGACTTCCAGCATGAGGATGCCTCCTACACGGAAATTACCGATACTCCTGGACCTGAGGATGCCGTCCTCGAGCGCCAGCGCAAAATGCAGGAACGTTTGGCTGAACTAAAAGCTCAGGCTGCGGAATACAAAGGCCAAGTTGCCGGCGCACGTGAGACCCAGCGCCGGGCCTCTGGTTCCATTCGCAATCATGTTGCCGTTCTGCCACCTATCGCGGAAGTGCTTAAGGATCGCAGCCAGACCCGCCGCGCCGTCATCCTCAATGAGATTCTCAACAAACCTCTCGGTCTGCGCGGGGTCAATTGATCAAGCCGGGGGTCTTGATCACTTCAACTCACGTCGCAACTCAGTGATGCCGTCACGGATCTCGAAAATGCAGCTTCGGGTGTGAGCGAGCGCTGCCAACTGGTCGGCATCCTCCTCAATGGCCATCAACTCTTGACAGGCACCAACAGCCTGATTGAGCCAGTGAATGCAGCGCTTCAATACGGCTAGAATATAGCCGGTCTCAATGTGCTCTTGGTTGTCACCGTTGATCGTTCCTGCAAGCTTGCCGCTGACTTGAAGCAGGCAAGTGACTAGCTGGTAATCCGGGCTACCTTGGCCAGCATCGCGCTGGACCAGGTCCATCGCCATCACTGCCAGTTCCTGAGCTTTCACCTGGAGCGGGTGGGCCTCGTGGTCTTCGTATTCGAAATCCTCGCCGTCTACATTGACAAGATCATCACCACCCTCGCCCTCTTCGCGTTCAGCCATGGCATCGAGAAGGCCGTCCCATCCCATGACAAAGGCCTCCTTCTGTTCGCTGTCGGCGTCCTCCATGTATTTTTCAAGCACCTCCTGGTAGGCGTCGGTCAGGCGATCCGATTCTTTAAGACGTTCTTCCCAAGCATACTCATCGAGTTCGTCGTGTATCTCGTCGTCAGTTGGCGGGTCACGGCGACGAATGACCTGAGCCATGAAGTCGCGCATGGAATTGAGATTGGCTAGCTTCTGGGCCTCCTGCCCGTCTTCATCCATCTCCCAATGGTGCTCGGAAATGTCGAGTTCATAGTCCGGGCTCTCTAACACTACCCGCCCGTTGATCTCACTAAACCACTCCAAATAGAGCAGGTTGCAGATTTTGGTGGGAATCTCCATTTTGGCTTCATGTAGCCGCAGCAACTCCTCGTCGCTGACGGTCGGCACCTTGCGCCGTCTTGATGCTGTCATATCACCGACCAGCCCTCGCTGCTTGGTCTCAAGCGACGCACTATCCCAGTGAGCAATGGGGCTGTGGTTGACAAATTTCAGCTTGGTTCCCGCGAGGTCGCGCCAGGCATCACCTTCTAACTGCAACTCCAAGGGCTCATCTCTTCCCACCAGCCAAATCTTGCCGATGGTGCGGCCCTCTTGAGTATTGTCGAGTTCACCATGAATGACCGCTTCTTCTATCCGCCAAGCCATACTTCCGATGATCTTCCCGATAGCAGGGTGAGGTCAAGTCAATGGAAGCTGAATTTCATGTCACTGACCTGAAACAAGGTGATTTCAGTACTGAACACCCGCTGGCCCCTTGAATGCCCGGTCACTCGCCTCGAATCGCGCCTTGCCCCGTGGCGAAACCCCTGCTTGAGTTTGCGCCCCCTCAACTTTCCGAATTTTCTATGGCAAACAAAGACGTCACCGACCACGCCCGCATGGAGAAAATCGTTTCTCTGTGCAAACGCAAGGGCTTCATTTTTCAGTCCGCTGAACTCTACGGCGGGCTCAACGGTTGCTGGGACTATGGCCCGCTCGGCGCCGAATTGAAACGCAACCTCAAAGATTATTGGTGGCGCAAGAATGTTCAGGAGCGCGATGACATTCTTGGTCTCGACGGCTCCATTCTCACTCATCAGGCCGTGCTGACTGCCTCCGGCCATGTTGGCGGCTTCAGCGACCCCATGTGTGACTGCCTCTTGAGCAAAGCTCGTCTTCGTGCCGATCAGATTGAACCGCAGGATGGCACCGCCTATCATTACAGCGGTGCCAGCGAAGGCGACTGGTCCACTGACAAGGCATTTTCCGTGCTAGCCACCGAGGGACAAGATGAGAACAAGGCCCGCAAAACCGCCCGCCAGTACTACGCCCAATTCCACACCGATAAATCGGTATCACTCAAGGCCATCGAACTGCAGGGCGAGAGTACTACCGAGGAAAAAGGCACCACTCTTTACAATCCAGAGAATGGCTCGTTGCTCACAGAGCCTCGTGAGTTCAATTTGATGTTCCAGACCTCGGTCGGCGCATCTTCCGAAGACAACGATCCCAACGCGATCGCCTACCTTCGGCCCGAAACAGCCCAGTCCATTTTCGTCCAATACAAAAACGTGATGGATTCCAATCGCGTCAAGTTGCCCTTTGGCATCGCTCAGGTTGGCAAGTCGTTCCGCAATGAAATCAATCCGCGCAATTTCACTTTTCGCTCGCGCGAGTTCGAACAAATGGAGGTTGAATTTTTCTGTAAGGCGGAGGATGGGATGCGACTGACCGATGAGTGGCTAGAAACCCGCCTCAAGTTTTATGAGGAGATCGGTATTCCGCGTGACCACCTGCACATCCTCGACGTGCCAGATGACGAGCGTGCCCACTACTCCAAGAAAACTTATGATATCGAATACGACTTTCCCTTCGGCCAGCAAGAACTGGAAGGTGTGGCTTATCGTACCGATTATGACATCAGCAAGCATCAGGAACACTCCGGCCGACCGCTCGAGTATTTCGACGAAGAAACCAAGGAAAAATTTATCCCTCACGTGGTTGAACCTTCTGCGGGTTGTGATCGCACAGTGCTGGCGCTGATTTGTGAAGCCTACGACGAGGAGGATCTTACCAAGGAGGGGGGCAAACCCGATAGCCGGGTCGTCATGCGTTTCGATCCGAAAATGGCGCCGATCAAAGCTGCTGTTCTGCCTTTGCTTAAGAACAAGCCCGAGTTGGTCGCCAAAGCAAGAGAGGTAAAAGCTTTGCTGCAGCCCCACATGAACATCTTCTATGATGAGACAGCCGCCATCGGTAGGCGCTATCGCCGTCAGGATGAAATCGGAACTCCTTTCTGCGTGGCCATCGACTTTGAAACTCTGGGCGAAGAAGGCGAGGATCTGAAGGATACCGTCACTGTCCGCGAGCGGGACTCCATGGAGCAAGTCCGCGTGCCCATTAGCGAGTTAGTGGCGTGGCTTATTGAGCGAATTCATTGAGGTGCTCAATTGGCCCGTACTACGTCCACTCGGACATTGTTGCCGGGTTTCTGATCGCTGGCGCCTTCACCGATGCCGACGCGTGACTCAATGCGCACGGCATCATCCAACCGACCCACCGGCAACTCGAAGATCTGGATATCGCCCGGAGCAAGTGTGGTGACGTTGAGATAGTTTGTGCCAAGGGGGGTCTGAACGGTCAACGGGGCATTGATGATGGGTGTGGTTCCTCGGTTCTCCACGGTCACCTGCACAACGGCACCACCATGGGTATGGCTCAGCAGATGATTGGACGCGAGCGCAACATCGCTGATACCCGCCACATCGCGATTGAGTGCCCGCCCGACATCGAGAATGCCTGCGCCATAAGTCGAATCGACACCGGGTGCTCCGGCCTCATTGGCCTGTGCTTCGATCAATTGCCAAGCCCCCATCGCATCGATGTTTTGCTCCGTCATTACCGCAGCAATCGCACCGGCAACTACCGGGGAGCTGGCAGAGGTGCCACTGAATCGGACTTGGCCATTTTCACCAATGCTTGAGGTCAAACCCAAGCCAGGGGCGGCAATAGAGGGGTTGCCGGTGTTGGAAAAATCGAGGTGCTCACCTCGCGCATCAATGGCACCGACCCCGACGACATTGTCGTAAGCGGCGGGGTAGAGCAATGGCTCACCCCCGCTGTTGCCAGCGGATGCCACCACCACCACCCCGGCATCAGTCGCATAGTTCAGCGCATCCTCGAGGATGCGGCTCTGGCCCATCGAACCGAGGGAGATGTTGATGATATCCACACCTGAATTGGCAGCGGCAACCACCGCCTCGGCAATCAGGACAGTGTTAGAGCTTCCGTCGTCTCCCGCTACCCGATAAGAGAGAATGGTGGCATTCGGCGCGAGGCCCTCTTCACCGGCAATCAGTGAGGCAACTGCGGTGCCATGCGTGTTGATACTTGAGGGACTATCAGGCATCGCAATCAGGTTGGAGTGCATGATGGAGTGTTCAAATGGGGCACCGGGCACAATTCCGGTGTCGAGTACCGCCACCTTTACATTGCTACCCCAACGACTGCGATCTCCCACCGCTCCCAACCACGGCAGGTATTGATTGCCAAAAGGCCTTGCCCCAGTTTGCACGGATCCTTGGCCCGGAATATAAGCAGGAAATATGTAGCCAAGCTCCTCGCTGCCGTCGAGAAGGTCATCCAGTTGCGCTGCATCCCGAACGCGCAGGTGCAGCGAGTTGAGACCCTCAATGCTGCCTAGCACTTCGATGCCCATTCCTTCAAGGGAAGCAAGAAAGCGGTTCATCGCATCACCATCCGTGAAAGTCAGCGTACGTTGTCCGGAAATGGCCCCGAGAGGGAGTTCGCTTACCCTGCGGCCTTCGGTGGCTGGTTTGCTTTTACTCTCCCGCCATGGGAAGCGCGACGCGTTGGAGGCGGCCCGCGGCTGCAGCACCCTTTCATGGATCACTGGGACTGTCGGAGACTCGCCACTCTGACCGCCGACAAATCGGACCACCAGCGTGCCGATGGCGATCAACACCAATATAACAAGAGCCCACTTGCGATGATACGTCATGACATTTCTACGGAGATTCCCCATATGGTAGCGCAAAGCTCGCTGAATTCCGTGCAACGAATTTGATGAACCTCAATTGTTATCATATCATTTGGTCATCTCATTCCAATCATTGGCTGACAGCTTGACGAAATTGCTCATCTTGATGGTGGTTGCAGCAAGTTGTGGTAGAGCACGACAATTCAGGCATAGGCGATGAGGGGCACACCATGGCAAATCAGGCTTTACGGTTAATGAGGCCCGCATTTCCCATGTGACTGACTGCCACCAGATTGTTGGAAAATCAGGTTTTTTGAGGGTTTTTTCAATTTTCAACCCACTGGCGGATTGACAAGACCCAGCGGAAGCCTAGAGTTCGCGCCCCGAGCAGCCTGAAAGTGCTGCTAGTTCCCCTCTTCCCGCCATGAGCAAACGCACGTATCAACCTTCCAAACGCGTCCGCAAGCAGCAGCACGGATTTCGCGCACGAATGGCCACCAAGGCAGGCCGCGACATTCTGCGTCGTCGTCGCCAGAAGGGTCGCAAGCGCCTGATCCCCAAAGGTGCTGAAATTCACTTCAAGCGTCACACCACGCAACACGGCTGATTACCGAGGCTTTTCCTTGGTTCGGCAGTGATTCCGTCATGCGGCTGCCACGCAAATCCAGCATGCGAGACCGCGCTGACTTCCTGCGCGTCAAGACCACCGGCCAAGCGAAAGCTGGCCGGTTTGTCGTGTTGAGCACGCTCGATGATCCCTCTCTTGAAGGCTTGAGAACAGGTTTTATCACCACCAAACGCACCGGCAAAGCCAACGAACGCAACCGCCTACGTCGCCGGTTGAGGGCCGTGGTTCAGGCGCACGCCGCCAAATTTGGAAATCGAAATCGATATCTGGTCACGATCGCTCGGCCTGGAGCTGCCCAAGCAAGCTTCGGGGAACTCGAATCCGACTGGCTCATTCAGGCGAAAAGGCTGAAGCTCTTCGCGTCCGACTAAAACCATGTTCTCCGCCGCCGCCAAATTCGTGATCCGGGCGTTGATTGTGCTCTACCAGCGCTTCCTCAGTCCGCTGTTTCATTTCGGCGCGGGTCCAACTGCCGGCTGCCGCTTCCACCCAACCTGCTCGAACTACTTTCTCGAGGCTGTGGAAACCCACGGTGTGCTGCGTGGCTGCAGCTATGGAATTTGGCGGATTTTACGCTGTCATCCTTGGGGCGGCAGCGGTTATGACCCCGTCCCGCAGGTCAAAACAAAGACTAGCAGCATGTTCAAACAGAAGTGCTGCGTTTGTGACTGCAACTCATCGCCTGCCCAAGACTGACCCCTCTTCCACCTCCCCTACACCATGTACGATCGCAAAACCTGGATTGTCCTGATCATCTGCAGCGGCCTGCTGGCGATGAACCTCTACTTTTCGGGGCAGAACCAGAAGGCCGAGGCCGAACAGGCAGCTCGCGAAAAGGCCGCCAAGGAGGCCGAAGCCCAGGACTCGACCACCTACCTCAAGCAAGCCGCCGGAAGCACCAACGCCGAACTCACCGTTGATGCTCCCCCACCTCCAACCGCGGAGACGCTGGTCAAGCTGGGCAACGAGGACATCACTTTCATCCTTTCCAACATTGGTGGCGGCATCAAATACGCCGAATTCGCCAACGAGTTCCAAGTCGGCAGTGAGAGCGAGAAGGTCCGCAGCAACCGCTATGGCAGCGGACCCATCGGTGCCCTCGCGGGCAGCAAGCAACGCCCCGACAACACCGCCTACAGCTACGTCGAAAAGGAATCCGTTCCTGGCAAGCAAGCCGCCTACGTCGCCAAGCTCTCTTCCGGTCTAGGTGTGGCAAAGACCTACACCCTCGAAACTTCAGACAAGCCGGGTGCCCCTTACCTGATCAACATGAAGTTGGAGGTGAAAAATACCGGTGAGAGCGCAATCGATCTCGAAGACTGGAGCATCTTTCTCGGCGAATCCTCGCCACTCTATGTCAAGGAGGTGCCGTCCCAGACCGGTTTCTTCTGGCGCGAGGATGGCGACATGCACTTCGAGCACGGAGGTAAATTCAAAAAGGGCTTCCTCGGCTGGCGCAAAGCCCGCTCCGTGATCCAGAGCCCGGCCGACGAAACCATTCAATTCGCCGGTGTCACCAACCAATTCTTCACCACGGTCATCCAGCCGGAACAGCCGGTCGTCACCTCCATCTGGGCCAAGCCCAAGGAAATCGAAATCGAGAAGGGCTCCAAGACCAAGACCTCCGTGCGTGCCGGCCTGCAACTGCCGACCACCGAACTGCAACCCGGTGACACCACCACTCTTCATTACCGCATTTTCATTGGTCCCAAGCAGAACACCATGCTCCGCAAGATGGAGAACCATTGGGGAGAGGGCTGGGGCGATGTCATGCAGTATGGGTGGTTTTCGCTGATTTCTAGATTCCTCAATTGGCTCCTCAATATCTACCATAACCTGATTGACGGCATTTCCACCGCATGGTCCTGGGGGCTGGCCATCATCATACTCACCATCACCGTACGGATCTTCATTTGGCCGCTTCATGCCAAGTCAACGCGCACCATGAAGCGCATGAGTAAACTCAAGCCCAAGATGGATGAGCTTCGTGAGAAGTACAAAGACGACCCAAACAAACTGAACATGGAGACTATGGGTCTCTATCGCAAATACGGCATCAATCCTCTGGGCGGGTGCCTCCCGATGCTCCTGCAAATTCCTATCTTCTTTGGTTTCTATCGAATGCTTCAGTATGCGGTGGAGCTTCGCGGCAACGGCTTTCTCTGGGTGGATGACTTGTCTCAGCCTGATACCCTTGGCTACGTCTTTGGCATTCCTCTGAATCTGTTGCCAACCGTGATGGCCATCACCAGTTTCTTGCAGATCAAGATGACTCCCTCCACCGGCGACAAGATGCAACAACGCATCCTGCTCTTGATGCCAATCATGTTCTTCCTCTTCTGTTACAACTTTGCCTCGGCCCTCGCACTCTATTGGACCACGCAGAACATCTTCTCCATTGGTCAAACTTGGTTGATGGGAAAAATGCCCGAGCCCGAACTCAAAGCTGGCAAGAATGCCAGCAAGAAGTCTTGGGTTCAGCGGATGGCAGAAAAGCAGGCTGAAATGCAGAAAATGCAGCGGCAAGGGCGTCGTCCCGGTGATATGCGTGACATCACGCCCAAGAAAAAGCGCGGCCCGCGTACGGGCGGGTAATCCAAGCAGGCCTCACTTGGCGCTCTCAAACACCCCGCCACCCAGTAGGCGGCCCGCATCATAGAAGCCGCAGATCTGTCCCGGTGCGATCGCGCGTTGGGCGCGTTCGAAACACAGGCTGACCCGTCCGTCTTCGAGTGGTTCCAATCGTGCCGGCTCAGCTTTGGCCCGATAACGTGGCTGGGCCTCGATCAGGCGTTTACTGTCCAGTGGCTCGTTGAGAGTGGAGATCGTTCCAATCACGCATTCGGTCGTATAGAGATTGCCGGAGTCCTCCTGATCCCAGCCGACGACGAGCTGATTTTTCTCGGCATTCTTGCCGACCACCACATACGCCATCCCTTCGCGGGGTGAGGCCACGCCGTGGCCTTTGCGCTGGCCTAGGGTGTAAAAATGCAGCCCGCGGTGCTCACCCATCACCTCGCCATCGGTGCCGACGATCTCGCCCGGGTTGTCATCGAGGTAATGGCTAAGAAAATCGGTCATCTTGATCTGGCCAAGAAAGCAGATGCCTTGGCTATCCTTTTTCTCAGCCACAGGCAAATTGAAGCGCTTAGCGGTATCACGCACCGCTGGTTTGAGCATTTCGCCGGTAGGAAACATGGCATGAGCTGCCTGATGCTGGGTCATCAATGAGAGGAAGTAACTCTGATCCTTGTTTGGGTCCGCGCCCCGAAGAATCTGCGCTCTTCCTCCAGATGCTTCGGGTTCACGATGTCGTGCATAGTGGCCGGTAGCCACTCTCTCAAAACCCTGCTCCAAAGCATAGTCGAGAAAAACGCCAAACTTCATCTCGCGGTTACACCAAACATCCGGGTTTGGCGTGATGCCGGTGCGATAGCCCTCAATCAGATAGTCGACGATGCGCTCACGGTAGTTGTCGATGAGATCAATCACCCGGAATTCTATGCCCAAGGTCTTGGCCACGGCATGAGCGTCATCGATATCCTGTTCCCAAGGGCAGTCACCCGGAATACCTTCTTGGTTGATCCAGTTCTTCATATAACCGGCAGAAACCTCATGGCCCTGCTCAACCAACAAGGCAGCCGCAACAGCGCTATCCACGCCGCCTGATAGTCCAACCAGAACTTTGGCCATGTCCGAGCCTTAGCCCGGACGAGGTGATCGTCCAACCCAATTTGAGATGACTTATTCACCGGTGCTCGGAAGTAGGCACCAGAAATAGTCTCGATTGATCATGGTCGCTTCCGGCGCATACCCGATGGCAGCCAGTCTTTATCCATAGGCTTCATCGCCGAATGCTCTCCAGAATTGTCAATCTTCCTGGGCTTGTCGGCCGGTTGCGCCTTATCAACCAATTTGGCGGAAGCAGGTTTGCTTGGCTTCGCCTTGGAGAACTCAGAGTTGGCCTTGGTAGTGGATTTTTTGAGAGCGGCAAGCTGGGCATTGATGCGTCGATTAACCTCCGTCACGGGTGGCACCCCTACGAATTTATCAACGAGTTTGCCATCGATATACATTCTCACATCGGGAATCACGCCGACGCCCTCGCGGCGGGCCAATCCCTTGTTTTTATCGATGTCAACTTTGGCCAAGATGACCTCGCCCTTGGATTTGCCCACGATTCGATCAAGAATCGGCGCAAGCTGACGACAAGGACCACACCAGTCGGCATAGAAGTCAACTACCACCACGTGTCCCTTGGTCTCGGTGAAGGGCAAATACTCATTAATGGTGAGATGACGCACGGACTTCTGGTTGTCGCCTCCATACGTCGCCGTGCCGTTCTCAGATAATCCAATCTCTTGTGAGGAATCAGAATTTCCGCCGGTTTCCTCAATCTTCTGGTCGACAATTGCCAAAGCCTTGCTCTTGAGGGAGTCACAACAGGACAGGCCAAAGACCATTGCGATGAGAATGAGTGAGTACAGCAGATGCATGAATTCAAGAACTTGGTTGATGAGTAGTCCGACATTTTAGCGAAAATTCTCTCGGCTCCAAGAGCATTTCCACAAGTGCTCTCACTC
>JBMYMN010000007.1:0-31462 GCA_049597355.1 Luteolibacter sp.
CACCAATCCTCAAAAGTTTACCCGGCGGCTTCTCGCGCAGGACATGGGTGGCATCGTGGATACAAAGTTCTTGAAGGGCTTCGCGCAAACCACTGGTGGATTCGGCAATCAGTGGCACGCCGAGCTCTATGCAAAAGTGGAAGACCTCTTCACGTTCCTCGGTCTCTAAACCGCCCACCATGACCACCAGTCCGCGGTAACGATCGTCGCGCAGCCAGACGGCGAGTTCCGCAACACTTGGTTTGAGACAATCCGAAGTAAACTCACCCACTGGTGCGGCCGCGAAATTTTCATCGTCAAAGCAGGTTGCTTCTTCCAACTCCACGTTCAGGTGCAAGGGGCCAAGGCCGTCCCAATCAGCGAGGTTCGCTGCGGCATGATCCCCAAAAAGTCCCGGCTGCATCATGGTTTGCGGAGCGCCCGTGCCACGATAGGTGGCGGGTCGATCCGCGCTGATGGCGATGAGCGGACGGCCTTGGTAATGAGCTTCGATGACCGCAGGAAGCAACTCGGCACACGCTGTGCCGCTGGTGGTGACGACCGCGCAGGGCTCGCCGGTTTGCATGGAGCGACCCAGCGCAAAAAAGCCGGCGGCACGCTCTTCAAAGTGATTCCAAACGCGAGCCTTACCGGCAGATTGGGCACGGGCGACAGCCTCTAGGAGCATGGCATTGCGTGCGCCCGAGCAGACAACGAATTCACGAATACCAGCCGCTAGGCATTGCTGGATCACATCGAGAGATTGTTGCCATCCATTCATGATTCCTGACTTAGATGTTAGCCGCCAACTCAAGCGCCTGCTTGGTTAACTTGGTAATCTCATCCCACCTCCCACTCGCAATCAAGTCCTTGCCAACCATCCAAGAACCCCCGATGGCAGCAACGACTGGCAGTTTGAGATAATCCTGTAGATTGTTCGAAGTGATGCCACCTGTGGGTGTGAACTTCACACCGGTGTGGGCGTAGGGACCCGAGAGGCTTTTGAGCATTTTCACGCCACCCGCCGCTTCGGCGGGGAAAAACTTCAGCAGCTTACAATCGAGGTGTAGTGCCTGCTCGATTTCAGAGGGTGTCATCACACCGGGAGAAAATTCTAAACCGACTTCATTGGCAGCTTCTATGGTCTGAGGATTGAGACCCGGAGCTAGGCCAAAGACAGCACCGGCATCCTTTGCGTGCTTAGCTTGATCACCGTTTAGCACAGTGCCGGCACCTAGCAGGATTTCGGGAAAGGCCCTGGCGATGCGCTTCATGGACTCCTCCGCGGCATCTGTGCGGAAGGTGATCTCCATGATATCGAGGCCACCAGCCAACAAGGCCTCAGCCAGAGGCTCGGCGTCGTTGGCGCAATCCAACACCACAACTGGCACAATACGCTTTGCAAGAATGCGATCCAACATGAGAGAATAGTGCGTATTAACAGACAGATTGTGAACCACGAAAGGCATGAAACTTCACGAAATATGAGCAACGTGTCCCACACTCTGAGGGCAGGCAACAACCAAGCCGCAATCGATATCTAGCAACATCCGCGCAAAGCGGGACTAGCTCAATCGATTGCGAAAATCCTCGAAACTGAATTCACGAATAACCTCTAGGTGGCCGTCTTCGTGCTGCAAGGCAATCGACGGATGCTTTACGCCATTGAAGGTCGAAGTTTTGACCATGGTATAGTGAGCCATGTCGTCGATAACCAATATGTCGCCGGTTTTGAGTTTGCGCGAGAAAGCGTAGTCGCCGATGACATCTCCAGCGAGACAAGTCGGGCCACCGAGTCGATATTGGATCCCATCCTTTTCGGTAGCCGCCTGGTAATGCTCACCCTCGAGACGAACAGCAGGCTCACCATCTCCTTCATCATCGACCAAGAATATGTTCGGACGATAGGGCATTTCGATCACATCCGGCATGTGGGCGGTAGCAGAAACATTGAGAATAGCCAACCGATGTCCACCACTCTCGAACACGTCCAACACCGTAGCGCGCAAAACACCACAATGAATGGCCACGGCTTCGCCTGGTTCGAGCCATACCTCAACTTGATATTCTTGGCGGGCCTCGTGAATGAGTCGGATTAGCAGTTCACGGTCGTAATCAGGCTTGGTCATCCAATGCCCTCCGCCCATGTTGAGGGATGTGATCTGCTCACTTCGCAGCAAATCACCGAATTTTTCATCAACCGCCCTGAGAGTCTTTGCCAAATCTCCGGAATTCTGTTCGCAAAGAGTATGAAAATGCAAACTGCTGATGCCCTCAAGCTTAGCTCCTGGCAACTGGTCTGCAGTGATACCAAGGCGTGAGCCAGATACACATGGGTCATAGATCGGGGTCCTACTGGTGGAGCATTCGGGATTGATGCGCAGGCCACAGCGCAACTCGCCCGTGCGGTATCGTGGATGATTCATCACCCTCATGCGGTAACGCTGCCACTGATTGAGCGAGTTGAAATCGAGGTGATGGGTGAACTCGCAAAGCTCAGAAATATCAGCTTCATCATACGCAGGACTGTAAGTGAGAACTTTCTTGCCGAATTTCTCTGCGGCAAGCTTGGCCTCCCACAAACCAGAAGCACAGCAGCCATCGAGATCCTCGACGATATGGGAAAAGGCCTTCCAACAAGAAAAAGCCTTTAGCGCCAACACCATGCCGCAGCCAGCCTCTTTCTTTAGTTGTCGAAGGATAGCGGTATTGTGCTTGAGCGCGGCAATGGAGATAACGAACACGAACTCAAAAAAACCACTTGTGAGGCAGTCGTCAAATCCCTTCGGAGGCGCTCCACTTGCATCACCTTCGTTCCTCAGGTAAGAAAACATATGCTTCAATTTCGATGCTTAGGCATACCTGTCAGAGTGGAGCCATTCTTTTGGCTGACTCTCGCAATCCTAGGTGCGCTCAACACAAATCGTAGTATACCCGACAATTCGCCGATCGCGATTCTCCTGATTGCCCTGTTTGTGCTAGCGGGCTTTATCTCGGTATTGATCCACGAGCTGGGCCATGCGCTCACGGCCCGTCACTTCGGCGCTCAAGTGAGCATCGTGCTGCAGGCCCTAGGAGGATATGCCCGCTACAGCACTCATGGCGTCAGTCGCATGCAAAACATCGCCATCACTGCTGCCGGCCCGCTTTTGCAGATTCTACTGGGTGCGCTGGTTCTCGGAATACTGAAGCTGGCGCCACCAGCACAACCGGCTGCAGCGATGTTTCTCATCTGGCTCACTGCGATCAGCTTCATCTGGGCAATCTTCAATCTAGTGCCGATATTACCCATGGACGGCGGACGGATTCTGCAACTCGCCCTCGGCCCAGAACGAATTCGCATTACCTTATGGATCAGCATTGGCACCGCTGCGGCCATGACTATCGCAGCCATGACAATGGGCCAGCTCTTTATCGCCATCTTCATGGCCATGTTCGGCTATCAATCCTGGCAGGCCCTTCAACAGAGAGGAACGCACTAGAACACCATGAGTCGCACACCGGCCACAATAGAGAACACAACCACCATACACTCAAAGACGCGCTGCGATACCTTTCCCACCAGCCAGCGACCACCGAAGACCCCAACCACTACGGCCGGAGCCACCTTGAGATTGATCAACAGGCTATCGGCATGAATGAGTTCGAGTTGTGCACCGAAGGGTACTTTAATCAGGTTGATCAGTAGAAAGAAGCGGGCACCGATACCGATGAGTTCCATCTTGGGAAGTCGGAGCGCCAGAAGATAGAGCTGAATGACCGGGCCTGCAGCGTTGGCCAGCATGGTTGCGAAGCCGCCGGCCACCCCTGCCGAGACCGAGAAGCCTCGATGGGCCACGCAGACATCAAACCACTCTGGATGCAAACGCCGCGAGGCCTGCAAAGCGACCATCAACAGCACGCAAACACCGATGACCTTGCGAGCTGTGATGTTGTCAATCCATCCCAGCATCCACCAACCTGCCAAAATGCCGACCATGGAAGGAACCAATAACCTGTAAACCGGCTTCCATGATCCGTATTTAATGAACGCAGGATAGGCCAAAAGATCGGCAAGAATGAGAAGCGGCAGACCCAAACCCACAGACTCCTTAGCGCCATAGAGATCGGCCAAAATAAAAACTGAGACCATGGAGATCCCACTAAAACCAGCCTTGGACAAACCAATGCACAGAGCAGCGATCAATGCGAGGGTCAGTTCAAGATGAAGCATCTATGACAATGGATACCTGCAATTGGAATCATATTCAACTCAGTAGGTTTGAGGCAACTTCGATATCTCAAGCGAAGCTTCATCACCGCCGATTTCACTACCCCGATATTCATGGGCAACCACACATGGTAAAGAATTGTCTGTTACCAGACAGTTGGAGGTTGAAGATACTTTGGCGGCACGAATAGCCTTGGTCATGGAAACGCAGATCATCCTCCCAAACTCGGAACCTCCCAATACCATTACTGAGGTGGTAGCGGCTCTGCGCAAGGCCAGGTTAAAGCCGAGGCACGAAGCCAAGAACTGGGGCGACTGGATCCATCTTGAGGGCCACAAGACGGTGATCAGCATCGAATCGATGCGAGGCCTGACAAGCTCTGCGACCATTGAACACGCCAGTGGTGAGGAGCAAGGCATGGTCCGTGACGCCATCATGAAGACGTTTTCCTCCCTGGGCTGGGAGGGAGTGGACGAAGACGGCAATTATCCCTTGTATTGACAATCCAGCAAATCCCAGCATCCCCAGTTATGTCTGTCCGCACCCGCTTTGCGCCCTCTCCAACCGGCTACCTCCACGTGGGAGGTGCCCGCACTGCACTCTTTAACTGGCTTTTCGCCCGCCAGCAGGGTGGCGTTTTTGTGCTGCGCGTTGAGGATACCGATAAGGAACGCAACACCGAGGAAGCCCGCTTGGCCATCTTCGAGGGCATGAAGTGGCTTGGTATGGACTGGGATGAGGGCCCAGGCAAAGGCGGCGACTTCGGGCCCTACTACCAAAGTCAACGCAAAGAGATCTATGATCGCTACTTCGAAAAACTGGTCAAAGCCGACCGCGTCTACGAGAGCGATGGGGCTTGGCGTTTTCGCTTCGAGCGCATGCCCATAACAATGAACGACATGGTATGTGGAGAGGTGACCATCGACTACCGAGACGAATCCAATACTCCAGACATGGTGGTGAAGCGCTCGGACGGCTCTTATGTCTTCCACTTTGTGAATGTGGTCGACGACCTCGAGATGAAAATCAGCCATGTGATCCGCGGCGAGGATCATTTGATGAATACGCCCAAGCACCTGCAACTGATCGAAGCCTTTGGTGGTGATGCGCCGGCCTACGCACACATTCCGCTCATTCTCAATGCAGATGGCTCCAAGATGTCCAAGCGCGATGAGGGAGCAGCTGTCGGCGATTATCTCAAGAACGGTTATCTCTCAAAAGCCGTAACCAATTTTCTGGCTCTGCTGGGCTGGAATCCAAAGACAGAAGATGAGGTTTTCACCATGCAGGAGCTCGTTGAGCGCTTCAGCCTACATCAGGTTAATCGGGCTCCGGCACGCTTCGACATCGAGAAATGCCAGTGGATGAACCAGCAGCATATCACTGTGCTCAGCGACGAGGAATTCGCTGCAGGGGCCCGCCCGCTAGTGGAAGCCGCCGGACTGCCCGTGAACGACAAGTTTGACAGCATCGCTGCTGCCGTAAAAAGGAAGGTGCGCCTGCTCAGCGAAGTGCCTGCCGCCATCGATTTCATCCTCACCGACACCTTCGACTTTGAGGAAAATGCCACAGAGAAGGTCAAAAAGAACCGGGACACCATTGAATCTCTTGGTGAATTGGCCGACAACTTCGAGACTATCAAAAATTGGAATGCGGACACCGCCAAGGATACACTAACCGAATTCGCCAAAACCAAAGATACCAAAGCTGGTAAACTGATGTTTCCATTGCGCGTCGCACTCTCAGGCCGCGGCAGCGGACCGGATCTCGATGACATTTTCAACCTACTGGGCCAAGAGCGTTGTGTGGCACGCATGCGCCAATTCTCTACAAAACTGAAAGGAGAGGCCCAGACGTGAAAGATGTATACCAACTCACCGACCTTGAGAGCCGCGAGCGTCTTGACGAGGGCGAAGATAAACCAGCCAAACTTGCCGTTATCGGCTGGCCTGTGGCTCACTCGGCTTCACCCCAAATGCACCAGCCCGCCCTCGACGCCCTCGGCATTCATTCTCGCTATATTCGCGTGGAAGTGCCCGAGGGTCGCTGTCCCGAGGCCTTTGACCGCATGCGCGAGCTGGGCTTCATCGGCTGCAACATCACAGTGCCTCACAAGTTTGCCGCCCACGCCTACTGCGATGAGATTGATGCCACTGCCGAAGCTCTGGGCACAGTCAATACCATCCGCTTCGATAAAAGTATCAACCGCGGCTTCAACACCGATGGCCCGGGCTTCGCCAATGCCATTGAGCAGGAGTTTGGCTGCAAACTCGAAAACATGGACGTAGTCATTGCGGGTGCGGCCGGTGGCGCCGGCCAAGCGATCGCCACCCACTCCATGCTCGCGGGCGTGAGAAAACTGGTGCTGATCAATCGCACTCGAGACAAGCTCGACCTGCTAGTAGAGCACCTACACCAGACCAACCCGAAGGCAAACATCGTACCTTTGGGCTTTGATTCACCTGACCTCGCAATGCACTGTCGCAGTAGCCAGTTAATCATTAATACCTCTTCGGTAGGGCTAAAGGAAGGTGATGGTTCCATTTTGCCAGCCGAATGCCTCAAGACTGAACACTGGATTTACGATACCATCTATCAGCCATCCCGAACCCCCCTACTCGAATTGGCTGAGAAAATAGGAGCCAAGACCGCCAACGGCCTCTCCATGCTGATTCATCAAGGCGCTATTTCCTTCCAACATTGGTTCAATGGAACTGAACCCATGCCCTTCATGCGGCAAGCTGTTAGCCCTCAACCCTGATCAAGACTTTCCATACCGCTTGCCTTTGATGTTAGCCAGTGACAGGCCAGTACTTGGGTGATGCGGAAGCTCAGGCCCTCCTCATCCACGATTCGTCGAACCCGAACTCGGACACGTATTCTATCCTGCGGATTGATGTTGGAAAACTTTCCACCAAAAATGGGAATCCCAGCTTTCTCCCGGTCGATCGCCATCCGCAAGAGCTTTCCATCCGCTTGACTGAGAGGGATGCCTTCCACTGGCCGGCCGTAGCCGCCTTCTTTGAGATGACGGCGCAGTGGCGCGCTCAAGACAACGCCAATACTGTTTCTCGGATCACTTACACTGGCAACTCGACGCCGCGCATGGAGCCGAAACTCGGCTTCGTCGCTCTCTCCATGTCCTGCAAGAAAAAGAGCCCACGACAAATCACTGTAGCGCACAAAGTGATCCCAGTCGAGACGCCACTTACCATCATGCTGACGAAAGGCCGCATCGAAAGACGCCCCATCAGGTGTCTCCCAATGGGTAAGTACAGTCTTACCTTCGGGCAGATAAAGGAGAGTACTAGCGGTCTGCACCATGGTGAGTGGATCGACAATGAGTCGCGCATTCTCTGCTTGATGACGCTTCATTCGCAGCGCGATACCCTCATCAGGTAGAACCAACGGAAGTTGCACATCAGCGGTCTCAGCGGAGAGAAAACCTTCCAAGACCGCGGCACACTGGGGCAGGGCCTTATTAAGGAATTGCTCCTCCTCGCTCAGTGCCGGAGGCATGGATTGTTCGGTCAACAGGCTTTGATCATCCATCACTTCCTGGAGTGGGTTGCTCTGGTTGATCGGGTAGTTGGCCAAAAACACAACCACGATCGCCACAAACCATATGATCAAGATTGCCCATAAGGCACTGAAACGCTTCCGCGGATGTGCAGGAACGAAAGTAGCCCGCTCAAAAGGAACCGCATGCGGCTTGGCATCTACATTCTGCGCGAGAGAGATGGGCATGCTTGATGAAGATGAATCCTGACCACAGAGCGGGCAGGTCGGATTGACCGAATCATGCAATTCCGAGGTGTAGAGCTCCTCGCAAGAGGAACAGTAAAACCAATATAGTTGCGGGGAGTTCACACGCCTTTACGCTTCACTTCAATCCAATCCAGATGATGCAAATCCTCAATCAGCCATTGGTTGGGCAGACCCTCCACCTTACCCTGAATCAATTTCACGGTCACAGGTGCATCATCCCGCTTTTTGCGTTCAACAATGCCTTCATTCTGGAAAATTTTGAACAATACATCGTCGGTGGTCGTTCCGCGGCGCACATAACACCACACCATTCCAGTGCCGTCCGGTGATTCTAACTGGTAACTGCGATACTCCCCTTCCGGCCAGACAGTCGTATACAAATTGGAAGGCCGAATGTGACCGCGCACTTCGGTGCCGTCGCCCTCACCTTTCGCAAGCTCATCAAAGCTCGCGGTCGCGTAGCCGGTGGTGGCTTTCCAGTCCAGCACAAGGTCATCGTCCTCAAGAACAAAATAAGCCTGAAATGTCCTGAAATCAGGCAATTCTCCAATAAGGTGCGCGTAAGGCTGTCCTCCAACGAGATCAATGCTCCATTTTGAACCGCTGGAGGGAAGCCATTCACGATCAGCCAGACGCCTGTGACCATTCTGGCGGATTAATTCCTCCCTGCTGGCGCCATTTCTGACCATTGGCAGAATTTCCTCAACCACTTGGGCCTGAGCAAAATCAGCAAACAACTTGCGTGCCTCATCCTTACGTTCGAGCAATTGCTCGAATTCAGCATTAATAGCCTGCTCCATTGCACTCATCCCTCCATCGTCGCGCCCCGATACTACCGCTCCTCGTTCGGCGCTCTCCTGCTGAAGAAAGATAAAAATACTGATAATGAGCGGAATCGCCAATGCTCCAACAGCCATCGTCAGACCGGCCTTGGAAGCCTTCGACTTCATCCATTCCCTGTCTTCGATGCTGAAAAATTTTGTGCTGGCTGCCATGAAAGCCATCTCCTTTCGCGGTATTTTCTTACGCAGCGCATGATTTACCTCGAGGGACTCGACATCAGCCAGTTCGACTTGAGGCCTAAAGTCCACGTCCCCCTCGGTCCTGGGCTCCCTTCGAGGCGGCAATACCACTTCGGCTTGTGACTTCATCACTTTGGATTCCCATAATAGCCAGGCATCTTCGCGTGGCACTTTGCTTAGCGTCGTATCATCAACATCCGCTAGCTGAAAATGTGGCCTAAAATCCACTTCCCCTTCAGGTAAGGGGTCTCTGCGTGGCGGCAATACCGTCTCAGATTGTGCATTCTTTTCAGAGAATTCCCACATCGACAGGTTTTCGATGTCTATCCCAGACGGAGAATTTTTCAGAGTCGGCACATGCCCACCAGCGCCCAAATACTCACCCCAGACATCCACAGGGGAGTCTTCGAGAATTTGATTTGGGGATATGTTCATAAGTGAAGTCATCAGGCCGTTACAGAACCAACACTTAACTTATGCGTAACACACAAGAATTTACAATTACGTCATCACGCTACCCTCAGGCCCCATGCTGTCGATCAAGGGCAGCATCCATGGCCCGCTCAACCATGCGAGCCGCCAGTGCCTCAGTCGCCTGATCCAGTTTCTGTACCGCCGCTTTAAGTGGATTGGCATCGCCCTTTTGTAAGCAAGTTCGGACCATGCTCGCAGCCTCTATGATCGCCTCCTTTTCCTCTTTCTCGACAAGATCCTGCTTGATGACTGCCTCCACGGCCGGCAGCAACTCTTCCGCCTTGAGTCTGGCCTCAGTAAAAACCCGCTCAGCCATGTCTTCGAAGGCATATTCCACCGATTCGCTGACCATCGCCTCGACTTCATGATCGTTTACACGTACCGCAGCATTTCCGAGTTGGACAACCGTGTCCTGGCCGGTTGCGACATCACGCACCAGCACTTCGAGGAGTCCGTTCTCATCAATCTTGAACTGAACTCCCAGCCGAGCTTTCCCCTTGGAAACCGGTTCAAAGGCCACCTCAAAATCCCCCAGAAGCCAATTATCACGCGCAATCTCACGCTCACCCTGTAAAATCCTCACCTCCATTGCCCGCTGAGCATCAGTCGCATTAGTGAACATCTCACCCACCTTGCAAGGGATGGTGGTATTGCGGGGAATAAGCACATTCATCAGACCACCAAAGGTCTCGATGCCTAGACTCAGTGGAGTTACGTCCAACAGTAACATTTTCTGCAAAGCTCCACTCATCACACCTGCCTGTATGGAGGCTCCAAGCGCGATGGATTCGTCGGGGTTCTGGGATAGGTCAGGATCAGATTCGAAGAACTCAGCCACAGCCTTGCGCACAGCAGGCATGCGAGTACTACCACCAACCAGCACGACCGCATCGAGATCAGCCGGCTTGAGCTGGGCCGCATTCATCGCCTGCCTGCAATGACTGAGTGTGCGGGCGATCCATGGTGCTGCAATTGCCTCGAGATCCTCACGAGAAAATTCCTCATCGAGACTCATAGTGCCGTCATAGAAAGGCAGCCTAAAAGTGGCCATATTTTCCACAGAGAGCTGACACTTTACGCGCTCAGCTTCCTCAAGCAGGCGTATTCTCAGGCCAGAAATCGCGTCGACTCGAATGTCGTGACGGCGAACGATCTCTTCCACCAGCAGCATATTGAGGTCATCACCACCCAGAAGTGTGTCGCCCTGAGTACTCAGAACCTGGAACACTCCATCCTGCATCTCGAGCACACTCAAATCAAAGGTGCCCCCACCGAGATCATAAACAGCCACCCGCGAGGCATCTTCAAGTTTATCCAATCCGTAAGCCATGGCGGCAGCGGTGGGCTCATTAAGGATGCGCACGACATCAAGGCCGGCGATCTCACCGGCCTTGACTGTAGCCAGACGCTGGGCGTCGTGAAAGTACGCGGGAACGGTGATGACCGCCTTGGTAAACTCCTTCTCCATACGCCATTCGGCGATGCGCTTCATTTCGCCCAGAATCATGGCACTGATCTCCTCCGGCGACTTTCCGAGTATGAGTGGCAAACCATCGGCAGTCGAATCCAAGGGCAGAATCGTATCTGACTTCACTTCCCGGTAACGGCGACCGACCAAGCGCTTCACACCGGTCACAACCCTGTCCGGTTCTGCGCCCCGGCGGCGAAGGGCTTTTTCTCCTACTTCCACTGACCCGTCATGCCCGATCCATACCGCACTCGGACTGATGCGTTTGCCCTCCTCATTGGCTAAAAGAATTGGAAAGCCGGAGTCAACAATACCCACCGCTGAGTGGGTCGTGCCAAGGTCAATTCCGAGGATGGGTTCGCTCACGCATGTACTCTTCCTGTGGATGGCCCCTGCGTCAATGGCTGTCGTCGGAAGGTCGAAGTTAAGAAAACGGGTTGGGTTGAATTCTTGGCCCAGCTGTCATGTGATGCATCAGATTTGTTTCGGCATTGGATCATGATGATTCAAAGGGCATGGCGCCGATACTGATACCGAAACATGAGTCCTAATTTTTAATTCATACACTACTCGCCAACAATCCGCCTGACGCTTTCCTCATCTAGGACTTTGCATGAACGGTAACCCTCACCGTGGTCAGGAATACTCATCATCAGTGCATCACGTTCATATGGAGTGGGAAAATCCAGACCGATCAAAGCGCGACCAATGCGTTCGCCGGTCTGACGGTAGTTGAAGTAACAGAGATTGGCGTTGCCCTGAACGCGTTGCTCGAGGAAGTCACGCAAGGCACCGGGGCGTTCGTAGAAGTCCAAGCGAATAAAAGCAGGGGCAGTGAGAAGGTCGCCACGCAATGGAATGGCACGGAAATATACATCCTCAGCCTCGCCAATCTCCTTCCACTTCAAGCCCTTGGCATCCAACCGGACAGCCAATTCATCGATTACTGTGGAATCATCTGCAGTAAGAGTAAATAATGGCCATGCTTCATCGTTGGAGGTCTTGCCATATTGGAAGTCCGAAACATTGAGCCCTTGGAAGCCCTCGTTGAGAAGATCGAGCATGGCGCCTGGCACCTCGGGGATGCAAATACTCACCGTACGGCCCCGCTCAGCCGTCGCGCCCTGGCCCTGTGCCACCATACCTAGTTGAAGAAAGTCGATGTTTGCGCCACACAAAATCACCAACACGCGTTTGCCTTCGAGTTGCTCGCGATGTTTCAGAACAGCTGCCAAACCAAGCGCACCTGAAGGTTCGGATATGCAACGCAGACCTTCCCACAGCATGCGAATGGCCTGACTGACTTCACTGTTACTGACCGTGATCATCTCATCAAGCAGCTCGGAGCAGACCTTAAACGGAAGCTCACCGGCCAGACGCACTGCGGTGCCATCACAAAATAGATCGACCTTATCGAGTTTCACCGGTGCTTTAGCATCCAATGCGGCCATCATTGATGCCTGACCTTCGCCCTCCACTCCAACCAATCGGATATCAGGCCAATAGGATTTGAGCCATGCCCCGACTCCGGCAGCGAGCCCACCACCTCCAATTTGCAGATATGCAGCATCAAAGGGACCGTGACCCGACATCACCACTTCGTCAGCCATTGTGCCTTGTCCAGCCATCACATGCAGATCATCGTAAGCGTGTATATAGACCGCACCACTTTCTATTTCATCAAGGCGGGCAGCCTCAAGCGACTCATCGTAGGATTCTCCCTCCAAACGAATTTCCACCCACTCACCGCCGTGCTGCAGTACTGCTTGCTGCTTCACCTTGGGAGTTGAAAGGGGCATGTAAATGCGAGCTTTCACTTTCATTCTATTGGCAGCAAGGGCCACACCCTGAGCGTGGTTGCCGGCAGAGGCACTTACCACGCCACGCTTCTTCTCGCCCGGACTCAGCAATGACATGCGGTTACATGCGCCGCGCCACTTATAAGACTTCACACTCGAGAGGTCTTCTCGCTTGATCCAGATTTCAGGACCGGGACCAGCCAGCGGTAGCGGCTCAATGGGCGTCACTTGACCAAAGTGATAAACGCGCTCTCGAGCGTGCAAGATTTCGCGGCGCAGCTCCTCATCTATGGACCCTTGATCAGACATGGATCAACAACGACGCAGGTTAGCTTTGCCGGACGGCCAGCCAGGAATTTCATGGTCAGGCGCGCAATTGCCGGGACGATATGAACCGAGGTGACCAGTGAAGAGACCGGTTTTGAAACCTGCTTCAGCGGCGGGCACAATGTCCTTGATCGGATCGTTACCGATAAAGAGGCACTCGTCTGCCTTGATATTCATTGTCGCGAGACGATCCTTGACGAGTTGAAAAAGTTGGGGGGCTGGCTTCCCATAGCCATGCTCGTAGGAAATGACGAGAAGATCGGGTGAAAAGAAGTCCTGAATGCCGCCTAAGCTGCGCAAAGTGTTGCACTGGCCATTGGAGAGCACTCCTAGGGTGACTCCGGAATGGGCCAAGCGGCGAATAAAACCAGCAGCACCAGGCAAGAACTGAACCGGACGACACTCGGCCTCAATCGAATTGACAAGATTGGTCAGATCCGTGCCGGGATCAACTCCGAGGATCTCCCTCCAGATGTCGCGGATGTCGAACTCCGGAAAGTCCTTCTCTGACTCCTCATGCTTCTTGTTCAGCAGTGCGTGCAATTCTTCGGTCGGCGATTCGGGAGGCTCGTAGCCATGGTGCTCTAGAATCGCCTGCATGAGACCGTCCATGTGTGGATTGATCTCGTCGATCTCCTGAGCGGGTGAGGTCATCAGGGTGCCGTACATGTCGAAAATCACAGCTTTGTATTGCGTCCAGTTCGCAGGCTTTGGCGGAATGACCGAACTAAGGAAGTGGAAGAGATTGGGTTGCAGACAGTGGGCAAGCAGGGGTGCGGGGTCCACAAACGTCAACTCCTCAGGCTGAACCCTGACCAGCTTCTCGTAAATCTCGCGCAATCCCCTGGCGTAGTTGGCTTCAGAATAAGCTTCGAGCTGTTCGAGATGAACTGACGATTCACGGTTTTTGAGCACATCATGCAGCCATTCCTTGGCCGGTCGGCGCTCATTGCCAATGACCACGATGGGTTCGGTCTTGGCAACCGGGTCGGAACAACGCTCCACCACAGCCTGCTGCACTGGCTCTGGCATGTTGCCAAAATCGAGCCATCCATCCAACAAAAGACCGGCAAAGGCACGCTCGTGAGTGAGGTTGTCAAGTGGCTCTCCAAGATAGCGGTAGTTGCGCTGAATGGTGGTATCGAAATGCTGACGCAATATCGAGACATCCACCCACTCGGTGGGCACCAGCAATTTGTCGTAAAACTGACCTGCCGTAATGCCGAGTTTGGCGTGTTCTCGGGTAACCCGCGGTATGTTGCGACCAATGAGCGGCTTGCGGTATGCAGCAGCTTCAATCAACGGCATACCGAAGCCCTCGGAGATGGAAGTCGTGACGAAATGCGAGCTATGCTCAACCCATGATTTGAAATCATTGCCTGCCCCGCTTGCGGGGAAATAGCGACCGACGACATCGAAACCAATTGGCAGGCACTGGTGACCTGCGAACTTGCGCCATGTATCATGAAGCCGTAATGCCCCTTTGTCGTTGGGTGCACGGCTTATGGCCACACGCGCACCCTTCGGTGCAAGAGCAGATAGCATGATCAACTCCCCCATGTTCTTGCGGCGTATCGCACGGATGGGGGCAAAAAGAATGGGTTCTCCACCAGCCTTGTCTTCGACAGCTTCCGGGACCTCGACAGGATTGACCATCATATCAACCTGCTCAGAATCGAAGCCGCTGCTCACAAAAAGGTCCCGGTCTTCTCGGTTGAGAAAGATATAACGAATATGGGTGCCGGTGGGATAGAGGCGGCTTGGATCTGGTATCGTGGCGTAGTTTCGCTGACGACCTTCCTCAACCAAGTCGTGGATGTGCAGCACCAAGCGCTCACCCTCCTGAGCCATCTGGGCAACCGCGTCTGCCATTAAGAAATTCTTGCCGAGAGAGTGATTATGGAAATGCCACAAATCAGGATCAGCACCGAGTGCCTCACGGGCTGCCTGCCTCAGTTTGGATACCAATACGGTGGGGTCTGCTACCGCCTTGTCAGGAAAGTAACCGAGACCTGCCACCTCGTGGACGGGCAACTCAGGGTCGACATGATCGGGAACGAAGCCCACAAGAATACAGTGGTCGATACCCTCCTTCTTGAGACCCTGCGAAGCCAAACTGATGACCTTGTTTACTCCGCTGAGTTCAAAGTGGTAGTGGATGATCGCGACCTTCATACAATGGATGGTGAGAGAAAAATTCCAACGGTTAGGTATTTGAATTCATGGCTACTTGAAGCCCTTTGACGAAATGAAAACCTTTAATCTCGTAGCCCAAGCGGTGATATAGTCTGTGGGACGAAGTGTTGGAGGCATAACTGTCGAGCACGAGAATATTGCAGTCTCTTTTCCGAGCCAGCGTTTCCATGGCCTCCATCAATTGAGTTCCGACTCCTTGGGATCGGCAGTTGGGATCGGTGACGATGTTGTCAATTTCCAAATATCGACCACACCAGAGTTTGGTCGCTACCCAAGCCCCGCAAACCGCAACCAATTGATTGCCGTCATAGGCACCGTAAAGTTCGTAGTGCGAGTGCTTCTGAAGAATATCGTCGAGACGGCATTGTAACTCTTCTTCACGAACTTCGGGATTGAGCCCTGCAAGCAGGCGTAGCGCATCCAGTTGCTCATGGGTTTCGACCAAGCGAACGACAAGAGAATTCATGATAAGGGAATCATAAATGTGAGTACAGATCACATCTGAGTCAAGAATACAGGTCCGCGATTATACAGAACAGTATGATTACTGCTCACCGAGTAAATACTTCGAGGCCTGCTCCACATCCTTGTCTCCGCGTCCGGACATATTCGCCACTATGATGAAATTCTTGGGCAGACTGCTGGCGATTTTTGATACGTAGGCCATCGCATGAGCACTCTCAAGGGCGGGAATGATGCCTTCGCAATTGGCAAGTTCTCTGAAAGCAGCGAGGGTCTCGGTATCGGTAGCGTAGGTGTATTCCACCCGACCGATATCCTGTAGGAAAGCGTGCTCCGGACCGATGGCCGCGTAGTCCAGGCCTGCAGAAACCGAGTGGGTGAGTTCGATCTGACCATCGTCATTTGCGAGTAGCCATGTCTTAGTGCCTTGCAATACACCCAGCTTACCACCCTGAAAGCGTGCAGCATGACGCTCTGGGATGATACCATCACCACCGGCCTCAACACCCACCATGCGGACGTCATGATCTTCAAGGAAGGGGTGAAACAGTCCCATGGCGTTGGACCCTCCACCAACACAGGCCACCAACATGTCGGGCAGACGCCCCTCCTGCTTAAGAATCTGCTCGCGGGATTCGATGCCTATCACGCGATGGAAGTCTCGCACCATCATCGGGAAGGGATGAGAGCCAAGCGCCGAACCAATAATGTAGTGCGTGTGGTCGACTGTGGCAACCCAATCGCGCATCGCCTCATTAACGGCTTCTTTGAGAGTGGCTTGTCCAGCCGTAACCGGCCTGACTTCAGCTCCCATCAAACGCATGCGGGCAACATTGAGTGCCTGGCGCTCCATGTCGACCTCGCCCATATACACCACGCACTCCATCCCGAAGCGGGCACAGACCGTGGCGGTAGCTACGCCGTGCTGACCTGCGCCAGTTTCGGCAATGATACGCTTCTTACCAAGACGTTTGGCCAGAAGGATCTGGCCAAGCGCGTTGTTAATTTTGTGTGCACCGGTATGGAGCAGGTCCTCACGCTTAAGATAAATTTTGGCTCCACCATGCATTTGAGTCCAACGCTCCGCAAAATAGAGTGGAGTCGGACGACCCACGTAATGATGAAGCAAATGGTCCAGTTCAGCCTGAAACTCAGGGTCCTGACGGGCCTCATTGTAGGCTGCCGAGAGGTCCTGTAATGGCGCCATCAACGTTTCGGGGACGAACATCCCGCCAAATTTACCGAAATGGCCAGTGGCATCGGGAAGTGAAGTAGGTGACGGAGAGTTTGCAGGAGCGGCCATGTGCTTACAGCGGCGAATGATCAAAGACATTGTTCGGCTGAAACGACGCTTTATCAAGGGGAGATTGCGAGTTAACCCGTCTGAAGACATGCCAAATTTTACAATTCGCATGCACAAGTGAGAAGCATCACCCAAAACCTGACATCAAAATCCGAATTTTGGCATTATTTAGTGCCTTGGAAACCTGAAAGACTACAAAGAGAACTACGTAATCATTTGATTCCGAATTGACCGCAGGCTTCACCGTGAGATCATCCAAAATAGTCTAAAAATCAACATTAAGGCTCATTTTTATGTCGAAGAATGAGTGATCAAAATTTTACCAATTCATCTCGCGCGCAACCCAAATCATCATGCCAGAATTTCAATATCCGCATATCTCTGTGTCATCCATAAATCGGCATCTGATGATTCTAGGAGTTCTTTTTACCATATCTCTGTCAGTGGCAGGTGCTCAACGTGCAGGAGACGAGATCACCTATCCCGCCGAAGCCTACAAAAAGCTCGATACCTTTGAGGCTTTGAATCTTGAAGATGCGGACAAACTCTACAACAAGAAGGACTACAAGGGAGCCGTTGCTGCCTACAAAGCTTACTCCTTTGAATTCCCCAAAAGCAAAGCGACTGCATACGTCCTGTTGCGCATGGGTCGATGCCTGCACATGCTTGAAAAGCGCAACGCCGCTATCAAGTTGTATCAGGATGTGGTGGATTACTTTCCAGATTCGGTCCGCTACGCAGCCGCAGCTCTTTTTTACATTGGCCAATGCCATAGCCAAAATGGCGACGAGGACAAACAAACTGCCATATGGGCCAAAATGGTAAAAGATGACGACTACGTCGCGCAGCCCAACTCCGGCACCGCACTAACCCATCTCGGCAACGCCATGGCCAAACTCGGCCGCTACGACGAGGCTGCTCAATACCAATGGCGCACTGCAATCAATTTTGCCCAAAGCAACCCCAATGCTGCAAAGGATGCACGTAATGCTGTAATCAACCACTATACGGTGCGTCGGCCCAACCACGACAAACTCAGTGAATTCTTCGAAGTTACCAACGGCTTTGGTCATCATCACACCAAAAAGAAAGCCGAAGAAGAACCACGCTATTGGTCCGACATCCTGCTTGTCGCTACCAGATCAAAAAACGAGGAAGCACGCGAAAAAGCCTGTGCATATTGGACTGCCAAACTAGGCACCAAGCTCCCGGAAAATGATGACCTCCGCAAAATTTGGTGCGATGCCATGCTGATTCACGAAAAAAATCCCAAGCTATGGCGCGAACGCATGGATCAGCAGTTCGATTCCAAGCCCAAGGACATCAACCGGGTGTTGAAATGGTGTCAATGGCTGCCCGACAAGAAGCAACGCGCCGCTTTTTTCGCCGTGCATGGCCGGACGATGATCTCAAGCATGAATCTCATAGAGCGAATTGGTCTCATGAACCGCCTGTGGTCGCTAGGTTTGCATGAGGACATTCTCTCTCTGCTGCGCACCTTTAAACTTCAAGACGCAACCGACGAGCAGATCAACCAAATCGCCGGCATGGCCGCCCGCCTACAGACCGAGGAAGAGGTAATCCGTTACTTCGCCCGCATGAAGGATAAGGAATATGCCATCAAATGCCGCTTTGACTATTACAGCGCCAAAGCCGGATGGCGTGACAAAGATGCCATGGAAAAAGCCCTCGCCCAAGTTCCAGCTCTCAAGAAAATTCCAAAATATGCCACGGTCGCCCTGACCTGGCGCGAGGCCGAGCTGCTGCAGGGGCTCGGTCGCTATGAGGAAGCCATCAAAGCCTATCGCACCGCAAATAAACAGCCCGATTCCACATGGCGGGTTGCCGACTGCTTTCAGTTCATGAAAAACTGGCCCAAAGCGATTGAAACCGTGCGTGGTCTGGAAACCATTCAGGCGACCGCACCCCAAGCCGCTTTGCGCATTGCAGATATTTACCGTGCTGCCGGCGACAAGGGCCGCGAAGTGGATCAATTGCGTCTTGTATTGGTACGCTACCCTAAGAGCGGCCGCTGGCAAAGCGAGGCACACAATCGCCTAGAAAGCTATGGTGTAGCACTTAAAGGCGGCATCAATGAAGCGGAGGATTGATCCTCACCACAAACCATCTCGCGCTGGTCAAACAGCTGCCATCTTCATTACTCGACTCATTACTCCTTCCCCTATCAATTTCGATCAATCTTCAGTCCATGAACCCATACACCCAACACCGACGCCGTCGTTTTCTGCTCCACATCTCGACCGCTGTTTCCATGTGTCTCACCGCACCTTTTGTCTTCTGCCAGCAAGAAGAGAGCTCTGGCCCAGGGCGCGTCGTCGCTGCCGAAGACCGACAGGCCCGTCACCTCTTTGACAAAGCTCTCGAACTCATGGACTACAAACAATATGAGCGCGGCATTGCCATGCTCAATACCATCGTCCGTGACAACCCAAGCACCAACATCGCCTACAAAGCGCATTTGGCGATGGGCAAACACTACCTGGAACAACGCAATAACAAAGACGCTTTGGGACACTTCATGCTTCTCACCCGCGTGCTGGCACCGGCTCCCGGAGAGAAACTCACAAGCGAAGTTAGTGAGCTCTATCACGAGTCCTTGTTTCAAGCCGGTCTCGCCCACTACCAAGGGGGGCAATACAACTCCTGCTTTCCCCTTTTCCGTCGCCTGACCGAAGTCGCGGGCCGCACCAAATGGGCCAACATGGCATACTACCACATTGGCATGAGTCACTACCAACTCAAGAACTGGTCGAAAGCAATCGACTCCCTCTCCCTGGTTGGCACTGAAGTCGATGCCGCCGGCACCAGCGAGAGTGACGAACTTGGCCGCATCGAGATCGGCCAGCGTTTTTACTCAAAAATCGAGGACGCAGACATTCCCATCATGCGCAAGCTCGGTCTGGCAGTGGAAGCTGAAATCCGCGTCAGCAGTGGTGACGTTGAACGAATCGAAGGCGTGGCTGTTCCCGGCAAACCCAACGAGATCCTGGCCTCTGCTCCCACTGCCCTCGGTGCTCCTATCCCCAACGACGGCATCATACAGATGATTGGTGGCGATACCCTTGAGGTAATCTACACTGACGACTCCACCGCTGACGGCCAGAAAGGCATCCAGCGGACTGGCAAGGTCCGCGCTGTAAGCACTGGAACTGTTGGGTTTTATCTCGGCGACAACTCTACTCCCTCCTACATCGCCTACCCTGGCCAACCTCAGATTGTCATCCTGCGCGACGCCGACTTGGACAAGTCCGACGAAGCCGAAACCACTACTCTAACCGTCATCTCGCGCTACAAGGTGGAAGCATCTGAAGGCGCCGAAACCGATGATCTGCTCGATATCTTCTCACTGGAAGGCGAGGACGAGGATGTATGGAAGGAGCGCGACCGCATCACCCTCAAACTCACCGAGAACGGAAAGGGTGAATCCACCCGCACCGGACAGTTCATTGGTAAAATTGATCTTGTTCCCGTGGTCTCCGGCGTTGAACCCGATACCAGCGACGACAAGCTCACATGTGACGAACTCGATGAACTCTACGTCACCTACAAGGATGAAGTTCACCTCTACGGCGACGAGGCACGCGAAACTGAAGCCACTGTGAAGGTATCGGGTTCAGTGAACTCCGGTGTGACCGCCGACCAGCACGTGGTCTTTGAAAAATTACTCAAAGCCCGTAAGGGTTCAGTAGAAGCCGAAGCGCTGGTTGGCCTCGGTTCGATCTACAAAGAGATGGGACTCGACCAACGCGCAAACGGCCGCGCCAACGAGGCCCTCGGCAAAATCAATTCCATCATCATCAATCGTAACGACCTTCCAGGTGAATTGGTAGAGCAGGCCTTCAAACTCAAATGGGAAAGTGAACTCCTAAAGGACGACTTTGACTCTGCCACTGCAACCTGTCTCGCATTCAATCGCCTTTACCCTGAATCCGTCCTCGCTGATCAAGCGCTGATGACTCTTGGTCGCGGTCTAACCGACAAAGGTCAGTATGACCAGGCCGTGGATGTGTATCAAAAGGTATTGGCGCTAGAGAACCCGATTTCCGCGGCAGAAGCTCAGTTTCGCATCGGTGTCGCCCTAGAGGAGAAAGCTGTTCGCGAGACCGAAGAGAGCGACGAGCACAACTCCAAATGGGGTATTGCCGGCCTCAGCAAGGCCACTGCGCTACAGAATCGTATGAGTCCTGCGATTAACGCCTACCGCAAAACCTTCCAGACCTACCCCGAGAGTTCTTTCGCTGCAGATGCTCTGGGGCTTGTCATTCGTCACTACGTTGAAACCAAGAACTTCTCTCAAGCTGCAAACCTTTTGGAGAGTGTATTTTCCGATTACCCTGATGCCGAGTTTCTCGATGAGATGCTACTTCTTTGGGCCAACGTCGCCTTCCGTATGGGAGACAACAACACTGCCAAGAATAAGCTGCAGCAATTAATCTTCGACTACCCGACCAGCGAGCACGTCGCCGAAGCCCGCAAACGCATGGCAGGCCTAGAGGCCGAGTCCGCGCCGCCTACCTCCTCTGGCGAGGGCAACTCCAACGAGTCTGCCGCATCCTCCAACTAATGGACTTCAAGATTTTTTGTCATTGTGAAATCGATCATTTCCAATCCCTTTGCATGTCTTTTGAGCAGCGTTGCGCTGCTCATGGTTCCGAGCCCAAAAGTTTTTGCGCAGGAAGACTTCACAACACTCAAGGCCAAGCTAAACCGCAACATCGAGCAACAACCCGAGCAAGAAATCATCAAATTGCTCGAACTCGGTTTGCGAGAAATGTCTCCCGCGCAAGCCAGTGCTGTTGCCGAGTCATGGCTGAAACACAACCTGCCCGATAAACCACGCTTACTCTATCTTCTCGGCCGCAACGCTGAGATGGGCGGCAATTGGCGAGAAGCCTCTGCTAGTTACCAGCAGTTTCTGATTCAGGCCGGCCCAGAGTCCAATGACGCATCAGATGCCATTACCGGCCTTCACGGCGTGCTCGTTGATCAACTTCGCGATATAGACGGCGCATACTCCTTCTATCAGCGCGCAGCCATCCACCTCGCTCCCAATTCCCGCTTCCGTCAAATTGGTGACTGGTTCACCGCCGAGGCACAGCGGCGTACAGACCTGCAAGGAATGACCGACTTCCTCATCGCCATGGGCAAGTCTGGAGCCTCCGGTGACTACCTGGAACTGAACTACCTCGACGATCTCATTTGGCTGAACGATCAGTTGGACAACATACGCTACGACGTCAAGCCGACCAAGGTCACGGCCGACCTCGTCAACAGTACCGCAGAGCTACCCAAGTTGCATGGATTGAATGAAGAACTCTCCATGCTTATCGCATGGCAGTGCGCCTGCATCCGCTACAACTTAGATATCCTCGAGGATAAACAGGCACAGGCTCCCACCAATTTAGCCAAGCAACTACTGGCCAAATACCCGGAGCACGCGCCAACCATTCAGACCGACTGGGCGGGCAATCGTGTTGGTCCTTATTACCGCGGCGACGTGAAGAAGTATTGGTCCCATCAACTTGAGGGCAAACTGCCGCCCATTCAACAAGCGCTTGGCAGATTGGGAGACCTCGATCAATTGCGTCTACTAGAGACATGGTCTCACCAATATTATGGCCGCGATGCTCAGGTCGTCAGTCCTGAGGACTCCCGTAACCTGGCACTCAACAGCCCACAACTGGTCAATCAGATTTTCGGACCGCAACTCGGCTTCGACTGGACCAAGCTGACTCTTGAGCAAGCCAAGACGCTGTCCGCCAAACTCGACAAGAGCCCCGCCTACGAAGCCGCCGCCATCCGCGCCATGGCCTTCGCCGGTGAAACCAAGGATTTCGACAAGGCCATGGAGCACCTCATCAAGCACGAGGGCTGGCGCTTGGAACACCGCAACATCAACCACATTCTTCCAGACCAACTCTGGCATTGGGCAGGCAGACCCGGCGGCAGCGCCAAGCGCGATCAGGCCATCAAGCGATTCAATGATGAGTTGCGCAGGCAACTCATTGGGGACGAAAAGAAGGTGCAGGCTATGCCCGCCAATAAACGTGAGCAGGAATTTAGGCGTTTGTGGAAAGATCTCAAGTCCGGCAAACCATCCATCACCGATGTTGTTGGGCAAACCTACCTTCTCGCCAAGCACACGCCCAAGGCAGTGGAATTACTACTGGCTGACGATTCGCTGGAGGCGCGTTGGCTCTGTAGTCGACTCCTTAATGACCGCCTGAAAGACGGCAACAAGGACTTTTATGACTACCGCGCCGGCACCCTCTCTCCTCACCGCTTCAACCCATACTATTGGATTCAGTCGAATTATCATGGTGGCGTGGAGCGGATAATGTCGCGCGATGACCTCAAACACATCAACCAACCTCACCCGCTTCTGCCCGCTCTAAGCAAAGCGTTGGAACGCCAACTCAGAGCCAACAAACTCGAGTCTTGGGCGGTCATGAGTTGGATCAACGCCCAGTATCCCGGTGCTATCGACAAGCATGAAAACCTCGCCATGCGTCTAGTTAAGGCTGGCTCGTGGAAGGACTTTTCATCCCAAATTCATTACGGCATGGCTCAACGCTTTCCAAAGGTGGTATACAATGCGAGCCAGCAGAAAATCCGCCTGGTAGGCTCCGCCACGGATGCGTGTGAGTCATTACTCGCGCTTACCCCTGAAAGCTCCGCTGCGGATGCCGTTGAGGCCATGAAGGCTACCACCGACAACGTGCTTAAGGCACCCCGCCGTATCCAGATCATAGGAACCAAGCAACTCGGCGCCCTCAAAGATGAAGTTTGGGCTGACAGCACTTTCCAAACAGCTCTGGCTGACATGATTTCGAATACCCGCATGGGTAATGCTGATGAAGACCCCACCTTTGGCAACAAACTTCAGACCGTCGCCGACCAAGGTGACACCAAGTTCATTCTTCCCACCGCCGCTTATCAATGGGTCCATGTTGAGCGTCACCACCGCACTCTCCCCGCTGCCAAGGCGCTAGCCAACCGCATCACCGAAAAAAATCCCGAAGCGGCCAGCGCGCTTTCGCGCATCGGTCTGCAAGTCATCGCCCGCCACAGCCGTGGCCACACTTGGTTCAAGCGCGAGGAGGACATTCCCATGCTTAAGGCCATCCGTGGCAAAACCGCCCTGCAGATGGGCCTGGTCGAAATTCCAGTACCCGCCAACCACCCCAACTATCCAGTATATCTTGCCCAGGCAGAGTGGATGACTGAAAACCGCGACAGCGCCTGGAGGCTTATTGACGGCAATTGGGATGTCTTCACCTCCATTCATCGCGAGTTGTCTTTCTCGTTTTTAATGTGGATTCTCGACCGCAGCATTCAAACCCGCGACAGCAATCGTCAGCAGGAACTCATTAAGTCATTGCTCAGCTGGACCAGTGAGGCCGGCAGCAGCCTTCGCCCCTCCGAAAAGGGTGAGGTGGAGATTGCCTACGGCGACATCGCCGTCCAACGCGGTCAGTTGCGCGAAGCCGGTGAGATCTTCAATAAGATCAAGAAGAGCGAGGCGTACAAAAATGAGCCAATTCGCTATGTCGCAGCACTCCGCCGCGTGCGTGTCGACCGCCTCGCGAAAAACTTCGATGGTGCACTGCAATTACTCACCGAACTCGAGATGGAACGACTCCCCACTCTCTGGAGTGATATCCGATTTGCCCGTGCTCAGGTCAACTTCGATCGCGAGGAATACGAAGACTGCGCCGACGACATCCAGTCGATCTTCACCCGCGAGCCCAACCATCCGGACGCCAAGATTCTGCTCGGCAAGGTGCAACTCAAGCGCCAAAAGCTGATGGAAGCCACCGAGCTTGAAATTGGTTCCACCTCCAGCCAACAGAACATCGTTCCCGGCGAACGTCTCAAAGTCACCCTTGCCGACCCCACTCTCGAAGTCTCCGGTGCCGGTACCGAAATTGAGGTCGTTGTATGGGCCAACTCCGGCGACCGCGAGCAGTTCTTCCTTCGCCAGTTCGGCGATCAGAAGACCAAATTCCGAGGTGAAGTCGATACCGAGCTTGGTGCACCTAACGAAGGCGACGGCATCCTTCAGGTAATTGGCGACGACGAAGTCTTCTACGCATACTCCGAGCGCTTTCGCACGAAAATGAATGGCCTTGAAGAAAAACGTGGCGGACCCATTCGCATTGCCTCGGACGCAACACTCATGGCCTCCGCTCGCAAGCTCCTGAGCGAAGCTGAACAGCGCCGTGCCGACATGCAGCAAGTCATGCAGGAGATCGGCGACGGCAATAAGAATCAGATTACCAATCTGGAGGGAGCGGCTCGCGCCGAATTGGCCAACCAAGCCATCCGAGGCATGGAGGAAGGCTATGACCCCACCATTGCCAACGCCGAGCGTAACATCTTCCAGATTGCCAAGCCCGGCAACCCCATCCACATACGCGTGGTCGACAAAGACCGCAGCCGCACTGCTGAGATCGACGAGCTTCAGGTGAGTGTGGCTGTCTCCAGCGGCGACTCGATCAGCAGCATTACCCTCAGGGAAACCGAAACTCACAGTGGCTGGTTCGAGGGCAGTATTCCCACCGCTGGAGCAAGCGCCCGCGCCATGGCCAGTAGTTCCGAGCCCGGTCGCAATCCCAATATGGTGATCAGCCCCAACAATTCGTATCCCTCTTGGCGCCCGATCGCCTCACCCAACAATCCCCAGTATGAGTTTACCATCGACCTCAACGATCGAGTCGATCTCGGCAGAATGGTCGTTACCGCTGAGGAAAAAGGCGCTAAACTGAAGTCCTTTTTACTTCAGACAGGCATGAACAGCCGCGACATGACCACCATCGGCATCTTTCCCGAGAACATAGTGGCCATAGAAAAACCTTGGCACCCGTCAGTAACCATCATTCAGGACGCCGACCGATACCATAACAACAATGGCCGCAAGGTGCACGACGGCTTCAGTGAAATCCGCCATCAGATGGATCGCGGCTGGGTCACCCAGCGAAACCAGACGGGAGTGGCCGAAAACGTTGCCGGCATTTCCGAAGCTTTCAAGGCCTCCATCCACGCCAAGAAGAAGTGGCTGCGCGACAATCGCCATCACAACTCCCATGTGATCTATCGTTTCCGCGGTCACTTCCACGAAAACAGCAGCACTACTCGCCGCTTCAAACTCGAGCTGGGTCAATGGAAACCCGCGCAACAGCCCCACTCCTCGGTTAGCCATCCTCCCGAGTTTCTTCTCGCTGTCAACGGCCGCCCAATTACCGATCCGACACAACTCAACAAACTCGAAGGCAGCATCAATCTGCAAGCCGGGATCAATACCTTCGAAATCTGGGCTACCGGATGGGACTGCATGATCGGCTTCGGCCGCAATGTGAAGCTTTTTGCCAACACCGAGAATCCCGAGGGCTGGACCGAATTGAGTGATTCTTTCTTCGATCCCTCGACCTTTCCTGTCTCCAGCATGGATCATCGCAATGCACCGGCCTCCATCACTGCCAATGATGACGGAACCACTTTCGATGTGGACTTCGCCAAGAATTCAAAAGCGAGGTTGATTCGTTTGCTACCAATCCAGAGCGAAGGCCCCGTGCCCGAGCTTAACAAAATCACCCTCAGCAAGCCCGATGGTGAGAAGGTGCTTCCCATCGCCGGGGACTACGCCGAACTCAACAAGAACCAGATCCTTGAAATCCTCACCGGCGACCGCATTTATGTCCGTTACCGTGACGACCGCTTCGTCACCCCAGCCAACGAACGCCTCGAACGTTTTCTGAACGTATCTTTCACTGATGCGCGCATCGCCTTCGCCGATATGGAACCCCGCCCAAGCGGTGGCGAAATGAAGCCATACTTCGAAGAACTGATTCGCTTCCGGCACGGCAAAGCTCTCGACCTTGCCATCCGCGATGCCGATATGGACAGCACCGTGGAGCCGGACAGCATCGAAGTCACACTCGGCAATGGCAGCACAAAAGTCACCATGACCGCCACCGAAACTGGCGACTCAACCGGTATCTTCAGGCTGCGCATTGTGCCGGTTACTGGCGCACCCAAGGAGGGCCAATTTCAGGTTCCCGTCGGCGGCACCATTACTGCCAGTTACATGGATACGGAAAACAACCGGCCAGGCGTCCCCACCGAACGTTACACTACAATTGGTCACGCCAAATTTGTGCAGCCGGAGTTCATTGTCAGCAACGCCGAGGTCAGCCCTTGGGAACCGCTGGAAGAAGGCGACACCCCTCCACTGCGCACTCTGCATCAAGGTTTCGAGCCGAATGCCTTTTTCGACAATGTCGACAACCCACGCGATCCAAGTGAGCGCATTCTCACTCGTTGGCGTATTCACCACACCCCGACTCCCACAAAGAACCTAAACGGCCCCGCCAAAACCATTCTTGGTCAGCCCATGTATGTGGAAGTCATTGCTCCACAATTCGCTCTTGGGAAAAACTCCAATGTCAAAGTCTACGCCCAAACCGAATCCGGACGCAAAGCGGCGGGTGGTGCCACTGGTGGCGCCTTCGATATCTCTATTCCAGGAACCATCGAAGTGGGAGCCTCACTATTCAACATCAGCGGCATGGGTCTGCACCATCACCTCGACGCTCCCATTCTCCAGAGCTATACGGCCAACGTTCCGGCCTCGGTCAGAGTTTCTTCCCAAGGCAACCCGAGCAAGCCCGCCTACGACCGCTTCTTCAGTGTCATCCACTTGGTTCCCGGGGTTCTGCCCGAATACGGTGTGCTAAGCAGATCTCAAATCGAAGACATGAATCGCCTGAACAGCGACTCTCGTAGCGCCTCCGAAATCAGAGGCAACCTGAATTCCCTTGTGGCGAAAGCCGGTGAGACCATTCATATCGGATTCAAATACGCCGACCAAAATGGCAAAGTCAAATGGCTGACCACCACCGCCAAGGCCGCCACACATCCCTGCTTTGACATCATGAGTGAGGATTACCGCAAGCCGCTGACCGCCGCCTACGCCGGTGAATACCTCAGCCTACGGGTAGTCGACTTGGGCGCCGATCTCACCGACGAGCACGATACCACTAACGTGCTGATGCAGGCCAAGTCTGGCGCCAAATACATGGCGGTTCTAACCGAAACAGGCCCCCATACTGGCATCTTCAAGCAAGCTGTGAAGCTAAGCTACACCAAGGACCCCTCCACCCTGCCCGAGCAACTTAATGTGGCCTCCGAAGGCTTTCCCATCACCTACGGGGACACTGTGGCTGCCCGCTACACCGACCTCAACGGCATCAAAACAGAAGTCTATCAAGTGAGCATCAGTAAAGGCGCGGACGGCATGATTACCCCGTTCTCCAAACAATACGAGGACGAGGATGTCGCCATGCGTACCCAATTCTCACTGGCTGAAGCTTACCTTGAGATGGCCAAGCGGCACCGCCTACTCGGTCAGCAGGAAAAAGCCGATCTCGAGTATGCCAGCGCCAAGCTGCTACTCTCCAAGGCCATGGATCAGTTCACCGAACCCAATACCAGAGCGCACGCCGAATACCTTCTGGGTACTCTCACTATGGAAGAGGCCGACACTGCCACCGATGCCGAGATTAAGGAAACCCGTTTCCGCGCCGCACTCTCGCGCTTCATGAACGTGACTGGCACCTATCCTGACAGCCTCCACGCCTCCCGTGCCCAGTACCGCATTGCCAACGTATACGAAAAACTCGATGAGCCAGAGATCGCCGCGCAGGAATATGTGAAGCTCGCCTACAAATATCCCGACTCCGAATACCTCGCTACGTCCATGGGCAAACTCGGCAGCCACTTCCTGAAAAAGGCCGCCACCCACGAAGCTCAGGCCAAACCACTGCTCGCCAAAGCTGATGAGGACAAGGACGCCGCCTTCGAGGGCGAGGTTCTGCAAAAACTCGCCGAGAAAGAATACATCAAAACCGCCAACATCTTCGGCCGTCTGCAGGAGCGTTTCCCCGATAACCGCCTCGCTGGTCGTGCAGGTATCCAAGCCGGTCAATCATTCATGCGTGCCAAGAAGTACCGCGAAGCCATCGCCATGTTCAAACGCGTGATTGACGAAGAAAACTACGACGGTCCCAAAGAGCGTGCCGCCGGCATTTTCTGGAGTGGCATGTGTTACCAAGAGATCCGCATGGAGATGGCCGCCTACTCTGCCTACAAGCGTCTAACCTACGACTTTCCAGAAAGCCAATGGGCCGCTTACGCCCGCGCCAAACTATCTGAAGAGCGCATGCTCAATCTCGAGGAAAATCTCGAAATAGAACGGCTCGAATCCGGTAAATAAAAAACTCATTCGAATATCATTCATTACTCCATCGACCCAACGTAATCGCATCGCGATTGTGTAAGGCACCTTCTATTCATCTTTGTAAGACTCTTTTTTATGTCATCTCCTAAACTGCTTTTTGCGCTCGTCGGCTCCATGGCCCTGACCTCCCTGCACGCGGTCGCCACTCCACTTGACGACCGTATTTCGGAATTTGAAATGGCGAACGATCAGAACGAGGGCATCGTTCTTTCTGTTCTGCAGCAGGGTCTCAAGGAGAACCGATCCGCCCGCGCCTATGCCGCTACCAAGGCCTGGTTGCTTGCCCAACCGGATACCTCCTCAAATCTCAGCTACCATGCGGGCATGGTGGCCGAACGTGCTGGTGAGTGGACTGCCGCTGTCGGTCATTTTCGCAAGGTCATCCAGGATCCGAAGTCCAACCCGACTCATCTCAATCAAGTCGTTGCCGCAACTTATCGCCTGCTAATTAGCCACCTAAACACTCCCACTACCGCCTATCTTATGATGCGTGAGGATGGTGGCCGCTTGCGCAGTTTCGGCGATGCTAAACAATTCGACCATTGGTTCCTCGATCAGGCACAAGCGCGCAATGACCTGCCTGCCATGGCCGATTTCTTGGCGGTCATCCTTGATGGTGATGAACCCCTCCAACCTTACCAGCGTCATCTTGATGCCCTGCATGCCTCACTGGAGACTTACCAGTTTGGTGACAAAACTCTGTTCGAATCCCTCGATAAGCTCGCCAAAGCCAAACGTGCATCGCGTATCGACAAGGCTCGCATCGCTTGGGTCAAGGAAATCGTGCCACTTAGCAAAATGATGGCCGAGCGTATCTCCGGCCGTAAGGAGATTCCCGAAACCATCCTCGGAACCGCCATCAAGGCCGCCAACGAACTGGTCGCCGCCCAGCCCTATGAAGGTTCTATCGCCGTCGCCAAGGGTTGGATGCACTACAACCACGGTGACACTCCCACCTTCGATCGCTTTGTCGCCACACTCCGCGACCAGAAGGCCGCACCCATTCTTGCCGCCCTGCCCAAGCTCACCCCTGCGCAGGCCCGCAACGTGCTCAACACCACTGTGAGTTATGCCAAAAGCCGCCGCGTTGGCGACCACATGTTCAGCCGCGCCCAGGCCCGCGCCATGATCGCCCAGATGTCCCAGGTCTTCAACACCATGGACGCCCCTTCGATGCCCGTCATCGACACCGAAATCACCGTCGAAGAGGCCAAGAAGATGGCTCCCAATCTTGCACGCAACCCCCACAAGGACGCCGCCGTCATCCGCGTGATGGCCACCGGCAAGAAGAACTACAGTGACGCCGCTGAGGAACTAATGAAGTCCGAAGCCTGGCGTTTCAAGGACATCAAGGAGGCCACCCACGGCCTTTGGCACAATCCCTACTTCGAACGCTCCGGCAAACAGAACAACATCCTCAAAAAGTATGCCAACTTTGGTGCCGCACACCAAAGGCTGGCAGCCCAAGTGAGAAAGGGCGCCAACGGAAAGCTTCGCCTGCAGGCCTTCGACCAACTCTACAAGGACCTCACTTCCAGCAACCCCTCCATTCCGGGCGCATTGGTACTCTGGGATGAACTCTTCAAGCACGCCACCGACATGGATCGTATCGAGATGTTCAAAAAGATGTCGGGCAACCTGAAGGGAGACGGCCTTGCCATCTTCCGCCGTGCTTCCGCCAACACGCCATTCGGTGGTCAACGCTACGCCATCCTTCATACCGGTTCCACCTTCAACGAGAGCTGGAACCGCTGGGGCCGCGGCACCATCAATAAGGCTGCTGGCGACCTGGGCAAGCACTACGAAGGCATGCTGAAGCGCCAGATGAATGGCGAGATCAATCCCGCGATTTTTTCCGCATGGTTTCACAGTGTGGATAGCCGCAATCCTGAGATCCGCGAGTTCATGCAGCAACTTGTCAAGTCCCCTGGCTACGCCAAAATGCCTGCAGCCTATCACATCCTTGCATCCCACCGTGATGGATTCGGCCACATCGCGCTGTTACCCAACAGCACCCCTTACCACCCCTCGGTGGTCAGCCGCGAACTATTGGCTCTCGGTGAGAAACCTGCCGCACCGGCTGTCGAACAGGCGTTCAGTGCTGTCATCAAGCGTGCCAAAACCTCTGACCGTC
>JBMYMN010000008.1:0-30841 GCA_049597355.1 Luteolibacter sp.
TTAAAATGACTCCGTCTGCGGGCGAACCCTCGGCCACTTGAGTCACTTTGATCTGACGCGCTTTGGCAGTGGTCAGTTTCTCGCTGTACATCCAGCCACGCAAACCGGTTGCCCCGAGATTCCAATCATGAGAGGCACCCTGTGGAATTCCCTCCCCCTTGGTGAAGTCCGGATTGGGAATGGATTTCGGCGGGCGAGCCTCGGTCGCTGGCAATAGCAACAAAACTATGAGAGGTAGGAATCGCTTTTTCATCGGTTGAAGACAGCGCGAAGACTCCCGCAAAGTGGTCGACTCTGGAAGGAAAAATGGAGCGCGAACTGTGCCTTCCACGGCAACGGGTTACTCGGCTTCTGGCACCTTGATGCGGGCCGGCACCTCCTTGATCGAGATGCCCGCCTTGGTCAGGGCATCCCAAACCCCGAGTAGTCGCTCAAAGGGAATCCTGCGGTCTGCTTCCAATTCGAGTTTGCGCCCTGGATTTTGTTTCTGGAATGCGGAGAGGTACGCCTCAAGCAAGCCCTCGGGCACCTCAAGCCCATCAAGAGTGATGTTACCAAGTGCATCGACGGCAATCACTGAACGGGCGTCACTGATCTTGTCGCTGGGCACTTCTTTCACCGTAGGAAATTCAATACGCACGATGTCGCGCTTTTTCTTGAAGGTGGTCGAGACGATGATGAACACCAACAACACGAAGAGAATGTCGATCATGGGCACGATCGGCACCTCGGCGCGTTTGCGTTGGATGCGGTAGAATTGCATGTTGGAGCGGGCTTGTGATCAGGCAGACTCCGAGTCGGCGGTCTTACCATGCCCAACACCGGCCAACTCTGCCAACAGGGCCTCCAGGCGGGCAGTATAGACTTCAATACGCCGGGTGAAATAACCGTGGGCCACAACGCATGGCACCGCGATGGCCAAGCCAAGTATGGTGGTGTTGAGTGCCTTGGCAATGCCCAGCGCAATCGAAATGTAGTCGGCGGAGTCCCCAAGGCCGTCAAAAATCGTGACCAGTCCGGAAGCGGTTCCGAGGAGGCCGAGGAGAGGTGCGATGGTAATCACGATGTCGAGCACTCCAATACCGGCATGAAGACGAGAGGCCTCTTCCCGGGCCGACGCCTCGACCGCACCAATCATGTCGGCTCGGGGTTTACCCTGCTGACGCATGAGCACGCTCACCAAGCGGGCAAGCGTGCTACGCCCCTCGCGCAAATCCTGTTCAATCGCGCCGGCATGGCCGAGATCATTCAGAGCTCCGCAGTGTGTGATCTTGAGAACCAATTCATCCGGAATCACCCGCTGGCGCGCAAGCGAGAGAAACTTGAATAGAATGGCGGCAATCCCAACCAAGGCGGTGATCGCAAGGGGAATCATGAAGACACCCCCCTTGATTAGGAAATCCCAGGAAGTCTGAAAGGCGTCAGCAAGGGCAAGCGGGCAATGCATGGGTGTAGGGCAGGAAGAGAAAATGAAGCCGGAGTTGGAAGAGTGCCATGTTTAGAAATAAAAACGAAACACCAGCTCGAGCGTATCGTCTTCGTAGGCTTCGGCCAAGCCCTTGGGCATTTTGGGGATATCAGCCTCACGAATTGAGCTGAGAGTGAAGCCTTTCTGCACCTCGCCGGATTCCATCTCACCCAAAAAGTTCACCGAACGCACTCGTCCACTGGGTTCGACATAAAAACGAACCGTCAGAAAACCTGGCGTGATGAAATCGCGATGACGCATGCAATTGCGTTGCCATTCCAACTCCACCGCCTTGCTGATGGCTGCTTGATAGCGCCCCATCTCGGTGTCATCGACATTCAGCGCGCTACGGCCAGTGCGCGAGATGGAACCCACCATCGCAGTCTTGCGTTGATAGCCTTTGAAGGCCTTTTCACGTGGTGTTGTGGCCGGCCTGGGCGGATGATGAACGGCACGCTGCGTGGCAGGATCCGTGCTGTCAGTGGTCGGACGGTCAACGGCCCGCTGCGGCGTTTCTTTGGGGCGATCCGAATCGTCAACTTCTTTGGGCACATTCACCTCCACTGGGTTGGGACCATCCAGCAGCGACTCGCGTGGTGGCGGAAGGCTACTTTCCTCACTCATGGTTGGATCCAACTGCTCAGTCTCGGCAGGAAGCGATTCAGGATTGTTGTCAGTTGTAGCAATCGGCGTATCGAGGGGCACAGCGGCGGAAGGCTCGCGGGGAATGGCATCGGTGATTGGTTGGTGGGGGGTAGAATCAGGGGCAGCGGATGGCAGAGAGGTCAACGCGGCAATCGCAGGATTCGATGGTGTAGCCGGAATGAGCTTGCCGTCTTGGTATTGACTCTCAGTGGTTTCGATTTCGTTTTCTCTGGGCTCGATACCTGACTGCGACGGCAGGGCCTCGGCGTTTGGATCCGCCGGGTTCTCACTGGTGGCACGGGTGTTGCGCTCGCCGATTCGTTCACCGGTTTTCTGAGTCGACTCAGGCTGATCAGGCGAGGTGCGGGCGAAGGGCTTTCGCTGTGCTTGGGGCTTCAACTCGGCCATCTCTTCGGCGGTGGCCGCAACGGGATCGATGTAGATGGTGGAAACCGCGGAGGGGTCCGGCTTTGGGCGCAGTTGGGTCTCAATCCGCCAATCGGCGTGCTGGAAGTATAAGCCCAGAAGACCCAGTAACAACACATTGACCAACAGCGAAAGGACGATTGCGATCACCCATAATTGGGTGTCTGACTGCCTCTGGGCATGTATGGAGAATGCTGCTTGCAACAAAAATCATCATGGCAAGTTTTCGCCATAAGGCAATCCGCGATGTGGCTATAAACCATGCTTTTGCTGCCCAATGCATCGATCCGAATGAAATCGATTTTGGCATCATTAAAATAAATTGGGAAATAACCGAAAAATGGTAACTTGTGACGAAAAATTGAATTTTAGAAGCAGTCGTTTGTGCTTTTAGGTCAAAGTTACCCAGCAAACATCGATTTTTGTTGTCAACAACTCTAAAATAAACCATTTTTACCGCCCAAAACTATCATTTTCATGATTGCTCCATCAATTGACGGCGCACAAGCGCTCATCAAAACCCTCGACGATCTCGGCATCGAATACATCTTTGGATACTCCGGCGGTGCCGCCATTCCCATTTTCGACGCCCTCGAGACAGTCGAGAGTAACATTGAGTTCATTCTCGTGCGCCATGAGCAGGGTGCTGTGCACATGGCCGACGGCTACGCTCGTGCCACGGGCAAACCTGCTGCCGTGCTGGTAACTTCCGGCCCCGGTGCTGGCAACACCGTGACAGGCTTGATGACTGCCCAGATGGACTCGGTACCGATGATTGTGATTTCCGGCCAAACCGTAAGCTGGATGCTCGGTAAGGACGCCTTTCAGGAAGCCGATATTTTCGGCATCACCGTGCCGGTGGTGAAACACAACTACCTGGTAAAGGACTCCAACCACCTGCCACGCATCGCCCGCGAAGCCTATCACATCGCCACCACCGGCCGGCCCGGCCCGGTTTTAATCGACATCCCCAAAGACGTGTCCTCCGGCGCCTTCACCGGTGACATGAATCCTCCCTTCGACCTGCCAGGTTACAATCCTGAGGCAGCCATGAACATCGATGAGGACGCCGCCAAGCGCGCCGCCCAGATCATCAGCCGCGCAAAGCGACCCGTCATCCTTGCCGGACAGGGATGCATGATCTCGCGCGCCGACAAGGAATTGATGAAGCTGGCTGAAACCCTGAACGCTCCAGTGACCTCCACCCTGCTTGGCAAAGGCGTGTTTCCCGAAACGCACTCGCTATCATTGGGCATGCTCGGCATGCACGGCACCGCCTACGCCAATAAGGCCATGGTTGAATGCGACCTGCTGATCAATGTCGGCTCGCGCTTCGACGACCGCATTATCGGGCAGCCCGACAAGTTTTGCCAAGACGCTGACATCATCCACATCGACATCGACCCCTCCGAAATGGGCAAGATGATCAAACCCGACGTTGAGATCGTGGGCGATGCCAAGGCGGCCCTCAACACCCTGCTGCCCCACATTCAGGGCAGACTCGATACCGACGAATGGCTCAAAAAGCTCGATGGTTACAGAAAGAAGTTCCCGCTCAGCTACCGCAAGCAGGGCGGCCTGCGCATGCAGCAAGTCATCGACGAGCTCTACAATCTCACCGAGGGCAAGGCCATTGTCTCCACCGACGTCGGCCAGCACCAGATGTGGGCCGCTCAGTTCTACAAGAACGATGAATCCTACCACTGGCTTTCCTCGGGTGGTGCGGGAACCATGGGTTTCGGTTTCCCCGCCGCCATCGGTGCCCAACTCGCCTGCCCCGACAAAACCGTGATCTCCATCGCAGGTGACGGCGGCTTCCAAATGACCCTTTTCGAGTTGGCCACTGCCGCAATCCACAAACTGCCGATCAAGATTGTGGTGCTCAACAACCACTACCTTGGCATGGTTCGCCAATGGCAGGAACTGTTCTTTGAGAACCGCGAGTCAGGGGTAGACCTCGAGGGCAATCCGGACTTCTGCAAACTTGCCGATGCCTACGGCATTCCCTCGGTGCACATCCGGCGCGGCGCTGACGTCAAGCGCATGCTCCAGAAGGCTCTCGACTACAACGACGGCCCCTTCCTCATCCACGCCGAGTGCGTGAAAACAGAGAACGTGTTCCCGATGATTCCCGCCGGTGCGGCCCTGGAGGACATGATTGTCGAACCGCCCAAGACCAAGATGGCCAAACCCACGGGTTCGACTTGATGCATTGCCTCTACCTGTGCCCTAACCTTCACGGATTCCACCCATACTCCTTGCCATGTCCACGACTACATCTCCTTCCGCCCAGACCATTGAGAGCATCAAGACCGGCGGTCCCATCCACACGCTCTCCATTCAGGTAAATAACCAGCCTGGCGTGTTGATGCGCATCTGTCAGGTGTTCTCTCGCCGCGGATTCAACATCGACTCCTTGGTGGTGTCCGAAGGACGCAACGCCCATTTTTCCCGCATGACCATCGGCATTTCCGGCGATCCGGAAGGCCTCGACCAAATCATCATGCAGGTGAACAAACTGGTGGATGTGATTCACTGCTTTGAACACACCGAGGAAAATTCGGTGACCAAGGAGATGATCATGATCAAGCTCAAGTGTACTACCGAAGAACGCTCTCAGGCACTTCAGATTGTCGAACATTTTACCGGTAAGACCGTAGATCTCACGCCGACTTCCATGGTGGTGATGATCCAAGGCGACAGCTCCAAAATTGATGCGGCAGTCACCATGTTCTCGCAATTCAATATCATCGAGACAGTGCGCACCGGCAAAGTGGTGATGGCACGGGGTGAACAGCCGACCTAATCCGCTGGCTTCATCAGGCCGACTGCCTGCTGAAAATAGGCCACTGCAGACCAGATGGCGAAGAATGTCGCCACCATGCAGGGCCAAACCGGGTCCACTTTGACGATCCCGAAAGTCACCCATGCCAAGGTAATGAATTGGGCCGCCGTGGCATACTTGCCCGCCACATGCGCCTTGAATTCGATATTTCGTTTGGCGCGCTTGAGGATAATGAGACCAAGGACGATCAGGCCATCTCGACTCCATACCACAATGGCAAACCACATGGGCAGATGCCAACCGACCTCGCCCCAATCAACCAAAGTGCCAACGAGTACTCCCCAACCCATCAATAGCTTGTCGGCGAGGGGATCCAGGAAGGCTCCAAGTTGGCTGCGTTGGTCAAAGCGGCGTGCAACCCAGCCGTCGAGAGCATCACTCAATGCCGCAATGATAAACAGGCCAACCGCAGCCCAGCGCAGCCGTGCAATGGGCTCTCCCGCCTCTAAGCTGGCGCCATAGCGAAAGGCCAGCACCACGATCACGGGAACCAATAAGATCCGCGCAATCGTGATTGTTGAGGCAAAAGTCACAGCCTCAATCTATCCAATTCGGAGGCCCGAAGAAGCCCAAATCGCCTGCTTTTAGGACCCAAACCACTAAATCAACGGGATTTGCACTCATCTCCCAAGAAATGCCTTTACACTGGAGACGATACCGATAGTTTTTCGCCCCCCAGCCAGCGATCTGGCTCCCACCCAGAACCCCTTCTGACCATGAAAGTTCTCTCTTCCCTCTCCTCCGCCAAGCGCCGTCACGCCGATTGTCAGGTCGTGAAGCGCAAAGGCACTGTCTATGTGATCTGCAAGTCCAATCCAAAGTTCAAGGCCCGCCAAGGTGCTACACCGGGCACGCGCCTTTCCAAGAAGGGCCTCTGATTCAGGCACCTTTCAAACACTCTTTACTCAAAGCGGTCCTGCGGGACCGCTTTTTTCATGGGCAGTTCTGGCCCGTTCTCACATCTGCCGCGAGATACTCCAACACGCGTCCAGCAGAAATCTGGCCGAAGCTGGCGGTAACGTGCGTTACTGAACCCATGCCCCAGTCGCAACCTAGGACCGGGCCGTCCTTGGGACTGTTCTCTGTGGGTTTATCGCGGCTTACCTCGCCATCGCATTGGACATACCAAGGAGCTTCGACAGAAAATACCGCCTCAATGCCCATGGGTTCAGGCTTGCCGCCATCGGGTGCCTTCGGAAAACCGTGATCCCGGCGCAGGGTGCGACGCAGTTGCTGCAACATCGCGTCTTTGCCGCTATACGCCAGATCCTCGACTTGGATGCATGTGGGGTCGCGACGACCACCTGCTGCACCACAAGTCACCACGTGGATGCCTCGCTTGACGCACTCCGTCAGCAGCAACGCCTTGTGAGCCCGAGTATCGATGGCGTCAATCAATGCATCGAAATCATTGTCCAGAATTTCATCTGCGGTGGCCTCCTTGAAGAACTTGGGCACCACCGCCACTTCGCATTCGGGATGGATCGCCTGTATCCTCTCCGCCATGACTTCCGTCTTTTGACGACCGATGAGTCCATCCATCGCGTGCAATTGACGATTAATGTTGGTTTCACAAATTTCATCCAAATCCACCAGAGTCAGCCTACCGATGCCTGAGCGCGCCAATGCTTCCACAGCCCAACTTCCCACGCCACCGATGCCCACCACAGCCACATGAGCCGCATGAAAACGAGCCAGCGCGGATTGACCATAAAGGCGGGCAATGCCACCGAAGCGGGGGTTGGGAGATTCGAGCATTGGAAAAAGTCTTCAGAAAGATCCTAGAAACATGGACGAACGGCCGTAATTTACAATAATCCCGGCCCCAGCCAAGACCCCATGGCCCGTCAAGACTTCCAAATCCCTGTGTGCTACACTCACCGCATCGTCTTTACCCGCGATGCCTTCTCCACGAAGAACTCCACCCTGGCCGATATCATGGCAGAGGGTAGCGGTCGACGTGCTCTGGTGGTCATGGAGTCCCCTGTGGCCACGGCCTGGCCGCAAATCACAGAAGAACTGGAATGCTACTTTCAGGATCTGAATGTGGAACTCAAGGGTGTCCACACTTTGCCTGGTGGTGAGGTGGTCAAGAAAGACGACCTATGGGTCCGCGAAACATGGCAGGCCATCGACGGCGCTCACCTCGATCGACACTCCTACCTCATCGCAATTGGCGGCGGTGCCTTTCTCGATGCGATTGGCTACGGTGCAGCCACCGCACATCGTGGAGTGCGGCTGATTCGCTTTCCGACCACAACCCTCTCCCAAGACGATAGTGGTGTTGGCGTGAAGTGTGCCATCAACTGGTTTGGCAAAAAGAATTGGATCGGCTCCTTCCATGTGCCCTTCGCGGTCATCAACGATTTTCGTTTTCTTCATACCCAACCCGAGGAATCCCGTCGCGCCGGATTGATCGAGGCAATCAAAGTCTCCTTGGTAAAAGACCACGCGTTCTTTGAGTGGATTGAGTCCAATATCGATGCACTTCGCAATCTCGAGCACGAGGCATTGGAACATTGCGTCGAAAAGTCCGGCCTTCTGCACGCCGAACACATCGCCACCAGCGGCGACCCCTTCGAGAGTGGCTCCAGCCGCCCCCTCGACTTTGGGCACTGGTCCGCCCACAAACTTGAAGCCCTATCCGACTACAATCTCTCACATGCTGAGGCTGTCGGCGTAGGAGTGGCTCTCGATGCACTCTACTCAGTCAAAATGGGCATTGCACCCCCGCAACTCGCTGAGCGCGTGATCACCGTCATCCAGTCCTTGGGCTTGCACATCCATCATCCAGCCCTCGATTGGACCCACGAGGATGGCAGTCGCCAGGTTTTCGGGGGCATTGATGAATTCCGCGAGCATCTGGGGGGAGAACTGACCGTGCTGATGCTCCAAGACATCGGCAAAGGCTTGGACATTCACGAGATTGACCTCGAAGTGATGGATGCCTGCATTGAAGAACTCAAACAGCGCAACACTGCTTGATTGCCCCCGATGGCAACTGCCATCACACTGCGCTTGTGAAGGTGCTCATCACCGCCGGCCCTACCCGCGAACCCATCGACCCGGTTCGTTTCCTATCCAACCGTTCGTCGGGCAGGATGGGCTATGCGTTGGCCGGAGCTTTCGCCAATGATGGTCATGAGGTGCTGCTCATTTCCGGACCCACCGCCATTGATATACCGGATCATGTCGACTACCTGCCGGTGGAAACCGCTGCTGACATGCATCAGGCCGTGGGCCAGCATATCGGTCGAATGGACATCGCCATCTTTGCTGCTGCGGTCGCCGACTACACCGCTGCCAAGATCGCCGATCAAAAAATCAAAAAGGATACCGGCAAGCTCTCTCTGGAACTGGTCAACACCACCGACATCCTTGCCAGCGTGCGCAATGACATGAACTTCAGCGGAACACTCGTGGGTTTTGCGGCAGAAACCGAAAAACTCGAAGAACATGCCCGCGCCAAACTCGTACGCAAGGGCTGTGATTTGATCATTGCCAACGACGTCTCCAAACCGGGCATCGGCTTCGACTCTGAGCGCAACGAACTATTGCTCGTTCACCCCGATCATAGCGAACCATTGCCTCAAGCCAGCAAACTCGACTTGGCACAGCAACTCGTCCCGACCATCCTCGAACTGCACCAGCGCAAACAGCACTGATTGCTACCACTCTTCCCAATGAACGATCTCGAACTCGCCATCGATGCTGCCGCCAAGGCCGGCGAATTGCTACGCAGCCACTTCGGCAAAGACTCCGTTGTCGACGAAGCCAGTCATCACGACATCAAGCTTGCTCTCGACAAGAAATCCCAAGACCTCATCACCGGCATCCTCCTTGGCGCACGACCTGACGACGCCCTCTACGGCGAAGAAGGCATTGCGGGCAGTCAGGATTCCAACCGCCAATGGATTGTCGATCCGATTGATGGGACAGTGAACTTCTTCTACAACATCCCCCACTTCTGCATTTCCATTGCACTGCGCATCGACAACGAGATCGTGCTCGGTGTGATCCACGACCCGATGATGCAAGAGACCTGGACGATACAAAAAGGCGAATCACCCCTACTCAACGGTCATCCCATTGAAGCCAGCCCACGCACCAAGCTTGAGGAATCCGTGCTCTTCATCGGCTGCGGAAAGGATGAGTCCGCGCTGCAAACCGGACTCGAGCGCTTCCGCAAGGCCTCACTGCGAGCCCGTAAGATGCGGATGATGGGGTCGGCCGCACTCGGTATGGCCTACATTGCCTGTGGCCGCCTTGACTCCTACGTCGAATCACGGATTTCCCTCTGGGACATTGCTGCCGGTCAGTTGCTTGTGGAAAGTGCCGGTGGCAAGGTGGAACTCACTCCGGTTGAAGGAAAGCCAGATGTCTGGGCAATCGTTGCCACCAATGGCAAAATCCCGATCGAGGAAATACTCTAACAAAAAAAATCGCATGACAGGTATTGGCTACGATGTCCATCGATTCATTGAAAACCGCCCCCTTATTCTTGGAGGCGTTACCATCCCGCACAGCCATGGACTGGACGGGCACTCGGATGCGGATGTTCTCTCGCATGCCATTGCCGACGCACTATTGGGCGCCATGGGCCTTCCTGATATCGGCTATTATTTTCCTCCCACAGACCCCGCCTGCGAGGGCATCAGCTCTCTCAGGATACTTGAAAAGTGCCGCGACCTTACTCGCGAAAACGGCTTTCAGATCATCAACGTGGACTCCACCCTTATCGCCGAGGCACCCAAGATTCTTCCCTACCGCGAGGCAATGCAGGAGCTCATCGCCAACAGCCTTGGCATGAATCCCAAGCGAGTCGGCATCAAGGCCACCACCAACGAGACCATGGGTTTCATAGGGCGCCATGAGGGCATTGCAGCGATGGCCGTGGCTCAAGTGGAAGAAGTTCTGGTCTGATCAGTCTCGCTTGGGCGCGCTACGACCGGAGGCCAGGGACTGATCCAAGAGAGCCTTCATCTCCTTCACCCGCTCAGGGTGTTTGAAGTAAAGGTTGGTGGTCTCACCGGGATCGTCCTTGAGATGATAGAGTTGGCCGGGAGCATCGGGCTCAGTATCCGCAAGGCTGTATTGCTTTAGCCCTTTGAGGAACTCACTCCTACGCTCATAGTTGTTGCCACCGGATCCCTGATGATCGATATACTTCCACTCACCCACACGCACGGAGAAGTGCTTGGACCAAGTCTGCTGTAGAGTATACGGGCGGATAGGATTGTCACCATCCCCGCTCGTTAGCACAGGCAATAGATTGTAACTGTCTTCTGCAGCGTTGTTGGGAAGTATTGCTCCCGAGATCGCCGCGCAAGTGGCCATGATGTCAGTGAGGCTGACGGTCTGCTTGCACAGACTACCCGCCATAATGCTCTCGGGCCAACGGATGATGAGTGGCACACGGTGGCCGCCTTCCCATTGGTCGCGCTTCATGCCGCGCCAAGGGCGAGCACCATCGTGTTGGTGATCTTTTCGCATGTTGACCACAGTCGGCACCTCGGGACCGTTATCACTGGTGACGATGACGATGGTGTTCTTGGCGAGGTCGTGCTCCTCGAGCTTGGCCATCAACTTGCCGACGATGCCGTCCATCTGCAGCAGGAAGTCACCATGCGGACCGGCCTTGGTCTTGCCACGGTATTGAGCAGCGGGAATGGAGGGCAGATGTACTGCTTGAGTCGAGTGAAACAGGAAGAAGGGTTTGTCATCCTTCTTTTTGGCGTGGCGGTCGATGTAATCGAGGCTCTTCTCGAGGAACTGGATATCGATCTCGGCAATATCAAAGCCAGGAGCAATAAGGCCTGCACGAAAGTCGCGAGTGTAGACGTTCTTGGGATGCTGGTCGCGATCAACCACCTCGGTCGGCGGCACGGGAATCTTGTCGCCGTCGATGAAGGCGTAAAGCCAGTCTGTGGTCGGGCAACAGGCGGTGCCAAAGAACTCATCGAAGCCGTGATGAATGGGGGCATCGGGAATTGCCTTGCTGTAATCGATGCGCTTCACCGCCTCGAGGCCACCCTTGTTGATGGCCTTACCCTCCTTGTCGAGGAAGGTCAGACCGATATGCCACTTGCCGAATTTGGCAGTGCGGTAGCCCTGCGCCTTGAGCATCTCGGGCAGTGTCAGGCGCTCCATCTCGATCATGCAAGGACCGCCGGCACCGGTAAACACGCCAAACTTGCCGGTGCGAAATGCCATGCGCCCGGTCATCACACTGTAGCGGGTGGGAGTGCAGACGGTGGCCGGGCTATGGGCATCGGTGAAGCGCATACCCTCCGCCGCCAACTTGTCCATGGCGGGCGTTTTGACCTTGGCCTTCTTGTTGTAAACACTGACATCCCCATAGCCCAGATCATCGGCAAGGATGAGTAGAATATTGGGAAGCGGTTTTTGTTCAGCGTTAACGGGCTTGTCCACCCCTTGGGCAAATACGAGCCCGGCAATGGAGATAGAGGCGAGAGTCTTGATCAAGGAATTCATCTGGCAGCACCAATGTAGTTGGGATTGGGGATGCCGGGAATGGGGGCTTTGACCTCTTGCTGCCAAGTATTGAGTTCGGCTTGCAGTTTGGCAGCGAGTTCGGGCATTTCTTCAGAGAGGTCTTTCTGCTCACCGGGATCTTGGCTTAAATCGTAGAGGGCGTAGCTGCCAGTTTCAAAGAAATGGATGAGCTTGTAGTTACCCCGGCGCATGGAGGTGGAGGGAAAGCCGCGCCAAGAATAGGTTTTGCCATCCGCCATCTTGACCTTAAGACCACTACCCTGAAGGTACATCGGATAATGCCAGAAGATCGCGCGCTCGGGAATACTCTTGCCCGTCAGCAGCGGCGAGATATCCACCCCATCCACCGGCTGGGTGGTGGGTAGCTTCGCTTGACCGAGACTGGCGAAAGTCGGCAGGAAATCGACGCTGGTGATTGGGGTATCACAGGTCGAGCCAGCCTCGATGGTGCCAACCCAACGCATCAGGCAGGGCACGCGAGTACCACCCTCAAAGAGCGAACCCTTCTCCCCTCGCGTCGGCTCCAACTGGGAGACAGCCGTGCGACCGCCGTTGTCGCTGGTGAAGATGACAAGGGTATTCTCAGCGATGCCGAGTTCATCGACTTTGGCCAGCACGCGGCCAACGGAAACATCCACCGCCTCAATCATCCCTGCGTAAGTGGGATCGAAGTTGCGGCGTTCGCCTTTTGGAATCTTCTCGAGCTTGCCCTTGTAGCGGTCGACCACCGCCTTGCGTGCGCGAATGGGCGTGTGCACGTCCCAATGGCTGAGATAAAGGAAGAATGGACCGTCTTTGTGGTCCTCAATAAACTTCACCGCACGATTGGTGAGATCCTCAGCTACGTCGATGTTACCGTAGTATTTGTCGCCGATGGCTCCTTTGCCGTTGGTCGTACTGAGGTCAAAGCCCTGCAAATCGGGCCCCAGATGCCACTTGCCCAAACGGGCGGTGGCGTAACCGGCAGGGTTCATGACCTCGGCGAGGCTGACGAATTTCGGATCGAGACTGTTGGTGATCTTAAAGGCATTGGCAGCCTGCTGCTTGAGCTTCTCGTCCTTTTGCTCGCGTGCAGGCACCAAGAACTTCATGTAGTTCACCTTGCCTTTGGAAAATCCGCCAGGCTGATAAATGTGATGACGCGGCGTGTAGGTACCCGACATCAAACAGCCACGGGTGGGCGCACAATTGGGACCACCACTGTAAGCTGCATCAAACTGCATGCCCTGGGTGCGCATCTTGTCGAGGTGGGGCGTCTCAAAGAACTCAGCACCCGCATACGCCACATCCTTCCAGCCGAGGTCGTCGGCCATGATGAAAATGATGTTGGGCTTGTCCGCCGCAAACCCATGCGCGGTAAAGAGAATAAGGGAAGTGAGGATGGCTTTCATCAGGAATCAATGACTCTCGGTGGAGCGGAAATGTTGCAGAATGGCGGCGTGCAGATCTTCGGCCTGCTTCACTGGGAAGTCACTACCCATCCAGACGGGTTGCTCGGCCTCGGGGACCTGATCGCGGCCGTGAGAGCCCTTGACCAAGGTCGCATCCAGCGGAATGACCTCAAGTAGCGCGCGAAAACCAAGCTTCTTCTTTAGGAGGAATTTCGCGACATCGAACTTTGGCATGACCAGATTGGGATCGAGAAAGAGCTCGCAGGGGTCGTAGCCGGGCTTGCGATGAATGTCGACACAGCGCGCAAAATCGGGAGCGAGATCGTCATCCAGCCAGTAGTAGTAGGTAAACCAAGCGTCGGGTTTGGAGACGACGACAAAGTCCCCCGCCCTTCCAAGCCCGTCCATGGTTCTCACCTCATCCACGCCATCGACGGATTCGAGCAAAGCCCTTACCTCATCATGAATGGAGCTGTCGTTGACATAGACATGGGCCACCTGATGATCGGCTACGGCAAAGGCCTTGCAGCCGCCAACATCGAGCGTCTCGTGTCCAAGCTCATCTTTGATGGATAGCCAGCCCTTCTCACGGAAGATGCGGTTGAGGTGCACCGGCTTGCTGACCGATGAAATGCCGTATTCGGAAAGAATCGCCACCTTCACATGACGTGACTCATAGAAATCGATCAACTCACCTACCACTGCATCGATCTCGCCGATGGCACGCGGGACTTCGCTGCTGTTGGGCCCATCTTTTTGCAGCACATAATCAAGATGTGGCAAATACACCAACGAGAGGGTCGGTGCATGTTTCTCCTCCACCCATTTGGCGGAGTCCGCAATCCATTGGGAGCAGGGAATGCCAGCATTGGGACCCCAGAAAGAGGGAAAAGGAAACTCGCCAAGGTCATGCTTGAGTTTATCGCGCATACCCATGGGTTGGGTATGCACATCGAAAACCTTGCGACCATCGGCCGGGTAGAGCGGGCGCGGTGTAACCGAGAAGTCTGCCGAGGAATGCATATTGTACCACCAGAAAAGCTTGGCGCAGGTGAAACCGGGCATTTCCTTACGCAAGGTTTCCCAGAGCTTCTCGCCGTGGACCAAATGATTGCTCTGCTTCCAAAAACGCACTTCTGAGGACTCGCGATCGTACCAACCATTGGCAACAATGCCGTGCTGATCCGGGTTTGTCCCCGTTAGGATGGAAGACTGAGCAGTGCAGGTAACTGCGGGGAAGGCGGGCTGATAACTTTGGCAGCCGCATTTTTCAGAGAATGCGCGCAGGTGCGGGGCATGCTCTCCAATCAGGGATTTGGAGAGTCCCACCACGTTGAGTACGGCCAGACGCATGGGCAGGATGCTGGCAGATGCAGGCCGATCCGTAAAGGGACCGAGTGTCATCATTCAACGTCTTGACAGGCTGGGGCCTTTCGCCCGGTATATGCGGCATCATGATCCGCAATGTTCTCGCTTTTACCGTTTTCAGTTCATCACTCGTCCTGGCCCACCCAGACCACGGCACCAAGCCCGGCCAATCCCCCGCTGCTCCCGTTATCACGGGCAACGGCCAGTGGACCTACGAAGTCGAAGTCGGCTGGGGCAAACTTCCCGAAGGCAAGGCACTCGGTCCCACCCACGGCACCGTGCTGGTCGATCAAAGCGGCAACGTCTACTTTTGTACGAACTCGCCCGAATCTGTCATTGTCTGGAAAGAAGACGGTACCTACCTCAAATCCATCGCTCCCGAAGGCCAAGGCTTCCACGGCATGAACATGCGTGAGGAAGGTGGCAAGACCGTCATCTATGGCGCCCAAATCAGTGGCAACTACAACAAAACCCTGAAAGCCCAGGGCAAAGATCCTGTTAGCAACCGCGTGCTCAAAATCGACACCGATGGCAAGACACTACTCACCATCCCCAACGAGAAGACGGGTGAGATCGAAAAGGGGTGGGGTGGCCTGACCGCGGTCGCCGTTGCTCCCGACGGCTCTATCTTCGCCGCCATGGGTTACGGCTCCAATCTCATTCATAAATTCGACGCTCAGGGAAAACATCTTCTGACCTTTGGTGGTAGAGGCACCGAAGACGGCAAATTCCGCACCTGCCATGGCCTGACCATCGACGCCCGCTTCGATACACCGCGGCTGTTGGTGGCTGACCGTGAAAACGGACGCCTTGTCCATTTTGATTTGGATGGCAAATTTATCGGCACCCACGCTACCCACCTCCGTCGTCCCTGCTCCTTTTCCATGCACGGCGATCATCTTGGTGTAGCCGAACTCGGCGGGCGTGCGGTCATCATCGATAAAAATGGCACTCCCGTTTCCTTCCTCGGCGACCAACCCGATCCCAAGCGCAGAGCCAACTACCGAGTGCCCAAGGAGGATCAGATACCAGGCCTATTCACCGCTCCGCATGGGCTCGGTTTCGCTCCCAACGGAGATCTCTACGTTCAAGACTGGAACGTAGACGGGCGCATCACCAAGCTTAAGCTTAAGAATTGACTCCAAGTTCGCTCCTGAACGATTCGCTGCCTGGTTTCTGCACATACCAAAGGTTACTCAGGCCGGTGGTGTGTCCAATCCGTGGGTAGGCCAGGCATGACCGATACGACTCGGCAGTGCAACGACTCATTGTCAGTTCATAGGTGGTGCAGCTGTCTGAGATCGGGGGCGCCATCATGAATTGGTGGTGTTAGAAAAGATGAGGCGACGCATTGCTTAAAATTCACAATGCCCTGGAGTACGGGCAAAGGGAATGACGTCGCGAATGTTCTGCATGCCGGTGACAAACATCAGTAGGCGCTCGAACCCAAGACCAAAACCTGCATGCGGCACCGTGCCATACTTGCGCAGATCTGCATACCAACCATAATGCTCAGGATCAATCTGGTGATTCTTGAAGTTTTCAAGCAAGATATCGTAGCGCTCCTCTCGCTGACTCCCACCAATGATTTCACCGATTCCCGGTACTAGCACGTCCATCGCGGTCACCGTCTTGCCATCATCATTCTGGCGCATGTAGAAGGGCTTGATCTCCTTGGGGTAGTTAAAGACGGTCACAGGGCACTTGAAGTGTTCCTCAGTCAGCCAGCGCTCGTGCTCAGACTGCAGGTTATGACCGTATTCGACGGGAAACTCGAACTCCACCCCACTCTTCATCAACAACTCCACCGCAGAGGTGTAACTGATGCGCTCGAAAGGCCGGTCCTTCACGAACTCAAGTCGCTGACGCAGGCCTTTGTCGACAAAGCGGTCGAAAATATCCAAGTCGCCTCCCTGTTGCTCGAGCATTTCAGTCACCAAAAACTTCACCATGTCTTCGGCAACATCCATGTCACCATCCAAATCGCAAAACGCCATCTCGGGCTCAACCATCCAGAACTCAGATGCGTGGCGAGAGGTGTGAGAGTTCTCGGCACGAAATGTCGGACCAAAGGTGTAAATATTGGATAGCGCACACGCAAAGGCTTCACCCTCGAGCTGACCGGACACGGTAAGGAAAGCGCGACGACCAAAGAAATCTTCGGCGTCGTTGGCAGCCTTGTCATCTGGCAATGTGGTGACGCGAAACATCTCCCCTGCTCCCTCACAATCACTCGATGTAATGATTGGCGTGTGAACGTAGACGAAATCTCTCTGCTGAAAGAAACGGTGGATGGCGTACGCCATGCGACTTCGCACTCGGAATACAGCCCCGTATAGGTTGGCGCGCGGTCGCAGATGGGAAATGCTACGCAGAAATTCTGCGCTATGACCCTTCTTTTGAAGCGGGAAGTCATCCGGAGCGGCCCCGAGCAACTTGATTTCATTCGCCTGCATCTCCCACCTCTGACCTTTGGCAGGCGATTCGATTAGACGGCCCTTCACCTCCACCGATGAACCGGTGGTCATGGAATGCAGATTCTCACTACCGGCAATTCCAGAATCAGCAATCACCTGAAGATTGGCGAGGCAGGAGCCGTCGTTGAGTTCGATAAACGAAAAGGCCTTGGAGTCACGGCGCGTACGGACCCAACCAGCCACGTGTAGTTCATCCGTCGGCTCTTCGCGATGCAGGACATTTTTGATCAAACTGCGCATGCCACTTGCTATCCCTGCAGCAGTAACCTGTCAAAGCGACTTGTGACTACCATCGCAGAGCGCACCATTCTTGCTGTGCTTGCACTGACACCAATAGATGGTCTTCTTTTCTTCCACTTCGTGTTTCACCGGCGAAAAACTTGTGCCCTTGTGAGAGCCATCACAAAAAGGAGGGTTGGAAGAGCTGCCGCAAGCACACCAAAAATAGGTGCCGGCTTCAACTTCAAGACCGAGAGGCTTGGTGTCACAAATGATTGGTTTATCAGCCATCGGATGATTCAAGCATTCCAGAGCAATCAAGGCGAGACCGAAACCGTGAGATTGCCAACTTCTTCGACATCATCCGCCGAGACTGGCTGGACTTCTGGAGTGACCGGATCGGTGCCAGCAGGTGTGGAGGGGTCATGAATAAATGCCAGCATCAACCACACCATGAGTAGGAGTGAACAAGAAGTTACGAAGGCTCGAATCGACATTAATATTTAATAAAAGTTAACGGTGTAAGATGGTTTTCCTTCGAAACCACTGTCTTGGCAAGCTTTTCGTCAAATCGGACAGTGCAAAAGGTGATTGTCTGATCACCACTCCATACTTATCGTGGCGACCACGCAGAGCACTGGGTTTGCCAAGTTCGGCATTCCGCCTGCAACATCCGATCAAAACCATGGGAATTTTCAGTAAACCCAGCCTCGATAGCCTCAAAAAGCGCGATGACATGCCTGAGGGCCTCTGGACCAAGTGTCCAGAATGTGAGGCCATGATTCATAATCTGGAACTCGCTCAGCACCATAATGTCTGCCACCACTGCGGTCACCACTTCCTGATGGGTTCGCGTGAGCGCATCGACCTGATTGCGGACGAGGGCAGCTTTGAAGAGACCGATGCCGGGCTGATTTCTGCCAACCCCCTCGGATTCAAAGGTTACCCCGAAAAGATCGATGGCCTGATCAAGAAAACCGAACTCAATGACGCTGTGATTTCCGGAAAAATCAGTGTCGACGGGCAGGCCGCCATGATTGCAGTCATGGACTTCAAGTTCTTCGCGGGCTCCATGGGTTCGGTGGTTGGTGAAAAAATCACGCGTGCCATCGAGACCGCCATTGAGGAAAAGCGCGGCATGATCATCGTCTCGGCATCGTCCGGTGCGCGCATGCAGGAAGGCATGCTCTCGCTCATGCAAATGGCCAAGGTTTGTGGCGCTCTCGCCAGGCTTTCTGAAGCCAAGCTGCCCTACATCTCGGTAATGACCCATCCTACCACCGGAGGTGTCACCGCCTCGTATGCGACGATCGGTGACATCAATCTCGCTGAGCCCAAATGCATGATTGGCTTTGCCGGTCCCCGCGTGGTCAAGGAGACCACCCATCAGAATCTTCCTCCCGGTTTCCAAACCGCTGAGTTCATGCTTGAGCACGGTCTTATCGATTGCATTGTCACCCGTGCCCAGATGCGCGACAAGCTTGCGACCTTACTCGGCTACATGATGCCGCGCTGAGGTCGCCCGACCTGCCTACATGAAACATCAAAAGTCCATCGCCCTTCTGATGGCGGGCTGGATTGCCTGCAGCGGTGTTGTCCATGCCGATGATTCTGCACACCTCGAATTCCCCGAAGTGGCCAAGGCTCCTATCTTGCCGGGCAAGCCACTAAATCGACTCTTCTATTTTCCCACTCGCGACCAACCTGCAACCCCTAAGCAATGGGGTCACCGGTTTCGCCAAGTCGAAATCACCTCTGAAGATGGCACCAAACTCCACGGTTGGTGGATCGAAAGCAAGGTCGAGCCGGTCATCGGAACGGTGGTCTTCTCCCATGGCAATGCAGGCTCAATCGGACACCATCTCGGCTTTGTGACGTGGTTGGCAACTGCTGGCTATGAGGTTCTCATGTATGATTACAGGGGCTACGGCAAATCTGAGGGCAAAATCGAACGCAGTGGCATGGTTCAGGATGCGCGTGCAGCACTGGAATTCGCCGGCAACAGCGGCCACAACCGCAACATGCCGATCATTTCCTACGGCCACAGTCTCGGTGGCGCCAAGTCCGTAGCGGCTATTGCCGGCGGTAAAACCAAAAATTTGCGCGCGGTGATTACCGATGCCACCTTCGCGTCTTACCGTGAGATGGCGATGATTATCGGTGGTCGACTGGCAGCCAGCCTCGTCAGTGACGAACTCGCCCCGGTGGACCTAGTCGACAAAATTAGCCCTCTCCCATTATTGATTGTTCATGGCGAGAAGGATCCAGTGGTTCCCATTTCCCAGGGCCGCAAACTCTTTCGGGCAGCAGAGAAGCCCAAGACCATATTCGAAGTCAAAGACGGTCATCACGGCGACAACTTGTGGCGTGATCAAGGCGCCTATCGCAAAAAGATGCTCGAGTGGTTAGAAAAAAGCCTCCAGGGCTGAAGCGGCCACGACTGGAAAACAAACCAGCCGCCGAGAAATACCAGCGGCTTGAGAAATGCTTGAGACCAGCGCCTAAGGGAAATCACTCCCCCTATGAGTATCTATTTGCCCTTTTCGCCCGGCTTGGGCTTTTCAGGCTGCTTTTGGTTGTCACCATTCTTCTTGGTGGTGTCGGTGCCTTCGGCGATGGCCTGAATCCGATCGGGAGTGTAACTTAGGAAGTGGCGGTATTTCTGCGGCAGGGGCTCACCAGTGGCGAGTTGGATCTGGAACATGCTGCAGAGGCCGGCAGCCTCCATGACCTTGGTAAATCCACGGATGAGTTCCTGACCATCAGACTCATCGAAGGTACGCTTGGCGTCTTTCACCTCTTGGTCATTGTTGAGGATCTCCAATGAACGCAAAATGGCATCACGGACCAAAGATTGGGAAGCACCGGCATCGGCAGTGATGGCGGTTTGGTAGGCTAGAAGGATCTCGTGAGGAGGCTTGCTGAGGCTTTCAAGCGCCCGGCCATGACAGTAGGCGATCTGGGCGCGTTGGTGACCAGGCAGGCGTTTTCCTTCATACTGCTCAACAATCTTGAGAGCTTCTTGATTCAGATTGGCGCGAATCGCATCCCACAGTAGGTAAATCTCAATCTGTTGCAGCGGCACTTTGCGAGTGAGATTGCCCTTCTTGAATTTTTGCAAGGCGACACGCAGACCCTCGAGGTCGTTGAGTTTACGCAGGCATTCGAGTTCGTAGTAGGATGCCATCACGCCAGGATTGTTAGGCAGACCCGGAAACATCCTCATATAACGGTTTTTGACCTTGATGAAGGCGTTCATGGCTTCGGCATATTTGCGGCCTTCATACAGATCAAGAGCCTCCAAGTAGTCGGCAGGGTCGTAGAGGAAGATGGAGTCGACTTCGGCGCGTTTTTTGATCTCAGGTTGCGCGTCACCCTCGTTGAATTTGAAGGCGACGCTATCCTTGGTAACCGCAACGAGATACACTTCTTCAGGGTCTAGATCCCCGTTATCCATCTTTAGTGCCACCATGCCTTTCGGCTGCGCGGGGGGAGCCTGGGCCGGGTTCTGGCCAGTGGCGGAAACCAGCAGGAACAGGAAAAGCAACAGAGATGATTTTATGATTTTCATGGAAGCGGGAGAGGTGGGTTTACATGGGCAAACGGAAAGCTTATTGTTTATCATCTTTCTTCTTGGCCTTGATGGCAGGGTTTGCTTCGTACTGTTTAACGAGCTTTTCAACCACCAGCCACAGCTCGAGGTCTGCGGCATTCATTTTGTCACGGAAACGAGCGGTCTGGTTGATATACTTCAAGCCGCCTTCGTAGGCACCTTGGCGGTCGCCCATAATGCGCTCGTTGCCTGGCTTGTTGCGCATCCACATGATTTTCATCCAAGCCTCCATTGCCGGGGCTGAGGCACTGATGGTGCCTGTGTGGGTGGCCCAGACGCGGGCGTAAATGCCAATGGCATCGTCCTCTTTGTTACTTTGCTGGTAGGCCTTACCAAGAAGGAGGAAGACTTGAGCTCGGCGTAGTTTGGAAAACTTATTCTTCTTATCAAGGAACTCCTTGGCTTCGGCGATGACCTTATCAAAGTCTTTTTTGGCCATGTGGATCTTGATAATGTTATAAAGGGCCTCCTCCTTGAGATCTTCATCCTCAACCTCCGCAAGCACCGCGCGGAAGTCGTTCAGGGCCTTTTCCAGATCGGATGGCCGCGATGACAGGCTATAAATGAAACCGCGACCATTGAGAGCATCTAGCTTGTATCGCGCATCTTTGCGCTCAAGGACCTTACTATAAAATGGCAGAGCTTCTCGTGGCGCGGAAGTTTTGGTGCGGAGATAGTCACCGACGTTGATGAGGATGCTTGAGGAAAGATCATTGAGGTCAAACTGGTTTTTAAGGTCGCGAAATAGGTTTTGAACCGCCGCCTTGGCTTTTCTTTTATCTCCTTCATTCTGTGCCTTCTTGGCCACCTTTTCAAACACAGTGATAACCTCGATCGCAAGAAGGGCACGGGCAGCCTTCATGTCGAGATCAATGCCATCCAATGCGCGGTAGTGCTCCTGCAGCTCTTTCGGGGTGTGCGCCAGCATATACGCTTCGGTGTAGTGAGGAATGGTCTTCTCCATAAAGGCAACATTGTCCTCAGCAGCGAGCTCAGCGATAATCACCCGTAACTGCTGGAGAGCATCGTCGAGGCGACCAAATTCAACAAATACCGGAATTTGCATCACAGCCATCTGACGGCGCAGTGGGTTGTCATCACCGAAGCGTTCCCAGAACTGCTGAATGTAGGGCATGGCCTCCCTGATGCGGGCCTTGCCTTCATCACCCTTCATGTCCTGGCCCTCGGTGACCATGAGGTCAGATATGGAAAACAGGGATTCCGCCGCCACGATTTCATGCTCCCAACGATCGGCGACATCGAGAGCTGTCTTGTAGTCGCGCAAAGCTGCCTTATTGTCCTCTAGACCAAGGTGGGCATTGCCACGCAGATTGAGGGCCTGATCTTCGACACTATGATCGAGGAATTCCTTGATCAAACGAGTCGTCACTTCGATGGCCGGCTCGTTTTCCTCATTCATGTAATGGACGGTGGCACGATCGAGCAGAGCGAATGGCAGAAAGGGATTCTCATCCGGATTACTGTATTTCTTGAGGAAGCCATCAAGTAGCTCAGCAGCCTTCGCGATGTCATTCTGACGATAATAGTTGGCAGCGTGAAAGTATGCAGAAGCCAGCTTGGACTCACTTTCCGGATAATCCGTAACGTGTTGGTCAAGCAGCGGCTTGGCAGTCTCGTAGTTACCCAAATAGAAGTGGGAGCCACCCAAAACGTGAAGGCACAAGTCGTGATCCTTGCCGCCCTTGGGTAACTGACCAATCATCTGGCTGGCGGCCTCGACACATTCCTCATAGCGTTGTTCGGCAAACAGGCTAGCGAACATCAAACGCTTGATCGCCGGGGCATGCTTGGAGTTGGGAAACTCAGCAAGGAACTTTTTGGCATCTGGCAGGGCATTGGCGCCACCGTCCACCATAAAAGCGGTGCGGGTCATATTGAACAGATTTTCCTCACGTCTCTCGGCGTGGGGGAAGTAGTCCTCAAGTTGTCGGTAAGCAGCGTGAGCACCGCGCACGTTACCATTCTTCTCGTGCATGAAAGCCACGGCATTGAGCTGAATGATTTCAACAGACTTGTTGTTGTCCATCTCCTGTTTGAAGCGCTCGGCACGCGCCTTCATGACGGCTTTTTCATAAATGACATAGCTCACTGACGAACGAACTCCTGCAAGCTGACCAATTGCCTCGAGCACATCCTTGGCGCGATCGATGGCAGCTTCGGTGCTTGGCATCAGTTGATAAAGCATGATGGCAGCGCTCTGCATGTCAGCTTTTAGAGAGTCCTGCGCGAGCTTGAGAATAATCCCACTGAAGGGATACATCTCATCGTCAAAGGTGACGATGTGTCCGCGATTCTTATTGATGAAATCAACGATAGCCTGCTCGTTGCCTTTATCGAGGGCGGCTTCGACCATTTCCTTGAAGCAATTGAGGATCGCGGCATCGGGCACTCGGTATGCCAGTTTATTTTGTAGGGCGCTTTCAAAGCTCTGGTTGCCCGGCACTATTTGGCGTAGCTTGTAGTAACATAGCGCGCGGCTGATGAAGAAATCACCTTGGGAAAATCGGTCGCGCGGGTGCTTGCGTTCGGCAATGAACTTCTTAAAGAGATCGAGCGCCTTCTGCCAGTCCTCACGGCCCATCTCGGCTTTGGCCCATTGAAACAGGGCACGCTTTGCAAACTCATTTTCGTTTATGGCATCCGGCTTGTTGGGGAAGTCCCGATAGCATTTCTGAAACGAGTTTGCGGCAGCATCCCACTTCTTGAGCTTCATTTCGCAGAGACCCTTGCGGTAGTATATGGTGCCAAACATCGGACCATATCGTTCAAGTGCTCCGTCGCCTTCGTCTTTTATGGCTTGCTCATTGAATTGGAGAGCTTTTTGCCATTGTTTGGCCTTCATCAGTTGCATGCTGAAGTTGACCAGATCAGGTAGCATGAGCCCCTCGGGGTTTTTGGGTATTTTCTGTTGAGCTTGGACAGTCGGTCCTACAACTAGAGCGATGGAGCAGACGGCTCCAATCAACAGGCCTTGGAAAGAAGGGGAATTCATGATGTTGGGGTGAATTTTCACAGATCCTCGCAAAAGGAACTTCATTGTTTTTCTTCAATCAGTCCATTAGAAGAGCATCGCCATGCTTCTCGAAAGGACTTTGTCTTGTAAGAACCCACAGCGGGACGAGAGGTGGATTCCGTGCTGGATATAGTGTGTATTCGGATTTAATCCACATCGGTCAAATCCGTGAAGGTCACCGAATTGATTCCGACCCCCGAGAGGGAGTTGAGCACGTCGATGACACGCTGATGCATGGCTTCATCACTGGCATAGATCTGCACAAGCGGTTTTTCGCCGGCGGCATCCACGCCATCCTTGTAAAATTTGAGCGCTTCATCCAACAACGGCAGATCCCTTGAGGACTCATCCATGTCCATTGGAGTCTTGTCAGCGCCGGTGTAGATGGCTCCCTGACCCTCAATGTGAATCAGCATGGGACCGATGTCCGGCGGCTCGCTGGTTTCAGATGCGGGGCCCGGTAGTTGCAGGCCCAGGTCACTTTCACGAGGTTTGATGGTCGAGGTGACCAGAAAGTAAATGAGAAGCAAGAAGCAGACGTCAATCAGCGAAGAGATGTCCAATGCGGGCTCCTCATCGGGCTCGAGCTGTTGTCTCTTGTGGCGTGCCATAGTCGATAAGAGTGATGATTTTTTTAGTAACCGGGATCACGGATAAAGGTTGCGAAGAGCACCTGATTGACACCAGCAGCTGCAGCAGCACGCACGGCTACGCGGCCATGCTTAAAGAGGGCTTCTTTGTCACCGCGCAGGTGAAGGCGGGGCGTAATTGAAAGTTGCTCAACTCGGTCACGTGCCTTCTTCACGTAGTCTTGAATCGCATCCTCGTCTGGCAGAATGGTAAAGTCCTCGGAGGTATAAGTGCCATCGTTGCGAACATTGACCACAATGCGTCCCTCCTTGTTTTCTTGAAGCTTGGCATTTTTGGCGATGGGCGGCTTTACCTCAGGATCTGTCTTCACGATGATCGCGGTAGCATTCACGATGAAAAAGATCAGCAACAGGAAGACCATGTCGATCATCGGTGACATATCCAACTTGCACTCGTCTTCAGTGCCGGAAGCGGATCTGCGGAGCTTGGAGGAAGGCATGGTTCGGGAAATTTGATGGCTCAGGCGGAAACTTGATTGAAAATCGCCCGCTGTTGCAGTTTGGACAATAGGCTGGAGCGCAGTGGGGAAGTTTACATCCCAAAGGCGAAGATTTCCAGCATTTCCGGCCTTATTCGGCAATGCCCTCAGGAATCTTGGCGTAAAGGGTATCGGCATTCACGGTAGCTACAGCTGCATTGAGAAGTTCCTCTGTGGTGTGCACACAGTCGGCGACCATGGATTGGAAACGGTTTTTTAGGATGTAAAAGGTGAGGATGCAGGGGACCGCAGTAATCAGACCCCACAAAGTGGTCAAAAGGGCCACCGAGATGTCTCCAGCGAGAACGGCGGGGTCTGGAGTGCCGGCGGTTTTCAGGGTTGCGAACGCACTCACCATACCAATGACCGTACCCATAAGACCGAGCATGGGAGCGGTCTGGCCGATCACCGAGATGTAATTAATCCAAGTCATCGTTTTGCGGTTTTCGTTAATGGTAAAGTCAGCCATCGCGTCCTCAACCATATCGCGCCCAAGAGTTTCAGGTTGGGTGGCATCGATGTTGGGGAAGGAGTAGGCAACCAGACGACCGAGGTAAGAGGGGTGGGTGGCAGCCAATTCAATGGCAGAACGAACGCGGCAGTTGGCCATGTGATCGAGCAGAGCCATCTTGAGGTCTTCTGGGCTGAACTTGGATTTGGAGAGGGCCAGCGAGTTGTAGACAGTGAGGGCGATAAAGCCGACCACGGCTATTCCGATGAAAATCATGGTTTGCCCACCGGCAAGAACCCATCGCTGAAGAAGACTTTCCTGACCTTGGGCCTCCTGAGCCATGAGGTCGGGGGTGGTAAGAACGAGAGCAACTACCACGAGGGAGAAAGTCGGGAGGAAGGGACGGATTGTTTGGGACATCATGAATCAGTAATCTGGATTACCCGCCAACTCTCGAAATCCATTGAGAAAGGGCAAGATGAAAGTTCGATACATTTGCAAAGTATAAGAAATTTTAATGTTGCCTTCAGACATCATGCTCTTGCGCTACCTTGCCACCGCCTGATACCCAATGGGCGATGGTTGATCACTTCAAGACGCGCCGCCAAAAACCAACGCTTGTCGGCAATTTGGTACGCGCTCTTCTCATTGTTGCTGGCTGTGCCGCCATTCTACTGCCCGCATGGCTACCCAACCGCCCCTCGGTGCCCATTGAGCGTGGTACCGTGGAGATGATTCAGGCTCTTCTGTTAGCTGCGTCTGCAATCGTCATGTTTGGCGCCAGCGCTCACGCGGGATCATATCAACCCATCAGTCGCGCCATTGGCTTAGCCTTCATCGCTGCTCTCATTGGTGAGATCGAGGACTTCGCATCCGATATTCTTGGCTGGTCCATCCCAGAAAAGTGGCTAATCCTCGCTATCCTGCTGGTTGCGCTAACCACTGTACTACGACACCGCAAGACGAGCTTCGAATTCTTCACCGAGCTGGGCCGCCATGCCGGTAGTGGCCTAATCGCAGCCGCGCTACTCATCAATTATGTCTTCAATATTGTTATCGGCAGTGAAAACTTCTGGAGAGCTTCTCTGGGAAACGACTTTTCCAGAGACATCCCAAAAATTTGCAGTGGCTATCTTGAATTGCTCGCCTGCTACCTATTATTCATCGGTACGCTTGGTCTGTCCCTAACTTTGGCGCGCCGTACTCTACCGGAAGATTAAGCCGAAAATTTCATGTTTCACATCGTTCTTGTCGAACCCGAAATCCCCCACAATGCCGGAGCTGCAGGAAGGCTGGCTCTTGCGACCGAATCGACCCTCCACCTGGTTGAGCCTCTAGGATTTTCACTCGAAGATAAGCACGTCAAGCGTACCGGCTTGGACTACTGGAAAGATGTGAAGCTAGAGATCTGGCCCTCTCTGGACTCGCTTCGAGCGCAGGCCGACTCCAATGCCGCCTTCTGGTTTCTCAGCACCAAGGCCAGCCAATCGCCATGGACTGCAGAGTTCAGAGCAGGTGACTATCTGGTGTTTGGCCGCGAAACCTCCGGCCTACCGCAGGCATTGATTGAAGCAGAGAGCGATTGCGCTCTGCGGATCCCCATGGCTCCCGGTGGAACTCGCAGCTTAAATCTCTCGACTGCGGTAGCCGTCGTATTGTACGAAGCTGTTAGAAAGCAACATCCCAGCTGGTCATAAGCATGAATTACTTGGACTCCATCAAAGACTTTTTCAGAAGCCCGAAATGGGGCATGAATATTCTGCTTGGGGGAGTGTGCATGCTCATTCCTTTGATTGGTCAGATCGTGCTCTCCGGCTGGAATATTACTCAGTTTTGGGGACAAGGTGACCAAAAAGATCCAACCAAGCTGCCCGAATTCAGCTTCAACCACTTTGTCAAATATCTCACCCGTGGGCTTTGGCCTTTCCTCGTGCAGCTCGTCATCGGTCTGGTGCTCGTCATCGTCATCGTGGTGGGGGCCTTTGTGTGCTTCTTCATCATTGCTGCTCTTGCCACCGCCATGGCAGATGCCGCTGCTCTCGCCTTCATCGTCCTAATACTGATCGGCATCCCCATCTACCTGATGCTCATGATCGGCCTCAACCTTATCCTCGTACCCATTACCCTAAAAGCTACCCTCACCCAGGATTTCGGTGCCGCATTTGACCTGTCCTTCGTCAAAAGCTTTCTCTCCAACGTCTGGAAGGAAATTGTGGTCACCGCATTGTTCATGTTCGTACTGGGCATTGCTTTCACCATCGCCACGCTGATTTTGGTCATACCCACACTTGGCTTCGGGGTGTATTTTCTGATCCCAGTCATGAGCTTTGCCTGGCAGCACCTCGTAAGGCAACTTTATGTCCTTCACCTGGAACGCGGTGGCATCGCCGTGACGCTAAGCCCAAAGCTCAACGATCTACCCCCCGCCCTACCACTGTGAGATCAATTTGAAGACTTGCAGACCATGAACTACGGGGCCAAGCAAGGACATGGCCATTCACACCTTGCTATTTGATTTCGACGGAATTGTCGTGGATACCGAATGGGCAATCTACCAAGCTTGGCTGCGCACCTTTCAGGCCCACGGTCAGGATCTGCCATTGGAACTTTATACCCGCTGCATTGGCTCAGACTTCGACACATGGTCTCCCAAAAGGCATCTCGAAGACCTCATCGGCAGCCGCATCGACTGGCAAGACCTCGACACCCAGCGCCAGCAAGAGATCGTCAGCGAGCTCGAGGGCTCGCAGGCCATGCCTGGCGTGATCGAACTACTTGATCACCTCGACGCACTGGAAGTCCCCGCGGCGGTGGTATCGAGTTCTTCTCATCATTGGGTGGAGGGCTGGCTCGAACGCATTAAGCTCAGGCAACGATTTAAGATGGTGATCTGCCGGGGTGATGCACCTCGCATCAAGCCCGCCCCCGACCTCTATCTCGAAGCCGCCAGCCGCCTTGAGTTTGAACCCACCGATTGTTTGGTCATTGAGGATTCCATGAATGGGATGAAGTCAGCAAAAGCGGCAGGCATGCCAGTGTGGGTCGTTCCCAATCGCGTAACCTCGTGCCTCGACTTCAGTGAGGCCGATCGGGTGTTCACCTCGCTGTGCGAGTGTGTCCATGAGCTGTAATCAGGACTTCAGGCCAGAAATATCGAAAGACATCGTTTTCTGGGATTTGATCACATCCTCCATCATCACCGTCTTGCCCTTTGCATAGCCTGCCTCGCGGGCGAGCAGTGCCAAATAGTGACTTTGCACACTGGGAGCGACAGTGGCTTGGCTGAAGTCGCCCTGACGGATGTTGTCATGGAAGGTATTCCAATTGGCGCTGATGCCCTTGTTGTAGAGGCCACGGAATTTGTTGTCCTTGGTCAGGGCGAAGCCCTTTTCTTTCATGAAGCGGTCACCATAAAATCGCTTTTTGCCCATGATGATCACCTCGCCGGAATAGTCGGCACTCAGACTACCCTCACTGCCATGCAACTTTACGTAAATTCCATGGTGATCGGGCAAGCCGTGCCCGTCGAAGCGCTTGCCACGGAACATGACCTTGAGGCCATCACCGTAATCGTAAGTCACCAACCAATGATCCTGAACGTCGCTTGGAGGCACACCTGGAAGCCTATCAAGAAGGTAGCGACCGCATTGACCGCTAGCCGAGATGGGCGCGCGGCCAAGGATAAGGCTGGCCATGTCGATGGAATGAATGCTGAATTCGACCAACGACTCCCCACAAAGATCCTTCCACTGCAGCCAATTCTTGAGTTTACCCTCAGGACCCTTGTCCTCAGAACGCGATCCGAAAGCCGGACAGGTGCCTTCGATCTCACCCCAACCGAGCGTGCCCATGTCTCCATTCTGGGCATGCTTGGCGGCCTCGTGGTAGTGCGGAAACGCGCGGGTCTGGAAATCGACGAGGAAACAGCGTGACTTGGAGGCAGCTTTCTCAGCGGCAGCCTCAATGCGGGCGACGCCAGAGGCGTCCACGGCAATGGGCTTAGCCAACCAAATGTGCAAGCCAGCCTCTACGGCAGCCTCAACCTGCTCGGGATGGAAGTAGGGCGGCGAAAGCACGGCGCAAATATCGATGCCTCCAGCCTCGATCATCTTCTTAAAGCAGTTGATACCGCTAAAGCGACGGTCAGCAGGCACCTTGAACTTGTTGCCCTTTTCATCCACCGCACTCTGGAAGTAGTCAGCCAATGCAACAACCTCGAAACGGCCATCTTTGCGGGCCATGTCGCCCACGTTGTTGGCACGTCCACCGCAACCAATGATGCCGATGCGGAGCTTTTTTTGTTCTGACTTTTGGGCGGTCACCATTTGAGGCATGGAGGCGGCGGCGGCGGTAATGCCCGCAGTAGTGAGGAACCCGCGGCGGGTGGGGTGGGCTATCGGATGGCGCTTGGGGAAGGTGGATTCGGACATGAGATTGAGTAATTGAACGAGGCTGGCCGCGTTGTGGCAAGCGAATCGAGACCATACTGAGGCTGCCTGCAGCCGAATTGAATCAATCCCGCGGCCATGGCGTCCAAATGGTCGTGAATCATACTCTCAAACCAAGGGTTTCCTATCGTTTACAATCCGCGCGGATGACGCATGGCATGACCCACAGCCGAGCGCGATTTCGGTTTCCAGCGCGGCCCCGTACGCCTGCCTCCACCAGTATCAAGGCGCAGGCCAGCGATCGTCATGAAAACATGACCTTTGCGGGTATAAATCGTGATCCAATCTCCATGACCAGGCTCACCATAGGAAAAAAATCCTTTGGAAACCAGATTGGTCTGCAGCAGCCCCGCTTCTCGAAGCACATAGGAAACTGCACCGGAACAATCATAGCCGCTGTCGTTATGGCGACGGTGTCCCCCACCCCATTTGTAGGGTTTGTGCTGCAAGCGGTTGCCAGCGGCGATGGCTCGATGCACCGCCGATGGGGCATTGCGCGGCGCATAAGCCTTGCCATCCCGCAACAACGCCGTCTTGCCATACTCAAACTTGTAGGCCACCCGATGCTTGGCCCAGACCTGATGCGAGCAGGACGGCGCCAAAGTCAATAGCAGGCACAGGCCCGTCAGATGAAAAAGCACACCATTCACAATGGCAGTCTATTCAAATACTTAAGGTAAGTAAATGAATTGGTTCCAACCCGTGCCTTTACAAAACCCATATCCCAAACAACTTTCTGCTCAGCTCACCTGTATAACATGAATTCCGTCTTCCGCGTATTTGCCTACCTCCGCCGCTACCCGGGCTTGGC
>JBMYMN010000009.1:0-29807 GCA_049597355.1 Luteolibacter sp.
CCAGGCGACTTCGGCCCTCAAACAGTCGCTCCCAAGCAGCAGGAGCTCCTCGACTGGCTGGCCGTGTGGTTCATTGAGAACGGTCAATCACTCAAGAAGCTGCACCATCTTCTACTTACTTCCGAGGCCTTCCGCCTCAAATCCGACATAGTTTCTGCCAACGTCAATCGCGACGAGGGCAACACCACATACTGGCGCTGGAACCGCCAACGCCTGTCCTTCGAGGCCATGCGTGACCGCTTGCTCTTCACTTCGGGTTCGCTCGACTTGAACAAGACCGGCGGTCGGTCAGTGGAACTCGAAAAACCCGAGGCCGACGAGCGTCGCACCATCTACGCCTTCATCGATCGCTTTGAACTTCCCGGTCAGTTCACCAATTTCGATCTCCCCCACCCCGATCACCACGCACCCAAGCGACTAGAGACCACCGTGCCACAGCAGGCGCTGTGGTTCCTCAACGGTCCTCTCGCCTTACGTCAGGCCAAGCAAGTGATCCAAAAACCAGAGTTCAAAACGGGAGAAACTACTCAACGCATGGACTGGTTGTATCAACGCCTACTCCTGCGCGATCCCACTCAAAGCGAACGAGCCACCCTGGCCAAATGGCTCGGTGATCAACCCAAAGACGAGGCGTGGGCCGATGCCGTACAGATGATTTGGGCCTCCAACGAATTTCATTTCCTGGACTGATGGGACACCACGAAATCACTTCCCGAGACCTGCTGCTCGACCGCCGCGACTTCCTCAAGCGCTGCGGCATGGGCATGGGCGCCCTGGCGATGGGCCCGCTCCTGGGCGATCGTGCTCTGGGAAACGTGAGTGGCACGCCCGAACTCACCCACCACGCTCCCAAAGCCAAGCGGGTGGTGCACCTCTTCATGAACGGTGGGCCGTCGCAGGTGGACACCTTCGACCGCAAGCCCATCCTGCAGGACATGCACGGCAAGATGCTGCCGCTGGAGGACATCAAGACCGAGCGCCCGACGGGTGCGGCTCTCCGCACTCCCTTCTCCTTCAAGCGCTATGGAGAATGCGGACTGGAGGTCAGCGAACTCTTCGAGAAGACCGCACAACACGCCGACGATCTTTGTGTGATTCGCTCAATGCACGCCAACGTGCCCAACCACGAGCCCTCCCTTATGCTGATGAACTGCGGTGAGGGTCTACTGGCCCGCCCCTCCATGGGTTCGTGGATCAGCTATGGCCTGGGCAGCGAGAACCAGAACCTCCCTGCTTATATTTCGATGTGCCCCAAGGGCATGCCCATCAAGCGCGCCCAAAACTGGCAGTCGGCCTTCCTGCCCGGCTCCCACCAGGGCACCTACATCGACTCCTCGATCAAGGACCTGCAGAAGCTCATTGAGAATATCCGCAACCCACACGGTGATCCCAAGCGACAGCTCAAGCAACTTGAACTGCTGCGCGAAATGAACCGCGAGCACCTTGAGAGCAGCGGCCACGACCCGCAGTTGGAGTCGCGCATCAAGAGCTTCGAGCTCGCCTACCGCATGCAGACCGAGGCCACCGATGCCTTCGATGTTAGCAAGGAGCCCAAGCACATCCTCGACATGTATGGTCCCGGTAACCATGCCCGCCAATGTTTGATGGCGCGTCGTCTGCTCGAGCGTGGCGTACGTTTCATTCAGCTCTGGCATGGCAACGGCCAACCTTGGGACAGCCACGACAACATTGAAGACCATCGCCGATTGGCCAAACAATGCGATCAGGGTATTGCTGCCTTCCTCACTGATCTCAAACAGCGTGGCATGCTCGAAGACACCCTTGTCCTATGGGGTGGTGAATTTGGCCGCACTCCCGTGGTCGAAATGCCCAAAGAGGGCTCCAATAAGGGCGTGATGAAGGGCCGCGACCACAACCATTATGGCTTCACCGTGTGGATGGCGGGTGGCGGCGTAAAGGGCGGTCACATCCATGGAGCCACCGACGAATTCGGCTTCAAGGCCATCAAAGATCGTGTCCACGTGCATGATTTGCATGCGACCATCCTCCACCTGCTCGGCTTCGACCACGAGAAGCTAACCTACCGCTACTCCGGCCGCGACTTCCGCCTCACCGACGTCCATGGACATGTGGTGAAGGACATTATTGCCTGAACGGCCTGAGCTTCAACGCAGCTTGATGCGCAAGAGGAGCATGTCCGCCGTAATGTAGAGTGTTTTCTTGTCTGGGCCAAAGGCCACGTTGCTGGCGAATTCACGGGTAACGATGGTGCCAAGGTGCTTGGCTTCGGAGTCGAACACCATGACCCCACCCGGAGCAGTGGCGTAGATGTAGCCTTCATCATCAACTTTAAGGCCATCAGGCATGCCTTTTCTCGACCCAACCAGCTTGGTGACGTCCTTGAAGATACGCTTGGATTTCACCGTGCCATCGGCATTGAGGTCGTAGGCCATCCAAATCGCGCGCGGACCATGAGAGTTGGCCACATACAAGGTCTTCTGGTCCGGTGAGAGAGCGATGCCATTCGGACGCTCAAGATGATCATCAATCAAGGTCACCTTGCCGTCTTTGGAAAGGCGATACACGCCGGAGTAATCCGTTTCACGAGTCTTGTCCTCGGCGCCTGCGGGAAGTCCGTATGGAGGGTCGGTAAAATAGAGGCTGCCATCCTTGTGGTAACAGCCATCGTTGGGGCTATTGTATTTCCTGCCCTGGTGATTGCGGTCGGTGAGCGTCTTGTAATCTGCTTTAGGCTGACCAAGCGGCGCCTGCATTTCACCCATCTGACGCAGTCCATGCTGGCACAGCACCAGTTTGCCATCAGGGCTGAGAATCAAGCCGTTCGATCCCGCCTGATCAAAAGCTCCCTTGAAGCCGGGACGCGGGACTTTGCCGAGGTATCCACTCTTCTCAAGATAGTGCACCGCTCCCTCTTTTTCGGTCCACTTCCAAAGCTTGTTGGGAGGAATATTGGAAAACACCAAGCAATTCTCCGAAGGCAGCCACAAGGGACCTTCAATCCAGGAGAAGCCATCCGCGATGATTTCAATCTTGGCGTCGGGCGAGACGAGCTTGTCGAACTGCGGGTCGTGACTCTCAAGCGAGCCGATGGTTTTGTATTCTTCCGCCACGCAGACCGAGGCGAGCAACAGAATGAATGGGATGCTTTTCATGGTGGGTTGGATAACAGTTACGGTTGGATGGCAGTTACCATAGACAGATCATAATGACGATCATGACAACGACGGTGAGGATTTCATAGAGCCCGGGCCGGGCATACCATGGGGTAGATTTCGAAAGCCCCAGAGTCTCTGGCAGTACGTTTTTTCGCGATGGCCAATCCTCGAGTTCATCGCCCCGTATCATTTCCATGACCTCATCAGCCGTCATCGGCTTGCCAAAGTCGAATGCATTGAATCGACCGGCGAACTTGGAATTGGGGATGCGCCCCTTGATGGCATTTTCCACCATGGACCACAGCACCAAAACCGCGAGAGCAGCCCCAAGCACCCATAGCGGACGGCATTGAGCCTGGGTCATATACACCGGCAGAACATCTTGAGCATTGAATAAAACCAAGCCGATACCGCAACCCGCCACCGTGGCCGCGAGCGCTGAGTGGCGGCTGGCCCACGGACAGAATGCGGCCGCAAGGTAGGGCACGGTGAGCGGCAGCACGAAGGTGCCCGAGAAGGTAACATAAAAGGGGACCATGCCACCGTAGCGGGACACCTGCGTGGAAAGCAGTGAACCCAGCACGATGGCTGAGGTGGCAAAAATTCGTGTCCAGCGAAGCTTCTGTTTATCGGTCAGTTGGTCGTTGGTGACCATGCCGAACACATCATTGGCGAGGAGACCCGAAATGGCCGTTCCGATGCCTGCCCCAGTGGACATGCTACCCACAATCAAGGCTGCCACCCCAAGGCCGAGGATGCCCGGTGAAAGATATTCGACCATGTAAAGAGGATAAAGATCGTTGCGTTGGTCCGCGGGGAGATCCGGCACGAGCACCGTGCCCACGACACCCGCCATGATGGCTACGCCGGTGACGATGAACCATGGCAGCAGGGAGATCATGCTTCCCTTACGTGCGTCTGATTCGCTGGCGGCGGACACAATGCGCTGAGCTACCGTCTGATTGACCAGCGGATAGGTAAAGAGGACCAAAATCAGACCCCATAGGTAGAGCGAGTTGTTGAGTCCGTCTTCTGTATAGTACGTCAGGTGCATCATCTCGCCGTAGTCAGGCAGATGCCTCACAAACCCCCCCATGCCTCCGAGATCGGCAAAAACAGAAAAGAACACAATGCCCGAAACCACCAGCATGAGTGCCACTTGAGGTACGGCGGCCATGACCACGCCCAGTTGTCCACTCGCAAAAACATAAAGAATGGTAATGCACATGGAAATCAGAATGCCGTATGTCATGTCCACCCCCATCACCACCTTAAACATAGTCGCCAAGGCGTAGCCCACCAAAGCCATGGCAATGAAGCGGTAGAGGATTTGGATGAGCGCCGAAGCCAATCTCATGGAACGCGTGAAGCGCAACTCGAGGAATTCGGCATTGGTCACCACACCGCTGCGATAGAGCATGGGAGCTAAATAGCGGGCCAACACGTATGTGCCAAAGGCCATGCCAATCCAGATGTAGCCGAGGCCCGTGAAGCCTTTCAGATAGGCCATACCGGCAATCGCGATGAAGTCACCCGCATCAACCGAATCCGCTCCCTGTGCGATACCGATCTGCCACCACCTCAGCTTTCGTCCCGCCACCAGATAATCACGGGCAGTTTTGACATACTTCGAGAAATAGTAACCAAAGAGACTGGTGCCCAAGACCCAAAAGGCGACAACAATCCAATCCGGCATTGTCATGTGATTGACGATTTCAGGGGCGGTCTGGGTGCTGACGATCATATGAGGGGCTTTCATTACCATTCCGCAATCCCGCCGTCTTCGTGGCGCCAGATGGGGTTTTTCCAGTCGTGGGCCACTTGGCTCTCTTGAATGACTAAGTCCTTGTCGATCTCCACGCCAAGGCCGGGGCCTGGCAATGGATCAAACTGCCCGTCCTTCATCTCAAAATCCTTCTTATTATGGACATAGTCTGTCAACTCCGGCCCACCTTCGTTGTAGTGAATGCCCAATGACGACTCCTGCAAAGCGGCATTGGGAGAGAGAAAGTCCACGGCCAAGCAAGAAGCGAGTGCGATGGGACCCAGCGGGCAATGAGGGGCAAAGCTAACATCGTAAGTGTCTGCCATCGCAGCAATTTTCATGCATTCTGTAATACCACCAGCATGAGACAGATCAGGCTGAATGATGCTCAAGCCCCTTGCTTCGAGTAGGGGTCGAAAATCGGAACGGCTGTATGCTCGCTCTCCGGCAGCCAGCGGAATGGAGGATATTTGGTTCAACTCGGGATACGCATGAGCGTGCTCCGGTAGCACTGGTTCTTCCACAAACAGGGGGCGGGCAGCCTCAAGTTCCTTGAGCAGCACTCTAGCCATGGCAAGAGAAACCCGGCCATGAAAGTCCAATGCGAAGTCGACCTCGGCCCCGAAATGTTCACGGATACCATAGACGCGCTCAATGATGGCATCGATGTCCGCATGAGAGGCGAGTGCCTTGAGCTTACCGCAACCGTTGAGCTTGAAGGTGCTCAACCCCGATTCCCTACGCTGCTCCATCTGTGCAATCTCCTCAGCGGGATCATCGCCGCCCACCCAGGTGTAGGCCTTCATCTTGTTTCTCACACAGCCGCCAAGCAACTCCGTGACAGGCTGACCCAATGCTTTGCCTTTGAGATCCCACAGCGCCTGGTCCACCCCAGCGATGGCAGACATGAGCACCGGGCCTGATCGGTAGAAGCCACCTCGAAACATCTGCTGCCAAAGATCGTTGATCTGTGTGGGGTCCTGCCCCACCAGCAGAGGCTCCAATTCCCGCACGGCGGCCCGAACAGTGTCCGCCCTTCCCTCCAGCACGGGTTCGCCCCATCCGGACAAACCCTCATTCGTTTCAATCTCAAGGAAGACCCAGCGCGGCCGAACTTTGTAAAGATGGAGCTGGGTGATTTTCATTTTGGCAATTTACGGATCGGCGCCCATGGACATAATTGCGCCACTGGGCATTCGCGTGGAAATAAAAGTCATCTAAAAACGGAGTCATTGGCAATCAAGCAATTCATGGACACGAACCCCGACATGCTGATTTGTGACTGGGGCAGCACTCACCTGAGGGCCTATCGAGTCGACCCTGACGGAACCATTCTCAGCCATTATGAATCGAAATCGGGCGTCAAAGCACTGGCTGGCATGGGCGAGGGTGCCTATCGCGAGTCCCTCCATACTGCCATTCAGAGCACCGGCGCCATGCCCGCCTGTGCCGTGAGGATTTCTGGCATGGCCGGCTCAAAAAAAGGCTGGGTGGAAACCGCTTATCTTGCCGCACCAGCCGGCAGGAATGACATCGCCTCTAACTTCGTCTCGATACCCGGCCTAAAAGATGCCCGCCTCTATGGTGGCCTGAAATATACCAATTCTGATGGATCAATCGATGTGATGCGCGGTGAGGAAATCCAGATACTCGGAGTGGTTGCCAAATATCCAGATGCCCGAGTGATCTGCCTCCCGGGCACTCACTCGAAGTGGGTGGATGTGCGGGATGGAAGGATCACGGGCTTTCGCACCCACATGACTGGAGACCTATTTTGCTCACTGAGAAAAGATAGTATTTTTGCAGAGCAGATCTCCTCCACGGAATTTCACCCGGAAGGCTTTCTTGAGGGCTGTCGCTTGGCTCAGTTGGGGATCGGTCTTGAGGACCTATTCCGTCTCCGCACAGCCTACGTATTTGGCGAGATTTCAGAAGATGCCTTTCATTCGTACCTGTCGGGCTTTCTAATCGCCAACGAAATACGGGTCCAAGAACCTGCAGGTGAGGTGTTCATCTGTGGATCCGAGGCGCTGTCATCACCTTATGTGCAAGCCCTACGAGAGCTTTCAGTCAGCACTACTGTCGTCGATAGCAAATCAGCCACCATCAAAGGCCACCTGTCCATTCATCAGCCATGAGTTCATCTTTCGTCCAACAGCATATCAACCAACTGCCACTCGTCGCCATTCTGAGAGGCATCACTCCCGACGAAGCAATTGGCATCGGTCTCGCTCTTTACCATTCCGGCATACGGGTGATGGAAGTACCTCTCAACTCCCCGATAGATCCTCTCGAGAGTATTGCGCGCCTGGCAGATGAATTTTCCGGCAAAGCAGCCATTGGCGCAGGTACGGTGCTCACCCCGCAAGAGGCGGAAGCTGTCCATGCGAATGGAGGGCAAATCATTGTCTCCCCCAACTGCAATCCAGCAGTTATTGGCAAAACTAAAGAGCTGGAACTATTCTCCATGCCGGGTGTCGCAACTTGCAGCGAGTGCTTTCAAGCCATCGATGCTGGAGCAGACGGCCTGAAAATCTTTCCTGCTTCCGTGGCGGGACCCAAGGGCATCAAAGATATGACCGCGGTGATTCCAAAGCATATTGATCTTTTTGCTGTAGGTGGCGTGACTGCAGAAAACATGCATGAATGGTTAGCAGCTGGAGTAAAAGGCGTCGGTCTAGGGTCGAATCTCTATCGTTCGGGCGACTCTGCTGAAGAAGTGGCGCGCAAAGCTGAAACGATGATTTCCGCATTGAAAAACGCCAGCTGAATTCCACCGAAGCTCACAGCCAACGGAAACCACAGCACCGCCTCATGTCAGTGAACGTGCAGTTTTTGTGGTTCCCCGCACAAGTAGGTAAAGTTCAAACGACACACGAGAGAGACTTCGGGGGATCCGTGTCTATCAACTTGAAAAAGCGCCATATTGTGCAACTCCATAGTATTACAGGTTTCATGGGTATGGTTCTTGGTAATACACTCATGGTGTCCGTTAGGGTATTGTTTACAATGTTCATGCCCTCCTGCCTGCTTTGGGCTGAAAGGCCGTTGGTTGCCGCCTACCATCCATCTCTGGCCACGGGCAAAGTGGAAACCCAACTCCTTGAGATGGAATACGGGGGTCGCGAGGTGCCCATGAAGATATACCTGCCGGCACAAAAGCACGCGCCCGTCATCCTACTCAGTCATGGCCTTGGCGGCTCACGCGAAGTGGGATCTTATCTTGGCAACCATTGGGCGGCGCGAGGATACGCTGTGGTCGCGATGCAGCACGTTGGCAGTGATATCAGCGTGATTAAAGACGCCCCTATCGCTCAACGTTTCAAGGCGCTGAAGAATGCTGCTAGTATCCAAAGTTTCATAGATCGCACCAAAGACGTGCCGGCAGTGATTGATCAGATCACCCAATGGAACGCCCAAAAGGATCACTTGTTTTTCGCTCGGTTCGATATGTCCAAGCTCGGCATCGGCGGCCATTCCTACGGCGCCATCACCTCGCAGGCCTTGTCAGGTCAGAAATACGGCGCGTTGGGTGACAAATATACCGACAAGCGCATCAAAGCCGCCCTCATGCTCAGTCCCAGCCCGACCAAAGCAGGTAAGAACAAGGAGGCCTTCGGGCACATCCAAATACCATGGATGCTAATGACAGGCACCAAGGACACCAGCGCTGTGAAGCCTGATCTCAGACCGGAGGACAGGCTTAAGGTGTATGAGAGCCTTCAGGCGACCGGCAATAAATACCAACTCGTGCTCAAGGACGCCAAACACATGGCATTTTCAGACCGAACCCTGCTTGGCATCCAACACAGAAATAAGAACCATCATCAGTCCATCATCGCGCTTAGTTCTGCCTACTGGGATATGCATCTGAAAGGCGACATGGAAGCCAAGGCATGGCTTCATGGTGACGGCCCCCGAAGACAACTTGATGAGGGTGACCTATGGCAGCGGAAGTAGAACCCAACTTTAGTGACTATCCATGCCGAGGAAATCCAGAGTGGATTGCGCCACAAGAGTCCCGGTGGCAAAACACCCTTGGAGCAGGTAACCACCAGTTGGCGCCTCCCAATCCAGCATTTCACCTGCCACGAACACTCCCGGCAGGTCGCGCAGCATCAGTTTGTCATCCACGGCACTCCAGGCCACACCACCGGCAGAGGAGATCGCCTCTGCCGTTGGACGCGCGCTGATAAGTGGAATGCGACAGGACTTGGTATGACTCGCCAATGCCTCAGCTGAGTCGAAGGGGCCATGGAAGTAATCCAGAATCAGCCGCATGGCTTCGTTCAATTTCCAGCGCCACTCAGACTCTGCAAGGAAGTCGCGCTTGGCCGACTCCATCTTTGCAACCAATTTCGCCTCCTCGAAAGTGGGTTTGAAATCGATGGTGATCTCTGGCTTTTCCATGGCTCTGAGTGCAGGGCCCAGGGCATACATTGGACCACCCTCCAACCCGTAGCGCGTGAGCATGAGTTCGCCTAAGAAAACTTCCGAACCTACAGATACCCGGATGTTTTTTATTGCCTGCCCTTCGATGCGATTTGCCAGCTCAGTGGACCAATGCACTTCCCATCCACAATTGGCCGGGATCAATGGCGACACCTTGATGCCGGATTTCTCCAAGATGGGAACCCATGCTCCATCGGATCCCGTGTGAGGCCACGAGCCGCCTCCCATGGCAAGGATGATGGCATCCGCGCGGATAATGACTTCTCCCTCGGGAGATTCAAAAGTGGCTTCATTCCTAGAAAGGCGAACCAAACGGTGACTGGTGCGAAACGCAACTCCTTGGTTGCGCAATCGCTCCAGCCAGCGCCGCAGGAGCGGGGCCGCTTTCAATGCCTTGGGGTATACCCGTCCTGATTTCTGAACAAAGGTGCCCACATCGAGTTTGGCGGCCCAGGCTCGAATAGCCTTGTTGTCAAAGAGCTCCAAGGTCTCCTGCCAAAAATGGCGTGGCTGATCCGGTCCCGAATAACGAGTGGCGAAAGTCGCCAAGTCTTCGGAGTGAGTCAGGTTCAAGCCACCCTTTCCCGCCACCAGAAACTTACGACCGATCGAGCGCTTCTGGTCCAAGAGAGTCACCTCAACTCCCGCCATGGAAGCCACCTCAGCCGCACGCAAGCCTGCAGGGCCGCCACCGATAATCAGGATGTGAGGCACGTGACTTGCGTTCTACCAGCGGGTCGGCTTGTCACCCGTTTTCTTGAACCTCTCGATGGCATCGATCAACTCTTGGTTCAGGTCCTTGCCGTTTGTGTTCACAAAGAGACTACTGTGCGGGAGGACGGTAGCCGGGTAGCGTTTCTTGGCGGCAGCGTAAATGGCATTGGCACCACCGGGAAACTGCGCGGCATCTCCACCTATGAGATATAGCATGTAGCCGGCGGCACCATCCATTCGGATACGATCGGGGCCGAGTAGTTCTTCATGTGGCGGAAAATTGGCATAAGCACTGGCCAGAGATTTGATCGCCAACTGCTGAACCTCTGGCGAAGCACCCTTCAGGGAGGCAAAGACCTTGCCACAGGCTCGGGATCGCGAGATGTGCGTGTCGCCGGTCATCACGTCAGCCACCACGGGCAGAATCTTGGGGGCAAGTTTGGGATCCATCGCAATCCGCGCCAGCGGTGCCATCGAGGCTTCCGCAGTCCACCAGCATTCGGCCTTTGCGAGCTGCAGCAGGCGATCGACACATGGCGAAATCCATTCCGGCTTGGTGAGGGCCAAAGCCTTCATGGCATTGATCTGCACCCACACCGATTCATTCTCATCCTTAATCATCTTGCTGAGCATGCCCGCCACCTCGTGGCTAATGTCCTCGCCCTTCATGGGCCTGCGCTTGAAGACGCAATACATCACCATGGTTCCGGCATGGCGCACACGTGGGTCCTTGGATGTAAGTAGTTCAGCAATGAGGTGATAGCGCCGGTGAACATTGATGAAATTGGCAGCTCCTCGTCGAATGCCGTGGTCAGGATGATGGGCGAATTGGATGAGCACTTGGTCGTCGACATCCTTAGGTGCCATCTGCGCAAAGATCGCCCGCGATGAGTGGGTGACGAAAGTCTCACCGCTGATGTCGGGCAACTTACCGGTGGGCAAAGCTGCCGGTGTGTTGGAGTAGAAAGCATCGTCCGCGGCATTTCCCCACGGGCGTTGGGGTAGGTCGTATCGCATGGAATATTTGGTACGGGGTGCCCCGGACAGACGCAGGGTCTTGCGCGGCATGGTGTAGCTGAGGCCCATCATCACGCCCCATGAATCGTGCTTGTCGTAACGATTACCTCCTCCGATGACGCCAATCGACCCGTCAAAGCGGCGCGAGAGCTCGTAGAACCAGCGACGGTTATCCATGAACTCGCGATACTTCTTCGGTGTTTTGTCAATCATCATGCCCATAGAAGCGGAGCGCCAGATCTCACCCACGCCGCCACCGGTGTGGCCAATATTCATCCATGATGTGGAATAAAAGCCCTTCACTGCGGAGTTGTCACGGGCTTTGGCGAAGTTGGAGCCGGGACCACTGCGGCTTAGCGATTCCGCAGCCGCCATGGTGAATGCCAGACCACCCGTCTTGCCATTGTCGACAAAGCTCTGCTCACAGACTTGGTCGCCGTAAGGCACATTGCCTCGGCAGGCATAGCGAAAGAAGTGCCCAAACGAGCGCTGCAAGGTGTGTTCATCCACCACAGCACCGCACTCTTTGGCCATCAACAGGAAGGTCACAACGTGAACACCACAAGCATTGATGTGACCGCCACCCATGTAAGGAAACGCCATCTCGGCTGTCCGGCGGTCTCGGTTACCGCGATAGGTGCCGTGAGCCCACCCGTCGTTGTACATGTCCCAGCGAGCTTTGTCAGCAAGCAGATTGATCACATGAATGGCTTTGTCATCACCAGTACGCAGGTAGTACTCGCAGAGAGCGATACCCATATAACCGACGGTCCAGTTCTGAGCACTGATCTGCTTCTTGTCCTTGTAATCGTCATGGAAGTGCTTGACCCATCTGCGGGCGACTTCGAGATCCTTCGCCTCACCGGTAGAGACCATAAATAGAAGCGAGGGGCCGGCATCGTGGCTCAATGCGATCTCCTCCTTCTGGCGCAAATAGTCAGCGAGGTCGCTGACGATCTTGTTGGACTTCTCACAGTCGAGCGGCCAAGTGGGGCTGTATGGGCCGAGCACGGGGATATTCACAACCACTGTTTTTGCTGGGGCATCCACTGTATCGCGAACTACCAAAGTCACTTTGCCGTCGGTGGCTTGCACGTTGTAGATGATGTCACCGAGCTGGATACGAGGGTCGATCTTGGTGAGCTTCTGGCCATTGATGGTATCGATGATCTGACCCTTCTTGATGCTGCCGGTCATCTCGGCGGGTGAGCCGGGCTCGACATTGCGGACTTTCATAGTGAACGCGGGCTGAACCAAATCGATGCCGATTCCGACAGGACCAAAACGGTTGATCGAGCTGCTACGATTGTGCACGGGACGAAACGCAAAGAAGGGCTCACGGCTGTAGAAGGGATTGTCCTGACGCGGCCCCATAGCCTCCTTGGAAACATCGGGTAGCAACATGGCCTGTGCCGAAATGGAGGAGATCAGGCCGGGGGAAAAGGAGGCAAGAAGGGCCGGGACGAGAAATAAAAATCGTTTCATGTATAGGTTAGGGACAATTCAGAGAAAGCGATCGCTCAACACTGGGGCAAGATAGATCGTGGCCGCTCGAGTGGAAGGGAAAAGAAGCTATGAAGGCCGCGCAAATTCTCTTGCCGATTCCCGTATCTGACGAAAGCTCGTGCCATCATGAAATCTCGAATCTTCTGGCTCGCTATTCTCTGCACCGGCATTGTTCACGCTGAGAAACTTCAAATCTTTATCGGTACCGGATCCAAGGATGCCCGAGGCATCTACCAATGTAGCTTTGATACCCAAAAGGGGAGACTCACCAAACCTGAGCTGGCTGCGGAAATCGAGCGGCCGGGATTTCTCGCGCTCAGTCCGGACGGCAAGTTTCTTTACTCCTTGGGCATGCAAGACAAGGTCGACTCAGTCAGCGCTTATGCCGTAACTGGTGCCAAGCTCACCCTTCTCAACCACGAGCCCATCGGCGACGGAGGCGGCGCGCATATCGCTGTACACCCCAACGGCAAGTTCCTTCTGACTGCACAATATCGTGGAGGTTCGGTAGCCTCTTTCCCCATCCTTGCCGACGGCAAGGTCGGCAAGCGCTCACAACTCATCAAACACCAAGGCGGATCGGGCGTGGTAGCCAAGCGGCAGGAAAGCCCCCACCCCCACTGGGCTGGCTTCTCCCCTGACGGCAAGTTCGCCTTCATCCCCGATCTTGGCTTGGACGACATCGTTATTTATCAGGCCACTGCCGAGGGCAAGCTGACCGAACATGGCCGCGCCAAGACTGTGCCTGGCGGTGGACCGCGCCACATGCGTTTCTCCACCAACGGTAAGTTCATCCACCTGCTCGATGAGCTGACCCTTTCGGTGACCAGCTTCGCCTACGACGCAGCCGAAGGCAAAACGAAGAGGCTCGGCACCACCCCCACCCTCACTGAAGCGGTGAAGGCCAAAGAGCGCTTCAACTCCTGCTCAGAGATCGTCACCCACCCTAACGGCAAATTTCTCTATGCTGGCAATCGCGGCAACGACTCGGTGACAGTGCTCAGTTGCGATCAAGAGACTGGTAAAACCGCTGTCGTTGAGGTCGAGCCCATCCGTGGCTCTTGGCCGCGCAACATCAACCTCACACCCAATGCCAAGTGGCTCATCGCCGCCGGCGCCCACTCCAACACCCTCTCGGTGTTATCGGTAGATGCGGAATCGGGTGAACTCGCATTCATCCCTCGCAGCCAAGTCAACGTTCCTGGCCCGATTTGTATCGTTTTTGGAAAGTGAACTTAACATTCCTCTATCCACCCAATTCCACAAATCGACTGTTTCAGAATTGCCCGATCCGAAAGTTGCAAGACAAAGTCGCCACATGAGACTCCATGGATTTTTCATCCCGCTGCTGTTGCTGTGCCTGGGATTGCATGCGCCGGGGCTCACGGAGAAGGAAGCGAAAGCTCTGATCGAACAACTGGGCGCCGATGAGTTCAAGGTTCGCAAGGCGGCTTCGGACAAACTGAAGGCCTTGCTGCTTGAGCGTCCTGAGACAGAGAAGTTATTCAAGGCTCACTCGGACCATCCCGACCCTGAGATCAGGATACGGGTGCAGGAAGCAATGGTTCGGATATCAAGGATCGCGAAATGGTGGCCCGCATCACTAGAGGGCAGGATCCGCTCACCACAGGATGAGAACCCGCGCCTGCTGAAATTGACCAATGCATGGGAAAAACCGATCCGCATCTTCTGGCTGGATTACGAGGGCAAACGAAAGCCCTGGTCGATCAATAGAGTCCAACCGGGTAACACTCTAACGTGCCATCAAACCTACGAGGGTCATGCTTGGCTATTTACCGATGAGGTCGGCAAGGCCTTGGGCATCTTCACTCTGGGCCCGGATACTCAAGAGCTTCGCTTTTCAGGGCCAGTCAAGTAGAGGTCTGCATTCACTGTTTCCTGCCGGACTTGTCGTGCGGCTCGGCATTCTTGGGCAGATGCTTCTGCAGTGCCTTAATGATCTCAGCGTATTTGAGGTCCTTGGCGAGATTGGTGTATTCGTATGGATCCTTGCGGTGGTCGTAGAGCTCAAGTGAGCCATTCTCGTATTGAATCAAGCGCCAGTGGTCCTTGCGTATGGCATGATTTTCATAACCGTGAGTGGTAATGGCGGGGTGTTTCCACTCGGCTTTCGGATCCTTGAGTAGTGGCACCATGCTGTGTCCATCAAGATGATCTGGCTTGGGCAACCCGGCCAACTCGCAAAGTGTCGGATAGATATTCATGTGGTCAACAGTGCGATCACAAAACTGCCCTCCCTTGGTGATGCCGGGTACTGACCAGACTAGTACTGTTCGGGTCGGCTCTTCCCACAGCGCAAACTTCCGCCAATGCTGCTTTTCACCCAACGACCAGCCATGGTCGCTCCACAATACAACGATGGTATTATTCTTGTTAGGCCCGGACTCCAAGGCATCCAATAGACGGCCGACGTTCATGTCGGTGTAGGCGCACGTCGCAAGGTAAGACTGGATGGCCAGCTTCCAGGTGTTGTTGGCGAGCATCTTGTTGTGATCTCTATTGTTCTTCATCTGCTTACCCGCAGCCGGAATGTCCTCGAGATCATCATCGCGATGCGGTGGCAATTGAATGCCATCGAGAGGAAAGAGTTCGTGATATTGATTCGGCGCCACAAAAGCGAGATGAGGCTTGTAGAGGCCACAAGCGAGGAAGAAGGGTTTGTCGTGTTTCTGTTTCAGGCGCTCAGCAATGTAGCTGGCGGAATGCCAGTCGAGGATGTCCTCGTTCTTGAGGTCATGCTGGTGAGGGCCAAAGTAGCCGTCGAACTTGTTCACGCCATGTCCACAGGCGTGCAACCCCTCGGTGGACATGTATTCGCTCCATTCTTCACGATGACCCACCCCAAGACAGTGATAGATCTTGCCGGCACCGGCCACATGATAACCAGCCTTGAGGAATTGTGCGGATAAGCCTTCGCCCGGCTTCTGAAACCGCCGCCATTGGTCACCATTCATGTAGCTACCAGTCGTCCAAGGTCGACGGCCACCCATCAGGGCTAATCGTGAAGGCTCACAGGCGGGCACGGCGCAGTAGGAATTGCGGAAGGACATGCCCATCTTCGCCAAGCGGTCGATGTTGGGCGTTCTCGCCTGTGGATTGCGCTTGAGATGACCGACCCAGTGGTTGAGATCATCGATGGCGATAAACAGTACGTTGGGAGCCTTGGGCGCCTCCGCCATAAGTGAGCAAGATAACAGAGAGAAGAGTAGAAACCGCCTCATAAAATGAATTTTCTCAACGCACTTTGGCGAGGAAATCCTTTCCTTCACCATGATAGGGTTCATCGTCGACATCGAACCAACGCGAGCGTCTGGAACGGTCCTTGTTGTATGGTGGTGTGAAGATGTCGACCAACTGGGTTAGCTCATGCGCCTTGAGACGGTGAATGTTGCTCACCTTGGAGGTGAGCGTGGAAACATTGCCCTTCACGAGTCGGGCTTTTTCGGTCTCACGCAACAGGATGTGACCAGGCTCGGGCTCTTTCTCCAATTGATCGTAGTTCCAGACATCAATCTCGCCAGCGGCGCAGAGCAACACTCCGGTCATGTCGGGGTGATCGTGATAGTGGATCTTTTCACCCTTCTCAAATTGCAGGAAGGAGACTTGGAAGTCTTCGTTTTTTTCCAGGATATCAAAGTCAATGCGGCCATTGCCCACCCCCTTCTTGGCCTTTTCAAAAGCCTGTGCCAGGCGCTCGTCCTTGAGATCGAGGCGATTTACCAGAGCGGCCATCTTGGCGACGTATGCCGGTTCATTCCAAAGATCGAGGTGCTGCTTGGCGGCCTCCTCGGCAATTGCCTCAAGTAGGGCATCCCAGTGGATGGGTGCATTGGCAGCCATTCGCCCATCACATGCAGCAGCTCTGGTGGCGAAAGCAGTAATCGAGGGTAGCGCCATGGTTACACTCAGGAAACCCGGGAGGCTGGTGCGGATGAAGGCGCGGCGTGAATAATCGTCCATCACCCATACAATTAGCTTGGGAATCAGCTCAGCGGAAGAGGATTCATGGGGATGGTAAAAGTAATCCTCCCTGACGTGTGCTCAGAACTTGATTCTGATCTCGGCGCGTTCTTCGCTCTGCTCGAACACCTCTGGTGTCGCGATGGTCGACGATTTTTCGGTATCGGCTTCATTGTCAAGGTGCTTGGAGCGATCACTCGTCGGTAGCATTAGGACTTGGATTGATCGCAGCACGAAATGTCGGGTCAGATGACCTCCCCGAATCAAGCGGTTTCACTCCTTGGTCATTCCGACCTGCCGAGATAGTGAAAACAGGGTTTTTAAGGCCTTTCAGCATTGCCTGATAGTTAAGAAATGCTTAAAAATTCGCCCGAAAATCAGGTTCCGTTTTTTTGGGGCCCGATCCACTGACTTCAATGCCTCGTAGCCGTGCCCCAACCCAATTCTTCAGCTCTCAATATTGTGATCGCCTGCGGTGGCACCGGTGGCCACCTATTCCCGGGCATCGCGGTAGCTGAGGCGCTCATTGCCAAGGGGCATCAGGCCAAGCTGCTCATCTCGCAAAAGAGAGTTGATACCGATGCCTCCGCCAAATACGGCCATCTTGAATTCGAAACCCTGTCCGCAGTCGCCAAACCTCCCACCTTGTCACTTAGGATGGCACCCTTTTTGTGGAAAACTTGGCAGTCGATCCGCCACTGCAGGACCATTCTGAAAGAGTCCAGGGCTGATGCAGTGATCGGTATGGGTGGCTTCATTTCACTGCCACCCATTTTTGCCGGCCACCGACTCGGCCTAAAGACCTTCGTCCACGACTCCAATGCCCGCCCCGGGCGCGCCAATGTTTTGGTCAGTCGCTGGTGCTCCAAAGTCTTTCTCGGCTTCGAAGCCGCCACCGGTTTTTTTACCAAGAGCCCAACCGAAGTCACCGGCACTCCGGTTAGACCCGAGATACTTGGCCTGCCTTCGCGCGAGGAGTCGGCCAAGCACTTCGATCTCGATCCCTCCAAGCCCATTGTATTGGTCACGGGCGGCTCACAGGGAGCCAGACAGCTCAACGATATCTGCTGCGACGCGGCCAGCAAATTGCCTGCGGGAACTCAGATACTCCACGTCGCTGGCAATTCCGATCGCCAACGCGTCCAGGCGGCTACCGCATGCGCGAATCATAAGGTGATCGGTTTCTGCGACCGCATGCCGCTGGCATACGGCTGTGCCGATCTCATCGTCACCCGCTCGGGCGCTTCTAGCCTGACTGAAATCTCTACCGCCGGCCTGCCATCTATTCTCATACCCTACCCTCATGCCGCCGACGATCATCAGGCCCGTAACGCCGAGGTCTTCGTCAACGCCGGTGCTGCCCACATGGCTCGCGAAGATCAACTAAGCGGTGAAGGCATGGCGGACATGATCACCGCCATTCTGGAAAACCCCACCGACCGACAAGCCATGGCCAATGCCGCGCGCCACCTTGCCATACCTGACGCCGCCGAACGGGTTTGCGTCGCCATCGAACAATCTCTCGCCAGCTGATCGTGGACAAACTTCAACAACGACTTGTCTCCGGCCAAGCCCAACGCGTCCACCTTATCGGGGTGGCCGGATCGGGCATGAGCGGCTTGGCACTATTGCTCATGGGCATGGGTCACAAGGTCAGTGGCTCAGATCGAGTAACCACCAAGGAGACCGAGCGTATGCAGGGTTTGGGCCTGATCTTCTCCTCGCCCCACACAGCAGAGGCGGTCGAAGGCTGCGATGTCGTGGTGGCGTCCTCTGCCATCCGCCCGGAAAATCCTGCCTACAGAGCAGCCAAAGAAGCCGGCATTCCCATCTATCTGCGTGCCCAATGCCTCGGCGCCATCCTCCACAGCCGCAAGGGCGTGATCATTTCGGGTACTCACGGCAAGACAACGACCTCTTCGATGGCCGCCCATCTGCTGCGCGAAGCCGATCTCAAACCAAGTCACTACGTAGGAGCTGAAATTCCGATACTAGGTTCCAACGCCCAGTGGTCGATGGATGGTGAGTTGATGGTCGCCGAGGGCGACGAAAGCGATGGCACGCTTGCTCTCTATCACCCCGAGCATGCGGTCATCCTCAATATCGAGGCCGAGCATCTCGACCACTACCGCGACATCGAACACATCAAGGAGGTCTTCAATGCCCTCGCCGATCAAACCAAGAACAAGCTGATTTACTGCGCAGAAGATGGGATTGCCCGCGAAATCTGCAAATCACGCGAGAATGCCATCTCCTATGGATGGGAGGATGCCGATTACACGGCTGATGATGTACGCGATTTGCGTGGCACCTCAGCCTTTACTGTCCGTCGCAAGGGTGAGGTCTTGGGAGATGTTGAACTCGGCATTCCCGGCCGTCACAACATACTCAATGCCCTAGCCGCGATCGTGCTCGCCGACATCAGTGGCGCGGAATTCACCGCCGTCGCCCGTGCCATGGCCTCCTTCGCGGGTGCCAAACGCCGCTTTGAGACCAAATACCTCTCAGCTAAGCATCGCATCATCGATGACTACGGTCACCATCCTAGCGAGATTGCCGCAACTCTACAGACCGCGCGTTCGCTAAAACCGGAGCGCATCGTGGTGCTTTTTCAGCCCCATCGCTTCAGCCGCACTCAGCTTCTGGCGGAGGACTTTGGCAAAGTACTTCAGGGAGCCGACCAAGTCTATGTTTGCGATATCTATCCGGCTTCTGAGCTACCCATTGAGGGCATCAGTGGGCAGACTATAGTCGATGCCATGAATCGCCACGGAGACGTACCGGGCATGTTTCTTCAGGATCTTGAAAACGCTCATCATGTGGTTGGCAACGCCCTTAAGCCTGGTGACCTGCTGATCACCCTGGGAGCCGGCAACGTCCACGAAGCAGGCTCAAAAATTGCGCGTGACCTTAAAGTTCTCGACGAGATTAAGGGTCTGATGCCGGGTGATGAGATCGACGGTAAACTTTACGAGCCGATGCAGCGCCACAGCACGATGCGCGTCGGTGGCCCTGCCCAGTTCTGGATCGAGCCCCACAGCTTCTACGGCATGGCCTTTGCCGTCAATTACTGTCGTGAGCGCGGCATTCCGGTGCGAGTCATCGGGCGTGGATCAAATCTTCTTGTTCGAGATGGCGGGATCCGTGGGGCAGTCATCCACCCGACCGGGGGCGCTTTCACCGAGGTCACCATCGACAATGAGGGGCGGATCACCGCGGGCGCCGGTGTGCGACTCAAGAAGCTCGCCAGTTTCGCCAGTAGCAATGACATTGGCGGATTTGAGTGGATGGAGGGAATACCCGGCAATGTCGGCGGAGCGCTGCGCATGAATGCAGGCGCAATGGGTATTGAGACATTTGATCAAGTGGTGCAAGTCACCTTCCTCGACGAAGACGGCGTGATCCGCACGCGAGAACGTGAGCAAATCGAAGCCTGTTACCGGAACGTAAGTGAGCTCCGCCGCAACTTCGCCCTACAGGCAGTCTTCGAAGGCAAAGCGGACCGCCAAGAGAATATTCAGGCTCGTTGGCAGGAATCTCGGGACAAACGCAAAAACTCCCAACCGGTTCAGGCCTCGGCAGGCTGCACTTTCAAGAATCACACAACGATTCCAGCTGGTAAACTGATCGACAAACTCGGTCTCAAAGGCGAGTCCGTCGGTGCCGCTGCAGTGTCGGACACCCATGGCAACTTCGTCGTCAACCAAGGTGGTGCCAGCGCCACCGATGTGCTCGAACTCATCGAAAAGATTCGTGATCGCGCCCTTGAGGAGTGCGGTATCGAACTGGACACTGAAATCAAGATTCTAGGGGAAGACATGCCCCAATTCTAAATGTTAGATGATACTCTCATTGTCGTCTTGATGGGCGGCCCCGGCAACGAGCGCGAGGTCTCTTTGGCCTCGGGGCGAGCGGTGCTGGATGCCTTGCAGACCCAGGGTCTTAACGCCGTGGCGCTGGATGTAACCGATACCCAACCACAATTACCGGCAAATACCGGCCTCGCCTTCAATGTAATTCACGGCACTTTTGGAGAAGACGGACAACTCCAAACCTACCTCGAGAGTCTCGGCATTCCTTACACCGGCGCAGGCGTGGCAAGCAGTGGCAGAGCCTTTGACAAGAATCTGGCCAAGGCCGTGTTCGAGGAAAACGGCGTACCCACTCCTCGGGCCGAAGTCCTCGACCTGACCACTGGACAGAAGCCGAAGATCGACATTCCGCTGGTGGTGAAGCCGCCGCGCGAAGGTTCGAGTGTAGGTGTGCACATCGTCAAGAGCGTGAATGAACTCGATGCAGCCTTGAGTGAAGCAACTCACTACGGTGACGACGTGCTGATCGAGGAGTTCATCGAGGGCATGGAGCTCACTGTTGCAGTCATCACTGATAAAGCATACCCAATTGTTCACATCATTCCACCGGAGGGAATTTACGACATGCGCAGTAAGTACCCGTGGTTGTCAGGCGGCCAAAGCAGTCAATATGTCTGCCCTGCCGAACTCGATAAACCCACTACACGCAGCGTGCAGGAGGCCGCTCTTGCCGCCCACAAGGCTCTGCAAATCGAAGTCTATTCACGTGTGGACATACTCCTTGATTCCAATCAACGCCCCTATGTGCTAGAAGCAAACACCATACCCGGAATGACAGAAACCAGCCTGCTGCCGAAATCCGCCGCTGCCGCTGGCATTCCCTTCCCCGATCTCTGCCGAACCATAGCCGAAGTCTCGCTGAGGCTTCGCACCGAGCCAACCCAAGCATGAGACGCAAAACCACCAAGACCAAACGTCGCAAGCAAGAAAAGGTGCTTGAAGTCCGAGTCATGTCTCCCCGCATCGCTTGGCATGGCTTCACCAAAATGCTGGGCGGCTTTGTAAAACTCAGCCTGGTATTGGCTATCATCGGTTGTATTGGCTGGGGTGTCTGGCGCGGTATCCAGCACACCTTCCACCACAATCCCGACTTTCGCCTTCAGGTGATCGATCTCAATGCCAATCCAGTCATTGATGAGGCCGGATTGATCAAGATCGCCGACATCGACCTAACCGTTGAGACCAGCCTGTTTGAAGTCGATGTTCTGGAAACCCGCAATCGACTCGAAGCCATGCCCGCGGTAATCGAAGCCAAAGTAGAGCGCCATCTTCCCGGCACGCTCGTGGTGCACATTGTCAGCCGTGAGCCACGGGCATGGGTTGCGCTGACCGGTAGCGATCTATCAGAGGTGCGTATGGAAAACGGTCTCTTAATTGATGATCACGGCTACCTTTACCCTTGTCCGGCCCGTCAACTCGAGAGCTCTATTGAGCTACCCATCATTCTTCTCACCAAACATGAAGAATATCCCCTGGTTGCCGATCAGATTCTCAAGCATCCCGAACTGGACCGCTGCGTTGGTCTGTTGGGTGCCGCCCGCGAGGCAGATGCCGAGTCGACAAAGTGGATTGAATCCATCCGCCAGTCCAATGAGTGGGCGTTAAGACTGGTCACTCGCGGGGGCACTTCGGCCACTTTCGGCCTGCGAGACCACCCTGCTCAGATGGACAAACTACGCGCCGCTCTCGATCATGCCGGTCAAAAAGGTTACGTCATCGATACCATCAACTTGATTCCCCGCTTCAACGTTCCCATTACTGTGCGCGGACAAAAACGACCACCGCGGGCCATTCCAGTTCTTGTGAGCCCTCCACCCAATCGCTGAATTCTTATTTTACCGCTTTTTTACCATCATGGCAAGACGCCCCAAGATTCACGTCGGACTCGAAATCGGTACCAGCAAAGTCTGCATGGTGGTCGGAGAGGTGAAAGCTGACAGTGCAGTCAAAATCCTAGGTATCGGTGAAACCAAATCCGCCGGTGTCCGCAAAGGTGAGATTTATGACTACTCTCAGATCCGCGCATGTCTCAAGGATGCTCTGGCCAAGGCTGAGGATGCCAGTGATGTCCAGATCGGCAGCGTATTTCTTGCTGTCAGCGGCTCCCACATCGAGGGCATCAACAACCGTGGCACCTATCGCCTACCTGAAGGCGAGAAAGTAGTTGCGCCTGAGCATGTCGAGGAGGCACGAACCATCGCACGCGAAGTACAGATTCCACAAGACCACGTCTACCTCCACCCCATCATCCGCAATTACTGGCTCGACGGATTGGAACATCCTACTGCACCCACGGGTCTTTTTGGGAAAACTGTGGAAGCTGACTTTCATATCGTTCATGGCATCGGAAGTCGCCTTCAGAACAGCATTAAGCTGGTCCGTGAAATGCCATTGGAAGTAGATGATATCGTCTTCTCACCCATCGCCACCGCGCGCATGTGCCTTGAGCGTGAACAACGCGAAGGAGGAGCTCTGGTCATCGATATCGGTGCCGGCACCACCGACTACGCCCTGTATCTCAATGGTATCATTGCTGCCACCGGCTGTATTCCCGTGGGCGGTGACCATATCACCAACGACATCCACTTGGTCACTGACCTACCCTTCTCAAAGGCCGAACGCATCAAGATTCAGGCAGGCGACGCTTCTGGAGATCCCGGTCGCTCGGTGGGCACTGCCCGTATTACCGACGACCGTGGCTACGCCGAAGTCGAGGTGAGCCGAGCCATCCTTAACGAGGTCATTCGCCAACGCTTGGAAGAAACCCTGAAACTCGTACGCAAACGCTTGCCCGCAGGCAGCGTCAACGGCATCGGCTCGGGCATCTATCTTACCGGCGGCAGTAGCCTGATGCGTGGGCTCAGTGAATTGGCTTATGAGGTCTTCGAGCGCGACATTTATCGTCCCGAGCTTCCCCAAATCAGTGGCGTGCGTTCCAGCTTTAAGGAACCACGCTATGCGACCTCCATCGGCCTTATTCGCTACGCCCAAATCCTCGATACCGAAGATTCCAATCCAGCCGGTATCATCAGCAAGATCAGCGGCATGTTCTGGCCCTTTAAGCGTTGATTGCTTTTGATTCCCTCAGCTCTCTTTCTCTATTCAAGCCCGAGTCCATTGCCCCACCCAAAGCCCATGATCCCCTATTCTCGCGACCACACCAAAACCATTCCACCCGCCTCGGTCAAAATCATCGGCCTCGGTGGAGCCGGAGCCAATATGCTTGAACGCATGGCCTTGGACGGCATGGAAGGCACCGAACTGCTGGCCCTCAATACCGACATGCGCACTCTGGGCGCCTGTATAGCCAAAGAGAAGATCCAACTCGGCGCCAACCTGACAAAAGGCCTGGGAGCCGGCGGCGATCCAGAGCTGGGACATAAGGCGATACTGGAGGCCGAGGAGGAAATCCGTGCCTCACTCAAAGATCACAAGATCGTCTTCATCTGCGCCGGTCTCGGTGGTGGCACCGGCTCGGGTGCAGCGCCCATTGTCACCCGCATTGCCCGTGAGGAGGGTGCATTCGTCGTAGTCTTCGCCACCACACCATTCGCTTTCGAGGGTAATCGGCGGCGGGATCAAGCTGAAACAGCTCTTCATGAACTCGCTGTGCTGTCCAATGCACTGGTGACTTTCGATAACAACCGGATGGGTGAGCTCGTTCTGGCAAAACAAGGGATTCACGAAGCCTTCACCGCTGCCGACCAGATGATTTCAGAGTCCATCAAGTCGGTGATCCGCCTGGTGGTTCGGCCGGGCTTGATCAACGTCGGGCTCGATGACCTGATGACCGCACTCAAAACCAACCGCTCTCGCTGTCTCTTCGGATCTGGCTTGGCGGAAGGCGCCGACCGCGCGAGCAAGGCCCTGCGCAGCGCACTTGCCAGCCCTCTTCTGGAGGAGGGTTCGCTGCTAAAGGATGCTCAATCCGTATTGGTTCACCTCTGTGGAGGCGAAGACCTCACTCTCTTCGAGGTAGAACTACTCATGCAGCAATTGCAAAAGCACGTTCCGCAGAAGGCTCAGGTGCTTTTCGGCGCCGCCATCGATCCGGCTCTAGGAAACTCTCTCTCGGTGACACTGATCTCCGCTCTTCCCGAAGAAGCTCTGGCCAAGGCACCCCGTACATCCATCAGCCAGGCAGATAAAGATAGCCCACTGGTTCATGACGACTCGTCACCAAATCCATTGCCAGAACCAGCTCCAAAATCAGTGGCAAAAACCAAAGCCGTAAAGCCTAAGTCAGAGCAGTCGGCCACTGAGGCAGAAACGGCATCCAAGCCGAGTGCCAAAAAGGTAGAGTCTGATGACAGCCCCAACCTCTTTGATGACAAACGACCCTTTGCCGAGCCCGCGCCGGTAAGCCCGGAACCGACAGAGTCCGATCCAGTGAAACACGTCAAACCCAAAGCGGAGCCTGCCACAAAAACCACACCAAAAACTGAATCCAAACTCCCCCAGAAACGCCCCGAAGGGACTGCTCCTTGGAGCCCGAAGATGGAACCATCTCCCTCCCCGAAACACGATGATCCCAAGCAGGAGCCGGCAGAAAGCCCTAAACATCCTGATGGGGAACCTATCCCAGATACCAACCAAACACCCATCACGAATACCGATCCACCGCCAAGCGCGATTGATAAATCGAACCTAACAGAAAAAGATGGTTTCGTGGAAGAGTCGGAACCGGTCACGATCGAACCCAATCCTCAAGGACTCACAGCCGCCAGCTTGAAAGGCACCGCGCAAACCTCCCAGAAAGAGCCTGCACAGGTGGAGCCTGAGACCAGCTCCCCAAAACTCCAACTGGGTGCGAGACCCGCCGGTGGCGACTTCAATGAGCTCTCATTAGATAGTTCACCGCGTGGCCGCTTCGAAGGCGAGGATCCTAACGTTGTTGACGGCGAAGATCTCGACCTACCACCCTTCCTGCGTAAGAAAAAGTAGGCGCGCGACAGTCATCAGTCATTGGTTTTCTGATCCGCTTTCTCTAGCTTCTTAACTCGCTCCACCAGTTTGGGCAGACGGCGCGCCATTGCACGAGCTTTGCGATCTTCGATCATGGGAACCGCCGGGAAACCGGAGTAGGCTTGGCCACCTTCGAGATCGGTGGTGACGCCGGCACGGCCGGCAATGACAGCATTGTCGCCAATCTTGACGTGGCCTGCGGCACCTGACTGACCAGCGAAGGTGACGTAATTGCCAATGACCGTACTGCCGGATATGCCTACGTTGGAAACAATGATGCAATGCTTGCCAATCACGCAATTGTGTCCGATCTGGACCAGGTTGTCGATTTTGGTGCCTTCACCAATGACGGTTTTACCAAAACGTGCGCGGTCGATCGTGCTATTGGAGCCAACTTCCACATCGTTATGGACCTCAACGATTCCGACTTGGTCGATTTTGACGTGCTTGCCGTCTTTCAACTCGTAGCCAAAACCATCAGAGCCAATCACAGCACCGGGCTGTAGGGTCACACGGTCTCCAAGGATGCATCTCTCTCGCAGTATGCTGTTGGCCATCAGGATGCAATCTTCACCCACCTTGGCATCCCCACCTACCACCACGTTAGGACCAATCTCGGAGCCCTTGCCAACCTCGGCTCCCGCCATAACCACAGCTCCGGCATGCACCATGGCACCTGCATGGATATCGGCGTCGATATCAACAATGGCCCGATCATGTATCCCAGGCGCGAAGCCGCGGGCGCTCTCCACGAAGTAGCTGACTACCTTGGAAAAGGCCAAAGTCGGATTGTCGACTGCGATCAGGGCCGTGGTCGCCGGGCCGTCGCTGACATCGCGGCCGACGATGACAGCTCCTGCCTGAGTCTCCAAGAACTGTGAGTGATATTTCTCGTTACCGAAAAAGCCAGCCTCAGTGGGGCCCGCCTGATCAAGAGACGCCATGCCACTGAGGACTAGATCAGGTTCGCCGCGGATAATGTCACCATCAATCCGCTTGGCCAGATCTGAGAGCGTGAGTGAGGCAGGCACTCGGATCGCATGCAAAGGTTATTCGCCGGGAGCGGGGGCAGGTGTAGCCTCATCCAACGAACCTTCAGGAGCGTCCTTGTTCAGAACCTTGAGAAGGTCTGCGGTGATGTCGGTCGCATCTTTGGTGTAGAGCAAAAAGGGAACCTGCGAAGTGCTTTGACCGGACTTGTCGAAGACGTAGTCGTAGTCGCCCAGTTTGGCCTTTTCATCGACTAGCTCGCGGATTTCCTCGAGAATACCTTTCATGCGCTGCATCAACTTCTCATTAAGAGCCTGATTGCGACGCTTGAGAAATTCTCGGCGCTCGCGGTCAAGGGCAATGCCTTCCTGCAACTTGACCTGACGGTCCTTGGCGAGTTCCTGTTTCTTTGTTTCAGAAACGGTTGGATCTTCGAGTTGTTTGCCAAGAGTTTCGAGCTGCTCTTCAAGGGTACGAATACGAGCGAGGCGCTCATTGTTCTCTTTCTGGATGCGGCCACGCTCTACGTTGATCTGCTTCTGTGCTTCGATGGTGCGATGATACTGTTTGAATAGTTCCTGCATATCAACAGTGGCAATACTGAGCTTGTCTTGTGACATGGCAGGGAGCGCCAGCAGCAGACCGAGCAGTGCTGGGAGGAAACGGCGAAGAGGGTTCATGAGAGAAAAATAGTTGCTGTGAATGGAGGGCAGAATGCTGAGGCCAAATTCAGAAGCCGTCAACGATCATCCCCCAAAAGCGAGGAAAGCCCGTTCACGCAAGACTTGTGACCCCGGTCTGTAGAGGCTATCCATGTCTCGTGGCTGACAAAAACATTGTCTATTTCGACCTCGAAACCCAGCGCAGCTTTGGTGATGTCGGCGGCTTTGCCAACAAAGACAAGATGGGTGTATCGGTAGCTGTGACTTACAGCACGGCACGCGGCACTTACGAAATCTATCCGGAGAGTGAAATGGAGGATCTGGCCAACGAACTCCTCAGGGCCGATGTCGTAGTTGGATGGAACCACATCCAGTTCGACTATCCCGTGCTTCAGCCCTACGTCTTCCACACATTAGCCGACCAGACTCTGAACCTCGACATGATGCTCGACCTCGAGAAAAAGCTGGGATTCCGGCTCAAACTCGATTCGGTGGCCTCAGCCTCATTGGGTATGGGCAAGACTGGAGACGGCCTGGATGCGTTGCGATGGTGGCAAGAGCATAAAAAAAGTGGCAACTTCGAGCCATTACGCAAGATCGCGGAATATTGTGCCTATGACGTGAAGGTAACCAAGTGTGTGCACGAGTATGCGCTTGAACACGGGCATTTGAAATTCGACGACAAGGCTGGCGGGTTCACCGAGATTGAAGTCGACTGGCGGTAAATCTCTTGCGCTCTTCTGCAAGCCTGCAGGCACTTGCGCTGCCGCCATTCCTGCTGAAGCGATATATCTGACCCAGCTTAGTTGAGTCTGGCCCCAGGCACGATGAAAAAAGTTGTTACTACCTGTAACTAAAAAACAACGCAGGGATTGGCTTACAGCAGGCCGAGCATGGAGAGCACACGAGTGCAGGTCCAGATGAAGGTCAATACCAACGCAACCACAAGTGCCTTACAGCTGAATTCGATTTGAGACTTGGTCATGAAGGATGCTTCTAGGTTGGAGCAGACACAGAATCAAGACATACTCGAAAGGGTCTGGAGAATGGACATGATGATCATGTAGGCCATCACGCCAACCAGCGCGGCAATCACAATGAGGACCGCTGGCGTAATCAAAGCCATCACTCGTTGCAGGCTGTTATCCAGTTCCCGATCAAAGCGCTCCGCAGCACGTCGCAGAGATTGCTCGATTTTACCGGTGCGCTCACCCACCGAGACCATATCGACCAAAAGAGCAGGAAATACGCCGGTGCGCACCAAAGCCCGCGAAAAGGCCCGGCCATCACCCACTTGGTCGATAACCCTGCTCATATGTCCACGCAACTCAGTGTTCTCGGTGGCGTCCCTGGATAGCTCCAACGCCCGCAACAATGGCAATCCGTTAGCCACCAAGTTCGCCATCGTTTCGAGAAACTGAACATAGAAGCGAGCTGAAATGACACGCCCAAATAGAGGTAGGCGCAGCTTGATCCTATCCCAAGCGGGTCTATTTGCCGGGTTGTCCAGCCAGGCCTTGAAGAATATGGCGACAGCCACCACCGCCAACAGGATGGCCAACCACCACTTGGTCAGGAAATTGGACAGTCCCATCAGAATCACGATACCCAGCTTGGGTGTACTACCGGGTGTGCTTTCCATGAGTGAGAGCAACTGGGGGATGAGCACTGTCACACAGACGATGGACAGACCTATACCTGCCGCTACCAACAGCGAGGGATAGATCATGGCAAGAATCAGACGTGAGCGGAGCTCAGCGAGGGTCTTGAGATAATGGGCTTGGCGTTTGAGAATGGTATCGAGAGCACCAGAGGCCTCACCAGCGGCTGCCAGCGAACAATAGAGGGGACCAAAACTCGGGCTAACACGGCGCAGAGCGGTGGAGAAGTTGCTGCCGTCGCGCACGATCTGGCGAATCTTGTATGACACCTCCTTGAGGTTGCCGAGCTCTTGACGACCCTCCATCGCCTTGAGGGCAGGCTCGAGTTGGAGACCCGCACCGAGCATATCGGAAAGCTCCTCGGTAAAAAGCACCACTTCCGCTCGCTTGAGTTTGACTGGCCCCTCATCAAAGTCATCGGCATGCACCGCTGCCTTGGAAGCACCTCGCTGGGCGGTGGCCTTGTTGCCAGCCTTGCTAGAAATACTGGTCGAGGAATCGCTACTACTCTGCCTGAGTTGAACCGGTTGCAAGCCCTTTCGCTCGAGGCGGCGCAGCGCCTCATTGCGATCCAATGCATCGAGCTCGCCGGTGGTAACCGATCCGCTGGTGCTAAGCGCTTTGTAGGTGAAAATTGCCATTGTCGATCCGTTAACCGTGGTCGGTAGAGGTCACCGATATCACTTCCTCGATCGTGGTCTCTCCCTGAAGCGCCTTGTGCCAACCGTATGTGCGCATCGGCACGTATCCGTCTGCGATGGCCTGCTCCCGAATTCGGGCGGCGGGCGCTCCATGAGCTACCAGATCCTGCATTGCATCGGTAACGAGAGCGACCTCGTAGATGGCAAGACGCCCTGCAAAGCCCGTGCCGCGGCAACGATCGCAGGAACCCGCGCTATAGGCTTGGCCGGGAATCTCGGCTGGGATACCGAGCTCATCCTTATCAGACGCGGAGAGCTCACGCGGCACTTTGCAATGCGGACAAAGACGACGCACCAGACGCTGGGCAAGGAAGGCGCGCACGGCAGCAGAGACCAGAAAGGGCTCTACCCCCATATCGACCAGACGGCTGATTCCACCGAGAG